>JBDNIE010000144.1:0-16812 GCA_041688425.1 Halioglobus sp. | reverse complement strand
GACCACAGGCCGCTGAGGGTTTCCGGCATAAGAATCCAGCACAGCGCATTGCTCTCAAAGCGGATAGCCCAGTGATCCATCTGCAGGCGCCAGCTGATATCGATATCATCGGTCAACTTGTTCAGATCCCAGTAACCAACCCTGTGCAATGCCGTTTTACGAAAAGCGGTGACAACGCCTGACACGGTGAAGACGCGCCCATAGACACGCTGTGCCCGTTTGATCAAGCCGATAATGGAGGAAAACTCGCCGACCTGTATCCGCCCCAGCAGGGTCGAACGCGTTCGAATCCGAGGGTTTCCTGTTACGGCAGCCACTCTGGGGCCGTCAAAGTGCCGTATCAACCAGGTGAGGGCATGAGGGTCAAGGATGGCGTCGCCATCGAGACATACTATAAATTCATGTTTTGATGCCAGCGTGCCGACGCGCATGGCCGCGGCCTTTCCCTGGTTCGTTTCAAGATGGATAGCCCGGATAGATCCCTCAGTAGAGAAAGCGTTTAAGATGTCAGCTGTCTCATCCGTACTCCCGTCATTGACCACGATGATCTCGAATTCGGGGTACTGCAGATTCTTCAGGGACTCGATTGTCTCAAGAATCGCATAGGACTCGTTATGCGCAGGGACAATGACGGAGACGCCGGGGTAATGCTTTAGTTCGGGTGGCTCATCCACTCGCTGTTTGCCACCATCCTCCCAACGATAGTAGTAGACGATGCCACCCGTCATCCACAAATAGGACATAAATAGCGGAAATATCAGCGCAAACTCTTCCAGAATATCGTATGTCAGTTCCATGTCGATGACCTACTTTTTGAACGCTGGAAATGTATTGGTAGACAGCGAGGAATGAACAGCTTCAACACGGGGACTATCGATCAGGAACTGGTCAGGGAAGTACGCAATATGATTTGCGCCTGCGCTAAGAAGAAGATCAAACTGGTCCAGTAGCAACTCTTCTTCAGTAGAATTCTGCGAATTTTTTGCGCCGGGGTTCAGCTGAAAAATCGTTTTTCCCAGCGCTTGTGGGTATTGCTGTTGCGCGGTCTGCAGTAGCGATTTCAACCACAGGCCCTGGTCGGCGAGCGCTGGCAGGCCCCGCGGTGGGATAACCACGAGATAGCTGTAGTGCTGCGACGACCACAAATAGTGCTCAATGAAGAGTGCGTCCCGCGCAGGGCTATCGTCGGTAGCTGTAATCATGCGGGCGGTGCGCAGTGCCGGCTGCCAGACCCTCAATATTTCTGCCAGCTGCAGAGTAAACTCATTTTCCTGCAGCCAGTGCGGGATACCTTCAGCACTCGCTGTATTTTGGACTGAGTCCGGGTCCAGCATTGTATGATTCGTTAGTGGGGCATCGCCGCTAAACAGGACGCCCCCGAAAATACTGCTACGGCCGAGGTCTTCGTATATCTCTCGAATAGCCGCCTGTGACTCCAGTGGCGCAAGCGCAGAAATGGGTAGCCACACATACACCGTGACCTCGGCTCGCGTCCTGAGCTGCCAGGACACCCGATTGAGCAGGTCGGCGCGCATAGTTAAGTGTCGATTGGGGAAGTACACAGCCTCTGCAAGACCGTTGGAATCCTGATCAGAAAAGGCTTTCAGGAATACCGTACCAATTTGCATTGTCTTGATGCGATCAAGTAAAAGATCGAAATTGCGTGCCATGCGAGCTGGATCAGGATCGTAGAGTTCATCCATGTCGATATAGGTGGCGCGCAAAGACTTGGGGTCATCCAGATCCAAGGCAGCTCTGGCCAATTCGGGAAGACCCGTGGTGGAGCTGACCAGATACCGGTGAATACCGGGTTTGCCCAAGGTATTCACTGTGCCATCAAGGGTGAAAAATGTAGTCAGGCCCAGTTCCGCCGCGATGTCGTTGGCATGGCTGTTGTAAGCCCCGTAGGGCCAAACCACGGTATCCGCGCGGACGCCAAGGTTTTGCTGCAGCAATGTATTGCCCTGCTGAAGATCCTGCTTGATTCGGGACCGATACATGGCCTCGGTTTCATACGTTGATGTTTCCATATCATAGGCGCGAGCGGTAACAGTGGGCAGCTTGCTCCCGAATCGGTTAGCGAGCTTGGTATTGTGCATATTGTGACTGTGAGAGACGATCTCGACGAGTCCCGATTGTTTGATTTCCATTAGGTCGCGCCAAGTCAGGAAGTGATCCCTGGCGATCAGTTCGTCGCCGTAGAGCACCGGCTGATCCGTTGGCGAGTCGATCCAACTGGTAACTGGAGCGAGTACGGCAGGGAAATTGAATAGCTCCAGAAGGGGTAACACATGCTCCAGGAAACTGGCATAGCCGTCATCAAAGGTTAGCAATATCGGTTTCTCTGGTAAATCTCCAGCGAGCTTTGCGGCGCGCCATTGGCTTAGACTGATGGGTTGATAGCCGTGACCGAGCAGCCAGGAGAACTGCTGAACGAGCATGTCGACGGTGATTGAAGATTCATCCAGAGGCGGCCCGCTGGTCGTCACTACGTCGTGATAGCTTAGCGCCAGGAGCTCGGGCACTTTGCTGTCAGGTGCTGACTGCGCTGAAACCTGGCTGCCAAAGAGGAGCAGCATGCCCATCACGATAGAACCTGCTTTGGTCATAGTCGCCACCCCAGCGAAAAGAAGATACTTTTTTGTTCTTCCTGTGCGCCATCGTACGGACGCTTGGCAATGTCAAAGCCATAACTGAAATTCAGTCGATCCGAGATTCCCCAGTCGTGTGCGATACGAAATCGCCACAACGAATCCGCGCCGAATGAGGCCTGGTCATAAACCCCGGCATAGATGCCAGCGCGCTGCACTAGCGAGCGGTCATAGTCTCGATAGATGCGCCATTCATGCTCCAGCCCGACGGTCACCTCGCGGTCACTGGAGGGATTAAAATAGGGGGCGTTGTCACTATCGTTGCGGCTGAAGTAGGCTGATGCACTGGCCCGCAGTTTATGATGGGGGAGATTCAGTACACGCTGACTATAGGAGGTGCCCAGCCATTCCCGCAGGTTACCGTCATCGAAATCCATGGCTCCCAGAAATACGCTGGTCTCTCTGGACTCGTCGCTTCTGTACCGTGTGCTGAGCGTCACATCATTAGCGCTGATGTCATTCTCCACGGCCTGCATAGGGATGCTGGAACTGTTGTAGTTTGTCTGCGCCGCGAGAAGCCAATGATCGGTTGGTTGCCAGTTCGCGCCAAGACTGGCTCCAATATCGTCATTATCCTGCAGGCCTTTATTCACTTCCGAGGTCACCGTCCAGTACTGCTCCCGGTACTCTACGCCTGCTCCGAGCCGATGATCTCGCACCGGGTCGTCGTCAAATTTTGCGTACCTGATGTTGTCGTGCACCATCAAACGATAGCGGTAGTCCAGAGGCTGACTGTAATAGCGCGTGTCTACTGTATAGGTATCATTACCCAGCTCGGCCCCGTCTGATTGGCCCGCAGACGCGTCCACGAATAGTTGTGCTCGCTCGTGCGTAAGCCAGCGTCGTTCCAGATCCACCACCGCTTTTGCATCGGGCTCAGAGGCAGCGACTCTGTCGAGCAAACTATGCGCTTCGTCAAAGTCTTGCGTGTCCATAGCAAGATTCGCGGCACTGAGGTTCTTCGTGAATTGCGCAGAGGGCGTGTTGACTTTATCCAGATCGGACTCACTCAATCTGTACCAACCGCGCCAACGCGCGACTGCAGCTCTGGACATCCGAAGATTAGTATTTGCAGGAGCAATTGCTATCAGTTGATCAAGTTGCTCCAGTGCTTCATCGAATTCTTCGCGATACGCCAGCGCCATTGCAGCCGCTTCCTGGCTGGCGTCGTAACGATCGTTGGGCAGCCACATCTTGGCAGTAGGCCTGATCCAGGGCTTTTCCTGTGCCTTTACTTCATTGATCAAGGTGCTGGCTGCGTCGAATTGTTGGGTGTCAGTCAGCGCATAGAAGAGCCCCATTTCCACATTGAAACGTGCGCTGCGACTGGCATTTTGCGGTAGGTTTTTCTGCGCGGCGAGATAACAATTCAATGCCTGTTGCGACTGTTCGAGGTAGAGATAGGCTTGCCCTGCCGAGTTCAATACATAATAGGGAATTTTATCCACGCCCACTTCATCGCGTAGTTCTTCAAACTGGGCCGCCGCCTCCACCATACGGCGAGTCATAACAAGCGCCACAATATAGTCGTATTGCCGGTGGCGGATGTTCGGCTCGGAGAGGGGAGTGATGGCTTGATAATCAGCAACTGCAGTCTCTGCACTGCTGGCAGCGTCACTGGGCCGGGGTAGCCCGCCCCAGCGAATCTGCAGTGCCAATGCCTCCAGCTGAAAACGCGTTAGCTGCTCTGAGTCGAACAGCCCCGGCTCTGCCTGCGCCTCGCGCAGTGCGATCTCCCCTGCTCCGAGAGCGGAGGCTATAAAGGCGCGTTGTTTTCGTAACTGCCGGTTGCCAGGCTCCGCCCGCAAGCCCTTGTTGTAGTAACTCAACGCTGCGGTAAAATGCCCTTGCCGTTCGGCTACATAACCGCGAGTAAGTAACAGTGCTGTCGAATATTGAGCGTCAGATGTAAACTGCGTTGGAACATCAACCAGTGCCCGGTCTGCCTCTTCAAATTGATCGGAATCGGCAAGCACCATGACTTTTCCCATGTAGCCGTCCAACTGACCAGGTTGCAGCAGGATGAGCCGATCGTACATTGCAAGGGAACGCTGCCGGTCACCAAGGTTACGCAGGCTTTTCGCATACACTGCAAGAACATTGCCGGGAAGTCGGGCGGGGTCGGCGTGCGCCAGTAGCTTTGTGCAGAGTGCATCGTTGCCGTCCCAGGCAGCGATCACAGCGTAGTCATTGCGCAGGCTAACGTTCTCAGGATTTTCGAGATACAGCTTTTCAAGCAGCGCCAGCGCAGATGATGTATCCCCGGCCCACGCTACGGCTACCGCACTTTGTTGTTCTTGCAGCTGCGGGGTCGCAGCTGCGGAATCCAAGGGCTGGATCAATGCAACCAAAGCCACCATCGCGGTTAGGCGTAAGCTTTGTCGAGAGGCTTGAAGTATGTGTTTGGGCAATTTATTGGCTCTTCAATCGGATGCAATAGCGGCCTGAGGCTAGATAATATCCTGCACGTATGCAGCGCAGAGTCTCGACCGCGTTAAATGCGATGTGGTTCAACACGCAAATCTTCTCACTGTGATCCGGATCACGGAAGAGGGTGCTGCCAATTTAGGGCGTCGAAATAGCTAGAGTTGGTCGAGAGTCTTAAGCTTAAGTAAGTGGCATTTGCATCAAAACCGGATATTAATTGCGGCTAATTTCGTTCTTTTCTTTGTACACTTTTTTCAAGCACTTGTAGACTTCAATGCCTTTTTGGCCTTGAACCCGAAGTACGTCAGTATCTTACTCGCTCCGCAGGCTATCGCAGTCATTATCAACCTCACCCAAACCCTAAGCAAGTTCGATCTGCCGCGTTTTCAGCTTGCTGAGAACCTTGCGCAACTGTTTGGCGTGTTCCTTTTCGACACTGTCTGCGTTTCTTGTAAGCGCCCTGAGTTCGGGCAGTAATTTGGTATTTGCCATAAGGCGATCCTGATGTGTGCTAGTGTACGGGACCATTCCAGCATACGTGGCTATATGGGCAATTTCTTTCGCTTTGAGGGCAAGTTCATCCTGAACTACGTTACCCCCGGATTCCTCTGAAATCTTGCCATCTCATGCTAAAATTCCGCCGCCAGCAATTAGCCAATACAAGCGAGACCTTATGGATCGGTGGGACGTTTTAGGTACGGCGGACATACCCAATGGCGGCGGGGAACTTAAATTATCGGTGCGAGGGCAAGAGTTTTCCATTCGACTTTCTGGTATGCGCGGCGACCTGATGAACAGTCGTGAGCACGGTTCGGAGGAAGCGCTGGCAGAACTGGGCTGCGCCCGCCTGAATGGCGTTGACCGTGCTCGAGTGTTAGTAGGAGGCCTCGGTATGGGCTTTACACTCGCCACGGCACTAAAAGCATTGTCTCCGTCAGCGCAAGTCACTGTGGCAGAGTTGATACCCGCCGTAGTGGACTGGAACCGTGGGGCGCTAGGAGAGTGTGCCGGGCAGCCCCTACAGGATGGGCGCACGCGTGTTCATATAGGTGATGTAGCGCAACTATTGACCGGCAGTGAGCCGCCTTTCGATGCCATTTTGCTCGATGTCGATAATGGCCCTGAGGGCCTCACCCATTCGGGAAACGACTGGTTGTATTCAACGAACGGATTATGCGCTCTTTATAAATCACTTCGCCCTGAAGGCACACTGGCCATTTGGTCTGCTGGCCCGGATCCTCTTTTTCTTATTCGCCTGAAAAAATGTGGTTTTCACGCGTTCACTCGTACCGTGAGGGCCCGCCCCGGGAAGGGCAGTCGGCACACCATATTTCTGGCACAAAAGGGTACCGCCGTGATCAGGACCATAGCAAATTAGCGCGCTATGCAGGGCAGCGGATTAAGCCCCAAAGTGGTACGTAGGCGGTGAATTCAAGCTTAAAGCCGTGCCAACCAGAGCGTTCCTGCTCATTTTAAGTACCCGGACCATCACTTAAAGAGAGTCACTTTGGAAAAAATCAGTATTTTTGTCGATGTGCAGAATATCTATTACACCTGTCGCCAAGCCTATCAGCGTAACTTCGATTACAACAAATTCTGGGCGGAAGTAACCCGGGGCCGCGAGCTGATAGGTGCTTATGCCTACGCTACAGATCGCGGTGACGCCAAACAAATGCAGTTCCAGAGCATCTTGCACGCCATTGGCTTTAGCGTAAAACTCAAGCCCGTGTTAAAACGCCGGGATGGCAGCACTAAGGCCGACTGGGATGTCGGCATCGCACTGGACGTCTATGAAGCCGCCGCGCATTGCGACACCGTGGTGCTCCTCAGTGGTGATGGTGACTTTGGCCTTTTGTTAGATCGGATCAAGCAGCGCTTCGATACCAACTGCGAGGTGTATGGAGTGCCGTCGCTGACATCGGACATACTCACCGCCGAGGCCAGCAAGTTCATCCCGATCGATCAGCGCTTATTGCTAAAGCAATTTTAACGTCCGACGCGATTCAATACCGGTTCAGCCGTTCTATTTTTGTAAAGCCCATGTTTACTTAGCACTAACGTTGTATATAATGTTGGCGCAAGAAACCTTAGGGGTGGCATCTGATTAGTATCTGGATGCCTGAGACACAGTGGTGAACCCTTTGAACCTGATCCGGTTAATACCGGCGTAGGAATAGGTAAATTGAATTCGCCGTCTTATCGTCGTTCCGGGTCTCTTTTAGTTTTTGGAGACCATTATGCAATACACAACTCGTCGTCTCGTTGCCGCCATCGTGCTGGCATCCCCCTTGCTCGCCGTCACGTCGCTGGCAGACACTATTGAAGAAATAATAGTGACTGCGGATTTCCGCGATATTGAGCTGCAGAAAATGCCTGCCAGTGTCACCGTGCTGACAGCGGAAGATATTCGAAGTCGCAGCGCACAGCATTTAGAGCAACTGTTAGCACTGGCGCCCAACGTAAACTTCAGTAGCGGTAGCTCACGCACGCGCTATATCCAGATTCGAGGCATTGGCGAGCGCAGTCAGTTTGCTAGCCCCATTAATCCGTCAGTGGGCACCATTATTGATGGCGTGGATTTTAGTGGCATCGGCAGTGCAGGAACGTTGTTTGATGTTGAGCGAGTGGAGATTCTGCGCGGCCCACAAGGCACGCGATATGGTGCTAATGCTTTAGCGGGCATTATTGCTATTCAATCTACTGCGCCCTCTGAAGATTCTAACGGTTATGTAGAATCAATGATTGGAAATTACGATAGCTGGAGTTTAGGCGCAGCTAACGGCGGTGCCTTAACTGACGATCTCCTATACCGAGCCTCTATTCAGCAATACAAATCAGACGGTTATGTGGATAACGTCTTCCTCAATAGAGATGATACCAATGGTTTCGACGAATTTACGCTGCGTACCAAATTACGTTGGTTAGCCTCTGACAATTTGACTGTTGATGCGTCATTATTTTTTATCGACATAGATAATGGTTATGACGCTTTTTCGTTAGATCGCAATGGCGATACGCTCTCTGACGAACCTGGCAAAGACACACAAAAAACCAGCGCCGTTTCTGTTAACGCAGACTGGTCAATTAATTCAAAACTTGATGCCCAATTTATTGCCAGTTATGCCGATTCTGATCTGGAGTACGGTTTTGACGAAGATTGGAGTTTTGTGGGTATAGCGCCGGCGGATGAGTACTCATCGACTGATAATTATGTTCGCGATAGGAAAAACTCTACCCTTGAATCGCGCCTGCTGTCTGGTGAAGATGGCAGGATATTGGGTGACACTACCGATTGGTTAGTGGGCATATACTATGAAAATAGAGACGAGGACTTGCAACGAGATTTTGTAGACTTTGACACTTTTACAGACGCGCGATTGCTGAGCAGTTACCGAACACAAAACCTGGCCATTTTTGGTGAAACCACAACTGCATTGAGCGATCAATTTAACTTAACGATCGGTTTGCGGGTCGAGCAATGGGACGCAGACTACAAAGACTCCAGTGCGGTAATCCTGGATGCCGACGAAACTTTGTACGGAGGTAAAATTGTACTGGATTATCAAGCGAGCGATGAGGACTTGCTGTATGCAAGCCTGGCTCGGGGTTATAAGCCTGGCGGTGTTAATACGGACGGCACACTCAACCAGACCGAGCGTGAATTTGATACTGAATACCAGTGGGCTTACGAAGTGGGTTACAAGAGCTCTTTGCTGGATGACAGCTTACAAATTCGATTAGCCGCTTTTTACAACGATCGTCAAGATATGCATATCAAAGACTCTATCATTCCTGTTGGTGGCCCGGGTGCGTTTGTGGACTACATTACCAATGCTGCTGAAGGCAGTAATTATGGTCTGGAGATTGAATCTGTCTGGCAAGCAACTGATGCATTGCGGGTATTTGCTAATGGCGGTTTGCTGCGTACAGATATAGATGAATGCGACACTGCCGGCTGTATCGATTTAGTGGGTCGCGATCAACCACATGCCCCCCGCTACCAATATGCAGCCGGCGTCAAATACGATGTTAGCGACAATGTGTATGTCCAATTGGATATCGAAGCGAAAGATGAGTTCTATTTCTCAAGTAGTCATGATGCAAAATCTGCAAGTTATGAGCTTCTAAATGCGCAAATAGCGTATGAGATGGACGCATGGAGCGTAGCGCTGTGGGGGCGTAACTTAACTGATGAGGATGTAGAAACCCGCGGCTTTAGATTTGGTAATGACCCACGTGATGGTTATGCCACACAAACCTATGTGCAATTGGGTGAGCCACGTTCAGTAGGCCTCACGGGCCGCTATAATTTCTAGGGAATAATTGTGATGCTGTCAGCAGATATAAGTTTGTATCCCATTAGTGAGAATTTTACTGCGCCAGTCGATAGGTTTGTTGCCCGGCTCAATAGTCACGAAGCTTTCTAAGTGGAGACGAGTGCTGCCCTCGAACAAGCGTGGCTTGCCATGAGTTGGTGGGAAGTTGCCGCAGTGCTGTTAGGTTTAGCCTATTTAGTATTGGCTATGTTTGAACGTATCAGCTGCTGGTATGCGGCATTTATCAGTACCGCCATTTATACGTTTTTATTTTGGGATGTGAATTTGCTAATGGATTCCGTCCTTCAGATTTACTATATGGCAATGGCTGTTTATGGTTGGTGGCAGTGGCAGCAGCCCACTGATAATAACAAGACTAACCTGGCGATTAGTCGATGGTGTTGGAAAACCCATTGTGCTGTTATCGGGCTAATAATCGGTTTATCACTGGGTTCGGGTTATTTGCTCGACCAGCACACTCAGGCAGAGTGGGCCTACCTGGACTCATTTACGACATGGGGCGCGGTCATCACCACCTATATGGTGACCCAAAAGGTATTAGAGAACTGGCTTTATTGGCTAGTGATAGACGCAGTAGCCGCTTATCTATATTTCGATAAGGCACTCTATTTAACTGCACTGTTGTTCTGCTTGTACCTGGTCATAGTGATTTTTGGCTACTTGCAATGGCGCAAACTGTATCGTCAGCAAGGGCGGGGATCAGTGACAGACCAGGATGATACTTACCTTAGCTCCCAAACCAGCACCAAACTGCATAGAGCTGTTCGGGACATGCCGTAAATACGCACCCATAAACAGGGGCAAGCTCTGGCTGTGTGCCCGCTGTGTGCCCGGATGGCCGCGCCTCCGTGGCCTCAGACGGTTCCTTCAATCTCCGCTCGCTTTGGCACCTACGCGTCACATTTGAGCCTAAGTCAATGCCATTTAAGTCTGAGCTCAATTTACTTCAAAGAGGCTCTATTGATAGGGCGCGCCATTATCTAGCCAGTCCTTCAAAAGCCCCCTTTCTTCTGCTGAAATCCCTGTATCGGGATGTTCGGCCTGGTAGTCGATATCCCAGTTAAAAGCCGCATTTGTCCTGCCGTCCATTCGCTTGTTATGGGCGTACCAGTACAACGGCGATTCAAGCGCAAATTTTGAGACAAAGCGGCTGGTCAGGGGGCGCCATAACGTGTTGTCGCGCACACCGGGCGTTGCAGGGGTGATGGGTAGCCACGGTTTGAAGTCCCGCTGTTGGGTATCCCATACAACCCTCGAATACAGAAGATCGTCGTTCTCAAAGCCAGTGTGGCATCCACCGCAGGAGCGGGTAATGATGGGTTGCACCTGCACAAACTTGGGTAAGCTGTGGACTGTTCCTGCTTTTGGTGTGCTGGCGGCTGCAAGGGTATTGGCAAATCTTGTCATTGCAGAGAGCTGGCCTAATTCAGCGAATCGCTCCTCTGAGTGTGCGTCATGGCAACCGTGGCAGGTTCGGGTTTCACCAGGGCGCAGGGAGTGGAGCATATCGTCATGGGCGATGACCTCACCGTTGGCGTTCTCACCGCTCATCAGCAAGGGGGTATCGCAGGGTACCTCTACTTTTACAGAACCATCCGCTTCCAGGGGCGCTCTCTGGTAGCCCTTCACATTCCGATAACCGAGGGTGTTCATGGTCATCTTGTACAGCTCATTGTTCTCCTGATAGCTGATGTCCCACAGCTGGGGAAGCGATATCGACAGATATTTCATATTGTTAAAGATAAAGTCAGGGTTCTCTGTTTGCGGTTGCACAGCGCACCCCTGCCATGCGCACCGCTGGGTAGAAGCGGCCTGGGGATGTGCCGCTGGACGCCCGTATAGCTCTGATCTACGCGCATCCACCACCTGCAGATAGCATTTCCCTGCTGTCAGTGGGGCAGGTCTTTTGGGTGCAGCTTGCCCGAATAACGCTTGATAAGTCTTGATTGGCTTGGCGTCCCACACCTGGTACCTGGGGTCATCCACCAGTGGAATCATCTGGGTACGATCAAACGGATTAGTCGTGGTAGGCAGTTCGCTTGTTGCTCCCGCTGGCGCGTTCACCTTCATGATCGTCCTGCGGCACACCGTTGTATCGCCGAGCCATGTCTTTGTCACTTGCGCGCCCGAGGCGCCGGCGTAACACTGTCCACGGGCGTGTGTGATCAGGAAATGATCAGCATCCCACGGCGCCGGGTAGCCTGCCTTGCCAAATGACCGGTCGGGTATGCCTTCTCCCCGGTACTCGAAGCCCGGGGAAGCATCGCCTGATTGGCCCCACGGGGTAAGTGCTTTGAAGGAGGAGGGGAGGAATGTCCCGCTGCCGAGAGCATTACTTGCGGGCTCAAGGAAGGGATACCTGATGCAGCTTGCCGTACTGCAACCTTCTACATGGGGGTTGCCATAGTCGAAAGCGTAGATGGCCCCATTGCTGCCATTGTGGTTGGCACGATAGTAAGTTGTTATTGCTAGTTTATCCTTGAAGATCTCCGCTACTGATCGCAGACCCCTGATATCATCAAAACCCAGCAGCCCACCTTTATTTGTGCTGACTCCCCCGACAACAGGGGCGGTTGGCAGCCAGTCGCGAGTCTTGAGAATATTCTGTTTGTGGCCGTGGAGCTTCACCGTCATGTCAGCCCCGTTCCCATCCACCCGACATAACCACATGAGATTGGGCAGAGCAACCTGGCTATTCTGGCCTGGGGAGAAACCTTTCTCGGCGTGCGCGTTATAGCAGGAGTACACCACATCACCGTTGGCCATTACCTCCGGTGCGAGGGAGTTGAGGTCTTGCGGCCCCCAATTGACAGCCTGAGTGCCATCTGTGTTCATCTTCCACAATTGCATGGCCTGCCCTGCCGGACCGTAAGGATACGTCTGCGAGACGCAGTAGGGGTAATTGCTACAATACTGCAAGTGCTGGATCCCGCCTTCGCGATTGGGCCACTTGCCACTGCGGTTGGAGACAAAAACAAGCTCGGTATTGGACAGCCATGCAGGCTGTCGATCTATCGCCTTGGCTGCGTTGTTGTAGTTGGCAGCACAACCCCCACCGGGGTGATTTCCAATAGGTGTGTTGGTCTTTTTCTCGATATCGTAGATGTAGAGCTGGGCGCACAGCAGGGGCGCTAGTTCCTGAATCTGGCCGTTAAACTGGGGCGTAAGTCCGTTGTCACCGGGTGCTGAGAATCCGACGCTATAGACAATCTTTTTGCCATCGGGACTAACACGAGCCTCCTGCGCCACACAGTTGTAATCATCGTTGCCGGTGCAGTCGAAAATAACCTCCGCAGTACTGCCATTCAAAGCGTCAATAACCACATCCGCCTCACTGAGCATGTCGTTGATCCTGCGAACATCAGTCGCATACTGAAAATTTGCCACCTCTGAGTCAGCTGTATTGCCGGGTATAGGGTGGGAATTATAGGGCTGGCGTGTGTAAACCAGTTGGGTGCCATCGGCAGCGTGTGGTGGAGTTGTCTTGCCTGCTCGCGGCGTCGAGCGGTCTATCGATGGGCTGGATGAAGCCACTGCAGTCTCAGTTTCACGGGTGCGGGCATTAGCTTTCACAGCGGGAGTAGTCTTTGGCTTAGGCTCGTTGGCGTTTGCAGGCGCTGTCGACAACACGGGAGCCCCTTCCCGCTGACCAGCGGCGGGAAAGCGATCGGCGAGTGATTCAGTAACCATCCTATCGCCATCATCGCCATCATCGCCATCATCGGCTGCATCAGAATCGGCGCCCAGCTTGATCCGTTTATACTCCTCCCACGAGACGAATTTGGTTGCGGTATGGGCAGCAGACATCGACGCCTCCTCAGGGTCGATCAGGAACGTGCCGTCGGCAACTATGGGTTGTGAGAGAGTAAGAGAGCCGATGATGACAACCAGTCGCCAGCGGTGTAATGAAAATTTCAGGGACGTGAACATCGAGTCATTCCAAAGCACACAAAAATTTGTCACGTGTCTCTACGTGAAGGCTGCTTCAGAAGCATAACAGAACATTCAGCGGAATCGGGGGCGGACTCGCCTGGCGCTTATTCAAGTCTGAAAGCGGCACATGGGTCAAAGCAATGAGAGATTACAGGGGCCGCCTGATGCCATAAAGAAGGGGCCGCCATCTGCGGGGAGGCCATCTGTCGGGGCGGTCATCTGTAAAGTGAGCCTACAGAAAACTCCGCCCCTGTGTTTATGGGTAAGTATGTACGGGGTGTCCCGGAAAGCTCTACGGGGTTTAGTGCCGGTATCGCAGCTTAAGTCAGTGCCATTGGCTACAGGCCGAGCTTAGCCGGCTATCCATGCATTGCACCAGCCGGCGGCGGCTACTTGTTTGCCGGGGAATATAGAGCAATTACCATGGGTGGCATCGACTGACGCGTACAGGGCGCAGTTGCTGCACAATTGTTGATCCCCGCCGGGTGCCGCTTTTTTGGGCCATTTACTGAGATCAACCTCGGCGGCATCTTCGTAATATCCCAGCGCCATGGCTGTGGGATCGGTTGGCGACAGGATGTTAGTGTCAGCTTGGACCGAGCGTGCAAAAATCAGTGAGGCGAGCGCGGCTCCACCGGCCTTTATGGCGTTGCGGCGGGTCATTTGAAGTTGGCTTTTCATGGGTCTTAGCTCCTGAAGATAGGTCAATGTTATACGGTGCGGGACCGCCGACGGATCTGATTAATCAAACTTGTGTCCACCATTCGCAGGCTTTGGTGCTTTCGCGATGGTGCCCAATAGGTCAGGTGGTTGATTAGGCACTGACGTCCCGCGCGCTCAGGGTCCCGCGGGGCTAACCTGTACAAGCTTGCCGTCATCGCCATCAGTGAGCAGATAGAGGTTGCCATCTTGCCCCATCCGCACATCTCGAATACGCGCGTCCAACTCGGAAAACAAGGACTCCTGAATCAGCTCATCTGGGTCCTGTAGGTCAATGCGGCGAACCTCTTGGTCAACAAGGGCCCCCAAGAACAAGCTGCCGCGCCATTGTGGGAACGCCGCGCCGTCATACCATACCATGCCGGATGGGGCTATGCTTGGCACCCAGAACACCAGCGGCCGCTCCATACCCGCGGCTGCAGTAAACGGCGACACATGTCCGCCGCTGTAATCCACGCCGTCGGTAATGGCCGGCCAACCATAGTTTTTGCCGGGGCTGATCACATTGATTTCATCGCCACCGCGCGGCCCATGCTCATGTTGGTAGACAGTGCCGCTTGCAGGGTCCAGGGCAAACCCCTGGGCATTGCGATGGCCATAGCTCCAGATACGTTCGCCAGGCCCGCCGGTAAAGGGGTTGTCGGCGGGCACACTTCCATCATCGTTAATGCGCAGAACCTTGCCCAGCTCACTGTCCAGATCCTGGGCCGCCTCGCGGTATTCAAAGCCTTCGCCGGTGGAGAGCAGCAGTGTACCGTCGGGCAGGAATAACATTTTGCCACCGTAATGCTGGGGCGTATCCTTCAGGGGTTTAACCAGCAGGATCTGCTGGGCATCTCGCAGGCTATCGCCATCAAGAATTGCACGGGTAATGGCGGTTCCATTGGCCGCGGGCGTGCCGCTGGCATAAGACAGGTAGACGGTTTGGTTGGCGGCGAAATCCGGGTGCAACACGATGTCAAAGAAGCCGCCCTGCCCGGCCACATAGGTCGATGGCGTGCCACTAATTGCTGTACGAGAGCCATCGCGCGCTACTCGCAGCAGTTCACCGCCGCGCAGAGTCACAAGAAAGCTCGCATCAGGCAACTGCACCAGCGACCACGGTGAATCCAGCTTGTCTGCGAGGGTCGTGAGGGTATAGGTGACAGGTTGCGCGGACGCCATTGAGACTATTGCCATTAGCACAATACCGGGAAGCCACCTCGTGGCCTGCAATAACACAGCATTCATTGGGTTTTCCTTTGTATGATTGTCAGTCATTATAGACACAGTTACCGACACGGATGAACCGTCATGGCGCGAGTGCTCAAAGCCTTTTTTCCCGCAGTTCTGTTGGCCTATGTCCTGGCCAGTATTTTGTTTACCCAGACGATTCTTGCTGCAGTTCAGGGGATGGGGCTGGAGGTCAGCGCGGGCATGCGCCTGGCAACAACCGTTGACGATCTGGTCGGAATGTCATCAAGCTATCTGCCCCTGATCCTGGTGGCCTTCATTCTTGGTTTGCCAGTGGCTGCCGGACTCACCCGCCTGCTACCCGCACACAGAGCGCTTCTGTTTACCCTCGCCGGCTTCGTTGCGATCGTGGCGCTGCATAGCATAATGAAGGCGGTACTGGGCGTTTCAGGTATCGCGGCAACGCGAACGCTACCCGGTCTGTTGGCGCAGGGACTGGCGGGCGCGGTAGGTGGCTGTTGCTACCACTTGCTCAGTCGCCCCAGGCCGTCAGAGTAGTACTGACTTTTCCTCGACTGACACCATTGCCGGTGTCTCAAGGGTAATGCTGCCCAGCATACCGGCGCGATATTCATTGATCAGGATGGATGACGCCTTCTCTAGATCTATACGGCCGCCACTGCGCAGGCAGCCCCGCTTAGCGCCCATTACTTCGAGGAATTCTATGTCGGAGGGGGGCAGTTCAGTCATTTCGTAGCGCGTCATCAGGTTCTGTGGGTAATGTTGTAGCAGGAAACCGCTGAGATACAGGGCGATATCTTCGATCTCAATGGCCGTGTCTTTGATAGCCCCGGAGGCAGCCAGCCGGTAACCGCTGTTCTCGTTATGAATTTTGGGCCAGAGAATACCCGGCGTATCCAGGAATATCAGATCATCGTTGATGCGGATTCTCTGCATGCCCTTGGTGATCGCCGGCTCGTCGCCAGTTTTGGCAACTTTGCGCCCGGCAACGGTATTGATCAGGGTAGATTTTCCCACGTTGGGGATGCCGGTAATCATTGCCTGCAAACTGAACTTTGCTTTGCCTGGCCGCGGCACCATCTTGTGGCAAAGCTGAATCAATTTCTGCGCTTTGTCGGTTCGGTCCAACGTGGTGAGCAGGGTTTTTACCGATTCGGACTGCTCAAAATACTCTTGCCACAGCAGGGTTATTTTAGGGTCCGCGAGATCGGACTTGCTCAGTATCTTTATACGAGGCTTGCCTTTGGCCAGTTTTGCGATGGACGGATTCTGGCTGCTGTAGGGTAGGCGGCAATCCAGTAATTCAATAACCAGATCCACCTGTGGCAGGGCTTTGATCATATCCTTGTTGGCCTTGTGCATGTGGCCGGGATACCAATTGATCGCCATTTAGGGAGTGCTCCTGCGCTAGATACCGGGATCTATGCCCGTCATGTCTATGGATAACTCCCACAGCCGTTTGGCGACCTTTACGTCGTGGCTGGCCCGAGTCGAGCTAACTTTTATCGCGGGACCGGATGTCTCCAATCGCTTACAGGGTCCATAGTAAT
>JBDNIE010000143.1:0-5386 GCA_041688425.1 Halioglobus sp. | reverse complement strand
GCTGGCTTGGCAGCCATTGAAACGATTAGAAAACGGGGCCTTTCGGTGGCGTTATTAGAGGCCTGAGAATGCCGAGGTGGTCGCGTTCTAACAGACAATTCGATCTTCGGCATTCCTTATGACAGGGGGGCTCACGGGTTTCACGCATGGAATAATAATCCCTTGTATCAGTATGCCAGTGAGCAGGGGTTCAATACTTACAAAGCGCGTGATGACGAGATCTTATATGTTGGAGACCGCGAGGCAGAAGCTGAAGAATATAGAGAACTTAGAAAGCAGATGAAACATGCCGAAGTCGCAATATCGAGTGCGGGCCGGCGCGGTAAGGATGTGAGTCCGGCGTCCGTTGTTCCCAATGCCCATGATTGGAAAAATACGATCGATTTCATGACCGGGCTCTTTGAAATAGCCAAAGACATGACTGACTTTTGTTGTCAGGATTGGTGGGAAAGCGAAGACGGTGGAGATGGCTATTGCAGTGACGGGCTGGGTACTGTGGTCTTGCACCGCACACACAACATTGATGTCGAATTGAATACGCCTGTATCGCAAATTAACTGGGGCAATAATGGCATTGTGGTGCACATATCTCGTGGCTCCATTAAAGCTCGAAGCTGTATTGTCACGGTATCAACCGGGGTTCTGGCAAATGGCCGTATTAAATTTAGCCCTGCGTTGTCGGCAGAAAAAGAAGAGTCTTTCCTTCAGGTTTCGATGGGATACTACAATCATTTCGCGTTGCAATTTGAGCATAACTTTCTTGGTATTGGTGCCGATGGGTATTTGGCCTACAAAATTCCTCCAAACCGATCTCATCCCGTTGCTGCTTTGGGCGTGTTAACCAATCTGTACGGCAGTAATCCATTTTTTGATGGTGCCGATGCCTCAGCAAAACCTGCTGCATACAAATATCGAGCGATTCTGCGGGAATCTGTGGATCGAAAAATTTACTTCGCGGGGGAAGCTTGCCACAAAACACAATGGGCCACCGTTCACCGTGCTTATAATTAAGGTATAAAGGTTGCTGAAATTGTGAGCAAACGTCTGGTTTGACTGGCATCGGACGAGTAGTTACATACAAAAAGTTGGCACAACACAGCAGAGAACGCCAGAATCCGGCGCTACAGCCAGCAACGTTACCCTGCGTCTAGATCCAGTGCCGGTAGGAGCCAAAAACGCATAGTCTGGAAAACCATCGATTAGGTGGTTTATACTTCCGAAAAGCTTTTTAGATCCATCCTCAGTCTTGAGCCGTAAACATGTGGAATGCGTATAAGGAGAGATGTATATCTATTGACCATTACCACACGGCTACTCTTGATAAAGACACATTAAATGACATCCAACAGCTAGAACATGAGTTGGGCGTATTGCTTGTCGCTGTAGCGCTGGACCCTGCTCCTGCCCTGTTGGGCGATGAGACGCTGCGGAGACTGGAGGCTATGGAGCGACAGACCGGCAAGGTACTACTTGCTTCCAGCCAGTAAACGCTTGGTTCGAGTTAATGATGATAGACGTTGCCATCTTTCCCATCCCCAACTCGGTTAACTTTCCGGGTGTGAGTACGCCTCTGCACGTGTTCGAACCCCGCTACCGCAAAATGGTAACGCATTGCCTGGAGCATCAATTGCCAATCGGTGTATGCCATACGGAAAAAGTCCTCCGCACTATCGACCGCCCACAAAGACTGGATGACATCCTCAACAGTAATCAGGCAACCTATAAGCCCCGTGATATTTTTTCAGCTGGGCCGGTCAAACTGTTGGAAGAGCTACCCGACGGCAGGGTGCTCATAGAAGTTGAAACCAACATTCGTCTGCAGTTGCGTCGTGAAATACAAACCCTTCCTTTCAGCATATGGACGTGCGAAGAGTTGCCAGACCGTCCGATGACCGATGAAGAAAATCTTAGGCTAGAACAGAGTAAGCAAAAGATTTTGCAAAGATTGTTGGCGCTCACTCATACCAATGCTGATATTCAGGCAGCTCTCAGCAACGATTACTGGCAATTAATGTCGGCTATGGAATTCAGTTTTTGCGTCATGGGCCTGATCGGCCTTGACGCCGAATTCAAGCAAGAGCTGCTGGAGATGACTCAGGCAGTGCGACGACTGGAACGGGTGCTGCAACTCATTAATGAATGAAGCTATTGAGTAATTATTGGCTTTCTTATGGTAATCACCTTTCTGATCACAATGGCATTGATGTTATCACCTGCTGTAATACTGGCTGATGGTCATAACACGGAGTCCCATTACCAGGCCGGGCCCGCCAGCCAGGATGGCATCGGAAAATTCTATATGGGCCGTGAAATATCGCATATCATGGGTCACTTGGGTGCTGGTTGGTTGGAGCGATCAACAAGGGAGCAGGAAGAGCGTACTGATTTACTGGTAGAAAATATGAATTTGAAGCCCACTGACGTGGTTGTCGACCTGGGTGCTGGTACTGGTTATTTTAGCTTTCCCATGGCCAGGCGGCTGACTCGAGGAAAGCTACTGGCGGTCGATATTCAGCCAGAAATGCTAACCTTGATCCAACAAGGTAAAGAACAACTTAACATCGATAATATTCAAACCATACTGGCGACAGAGACCCAAGCCAATATTCCAATCGGTAGCGCTGACGTGGTGTTATTGGTTGATGCCTATCATGAATTTTCTCACCCGTGGGAAGTCATGGAGAGCGTGGTGAAAGGGCTGAAATCCGGGGGTCGCATCGTGCTAGTTGAATACCGCGGTGAAGACCGCAACGTGCCGATTAAACGTTTACACAAAATGACACAAAAGCAAGCTAAAAAGGAAATGCAAGCAGTGGGCTTGGTCTGGCAACAAACCGACAACTATTTACCGCAGCAGCATGTGATGATTTTTGTTAAACCCTGAAAATCACTTCCTTGCACCTCGCCGACTCACTCCCTAACGCTCCCTATAACGTAAAAGATGTATGACAGTCACCAAAAGTCTTAAATTGGCTGACAATATACGCTCTATGAAACAATCCAAGGCCGGGCTGCCCAATTCGCGAATCGAGTTCTGACAACTACCCAATGAAGCAAAGAATCAATATTGTATGGTTTAAACGCGACCTGCGATTGTCTGACCACACTCCGCTTAAACTTGCCGAAAATTCAGAGTTACCAACACTTTTATTGTATATTTTCGAGCCAATGTTACTCGGTGATCCTCATTATTCGGACCGTCATTGGCGCTTCGTCACTGAGTCATTGATCGATATGAATCGTCAGCTTACTGGAAAAGTAGCAGTTGCACATGGTGATGCAATAGCTGTTTTTAAAGAGATCGCTGGTAGGTTTGAGATTTCCGCAATCTTGTCACATGAGGAAACCGGGCTGGCTATTACGTTTTCCAGAGACAAAGCTATTTCGCGCTGGGCGAGTGAAAACTCCATTGATTGGAAGCAAACCCCGTCGGGTGTGGTAACTCGCCCACGTGACTCTCGTGATTCCTGGGACCAGGATTGGCAGCGTGTGATGGGTTCAGAATTGGTTGCCAATCGAACAGAAAAGCTACAGATTATTATGTGTAAATTCGACACCAGTAAACTTTCAGACACATGGAAACAGGTGAACCCCACAATGCAGCGCGGCGGATCGACTGAAGCAAGAAGAGTGCTTGATGATTTTTTTCACTCTCGCGGTAAAGACTATCACTGGCTCATTGCCAAACCACTGCAAAGCCAACTCAGCTGTTCGAGAATGTCACCGTATTTGGCTTGGGGAAACATAAGCCTGCGCCAAATGTATCAAAATTTGCTCAGTCATTGGAATCGAAAAGGATGGCGCAAACCACTAGCGGCATTGTCATCTCGCTTACACTGGCATTGTCACTTCATTCAAAAGTTTGAAAGCGAGTGCAATATGGAGTTTGAGTCAATCAATGTAGGCTACCGCCAGATACCCTACCGCGATGACCCACAGTCTGACTGCGACCTGATTGCCTGGCGCACTGGCAATACGGGTTATCCGCTGGTTGATGCCTGCATGCGTTGCTTGACTAATACCGGTTATATCAACTTTAGAATGCGAGCTATGTTGGTGAGTTTTTTGTCTCATCATTTACAAATTGATTGGAGGAGGGGGGTTGAGCATCTTGCGAGTGTTTTTCTGGATTTCGAGCCCGGAATTCATTATCCACAGTTTCAAATGCAAGCAGGTGTTACTGGCATAAATACAATCCGCATTTACAATCCAACAAAGCAGGCTCAAGAACATGACCCTAATGGTCAGTTCATAAGGCAATGGTGCCCTGAACTGAATCTGCTTCCTACAGAAATAGTGTTCGAACCTTGGAAGATCACGCCTATGGAAGCGTTAATGTATGGCTTTGTAATCGGCACGGATTATCCTGTGCGTGTCGTCGATACCGATCTGAGCTACCGGCAAGCCAGCGAGCTATTATGGGCTTGGCAAAAACGCTCGGACGTGAGACGAGATGCCAAGCGTATTCTTCGCCGGCACGTGAGGAGCCGTTAATGGTTCATCGTAAGCCGAATTTACCCACTAAAGTTTGTTTGACTTGCAGCAGGCCTTTTGCATGGCGCAAGAAATGGGAGCGAAACTGGAATGAGGTCAAGTATTGCTCGAAGCAATGTCAAAGTAAGCGGATAACCAAGCCGAGTAGCGATTAGCTCACCGCAAAGAGAGTTCTGATAAGTTAAGTGCCCTAAGTTGGTTGAATCGCCGGGTCAATACTTAACAGGGCCATCCATTTTCACGGCCACGCGTTCCGCAGATATCATTTCTTATGCTTACTGGCGTTGCGCACAGAGAACCCATCCCGGACGCGATACATGACAATGCTCGATATTCGAATACTCGAGCAGATCGTCTTACGAGGCGACCAAGGCTCGTCAGAGAGAGATGAGTGGCCCGGCATCCGGGCAATTCAAATCGATGAGGCAAGCTCAGCGGGTTCTGGGTGCCGGTGCCGCCGTTTAAAATCTATTCAATCTTGGAAAGCACTTGGTATATACCAGCCGCTATCGGAATTTGAGGGCCAGTCGTTCGCTGAATGGAGAAGATGGTAATTTGAGTGCGGTCTGGGACTTTTGATTGGTCACGATGAGTTAGCTCGTCACATCTTACCGCCATACCCAAACGATAACGATTGTGACGGAAACCACTAGTCCCGCCAGAAGCTTCCAGTATCGGTCGGGCCGCTCTACGGCGACCGCAGGATTTTTTGCTTTGAGACCCGTCTCCGAGTTGGACAGGGCCATTACGTAGGCTAAGCCTGCGGTAAATGCAGCTAAAATCCCGGCGGAAATAGTAAAGTGTAAGGTCCAGATACCTTGAAGAGCTAAAGCGAACAAGATGGCACTAAGTAGGTGGCCAGAAATCGTCGCGAAAAATGCCGCCTTAGCAT
>JBDNIE010000142.1:0-17375 GCA_041688425.1 Halioglobus sp. | reverse complement strand
CTTGCGCTAGCGCTTGGGCTTGAGTCTGAGCTACAGGATATCCAGATGCGCGTTGAGAAGCTGCGGGGGATTATTTCTCTGGCGGCTTGATTTGGCTGGCAAGGCTTGGCCCGGCCGGGCGGGGCGAGGCATGGCGCGGCAAGGCTGGCGAGGCGAGGCACGGCGTGGCGAGGCACGGCTGGGCAAGGCTAGGCTGGCGCGGCGAGGCATGGCGAGGCATGGCGGGGCGTGGCATGGCGCGGCAAGGCTGGCGAGGCGAGGCATGGCGAGGCACGGCATGGCTTGGCGGGGCAAGGCGGGGCAAGGCTGGCTCGGCATGGCAGGGCGAGGATTGGCTCGGACAGGCAAGGCAAGGCTGGCAGGGAGCGGCAGGGACAGGCGTGGCGAGGCAAGGCAAGGCTGGCCGGGCAGGGACGGGCATGGCCGGGCGGGGCTTGGCATGGCTTGGCAGGGCAAGGGCAGTAATCTCCAATAAAGGCGGCTTCGGTCGCCTTTTTTAATGGCAAAAATTCAATACAAGGTCACTTCGGTGGCCTTTTTTTATGGGCGCGATAAATGCAAAACCAGTTTGATACGGCTCATTATCCCGATGCAGTGCCTGCTGAACTGGTGGCGGGCGCTCGCTGGGCGTGGACGAGGGCAGACATAACCCTTGCATACCCAACAGCCAGCTACACGCTGACTTTCCGGCTACTGCAATTGATTGCGCCTTTCGCTGTGAAGAACGTAATTGCCAGCAAGATCAGCGCCGCTCACGTTGTCGAGGTAGTAAGCGCAAACACCACGGGCACTGCGCTCGGTGATTATACATGGCAGGCCATTATTGCTCGCGACAGTGACGGCGAGAAAGTTCAGGTCGATCAAGGGCTACTAACTATCCAGCCTGATCTGATAGCGCCGGGCGAATCGTCCTCATGGGTTTATCAAGTCCTGATTGCCATCCGTGCCACTTTGAAAAAGACAGCATCGAAAGAGCAGTCCAGTTATTCGATTGGCGGGCGTTCCCTGTCGAACAGAACGCCGCTGGAGTTACTGGAAATGGAAAAAGAATTCACAGATCGGTGGCGCAGAGAACAGTCCGATATTGAAAAAAACGCTGGCCGCCGATTTAGTCGCCGTGTGCTAGTCAAGATGGGCGCTTGATATGGGATTATTTGACCGCTTCAACCGTAAAGGTATTGCCGCTCGACGCATTCATTCGCCTAACCCGCATACACACGTGGGGGTGCGGAGCGCTGGATTTTTTAGCAAGGACGTTGGCCGACTACTGTCCGGCTGGGAAAGCGATAGCAGCTCAATTGATTACTATTTACAGGCGGAACTTACAGAGCTACGGGCGCGATCCAGAAAGATGGTGAGGGCTAATCCTTACGGCAAGCGGTTCATCGCCACGATCAAATCTAACGTGGTCGGGCCTGTGGGTATTGGCATTCAGGCGCAGAGCTTGATGGGCATGAACCTCGACACCTCAGCAAATGATGCTATCGAAGCGGCTTTCAAAGACTGGGCACAAAACCATTGCGACTATCGGGGTCGGACTAATTTTGTTGACATGCAAAACCTCGCCATCAGTTGCGCGGGGCAAGATGGGGAATTTCTTTTTCGCAAGCACCACGGCAAGAGCGCGGGCGCGTATGGATATTCTCTTGAGTCTATCGACCCTGAGCTACTGGATACACGCAAGAACACGCCTACACGTAACGGACAGATCCGGCTTGGCGTTGAATATGACGCATCCGGTCGGATTATTCAGTACCACTTCCGCACTCGGAATGCTGACGGCACCTATGGCCACCAGAACGGGTACATCATTAGCGCGAAAAGTATCATCCATGGGTTCATTGCGGAGTGGCCGGATCAGTCTCGTGGTGCGCCGTGGATGCACAGCAGCCTGGAGCGATCAAAGCACTTAGAGAAATATGAAGAAGCTGCGATTGTAAAGGCTCGAAGCACTGCGGCAACGATGGCTGTCATGCGGACGCCGGCAGGCGAGCAGGGATACGAGGGCGAGGAGGACGGAGGAGACGGCATTACGCTTGATGCTTTCGAGGCGGGCACAATCAAAGACATAGGCAACAGGGAAATAACTAACCTTGATTCGTCCTATCCGCATCAGATGTATGCGGCATTTGTTAAAAGCCAGTTGCAGGGCATCGCGTCAGGTCTGGGAATTTCGTATCACTCGCTATCGAACGACCTTGAGGGCGTTAACTACTCGTCCATACGCTCAGGGGTTTTGGAGGATAGGGAAGTATACAAAGGATTGCAGAGCTGGTTTATCCGCTCTTTTATGCGGCCAGTGTACGAAGAGTGGCTGTCATACGCTTATATGTCCGGCGCTATCAAGATCAACACGCGCCCACTGGCTCGGCCCATCCAGCAATACATGCCCGCGCACTTCCAGGCACGGCGCTGGGCGTGGGTAGACCCGCTTAAAGACGGCAACGCGAACAAGCTGGCGATTGATTACCGACTGAAATCACACTCCCAAGTCATGCGCGAGCAAGGCGATGACCCTGATTCGGTCTGGCGAGAAATAGCGAGAGATCAATACATGATGAAGCAGTTAGGAATTGCGCCCATTGCAAGTGCTGAACAACCTGTTACCGAGGAAATACCCGATGCCTAAAAGCAAAAACACGATTGAGGCCATGCCGCTGGAGCGCACTTTCACTATTCAAAGTCGCGCAGTGGATGATGAGGCGCGAACAGTAGAAATTTCCTTCAGCTCCGAAGAACCCTATGAGCGGTATTTCGGATCTGAGGTTTTGAGCCACAACCCGCAAAGTGTGAGGCTTGCCCGTCTGAATGGCGGCGCTGCGGTTTTGGTGAATCACGATTCTGGCGATCAAGTCGGAGTGGTGGATTCTGCTCGTATTGATGACGACATGAAGGGGCGGGCAGTGATTCGTTTCAGTAAGTCGCAGCGAGGGCAGGATGTGTTTCAGGACGTGAAGGACGACATTCGCCAGCTAGTGTCCGTGGGTTATCGAATCCATAGATACGAAACGGTGGAGCGTGAGGGCATGTCTGACCTTGTAACCGTCACGGACTGGGAGCCCTTCGAGGTGTCCATAGTCGCTATTCCGGCTGATGCCACTGTTGGCGTTGGACGATCCGCAGAAAAATTACTTGAAACTAAAACTGAAACTACAAAGAAGGAAGTTCCCATGGAAATTATCAAAGAAGAAGTACAGGTTGAGGCGGTCACTTTTGACGCTACAGCAGAGCGCACCAAAATACGCACAGAAGAAAAGAACCGCACAGAAGCTATTCGCGGCCTTTCTGATTTGCATGATCTTGGCGATCTCGCAAAGCAAGGAATTAGCGAAGGCTGGAGCTTGACCGATTTCAACAAAAAAGCGCTTGAAGTAGTAGGCGAGCGAAACCAAAAAGCACGCACTGAGTCACGCCATTCTGGTGAAGTTGATCTGTCTCCGAAGGATCGTAACGAGTTCAGCATGATCCGATTGATGGATGCCATCAGCAACCCGAACGATAGAGCCGCACAGACTCGCGCAGGTTTTGAGCTGGAAGTTTCAGCCGAATCACAGCGCGGATTTGGTAGCGACTTTAAGTGTCGTGGTGAGTTTGTGCCTGACAGCTTACTGTCTGGCAAGCGCGACTTGTCAGCAGGCACAGCTACAGACGGCGCTGAACTGGTTGCCGATAACCTGCTGGCAGCGAGTTACATTGATGTGCTCAGAAACGCTATGGTGACTGCTCAGGCGGGTATTACTATCCTGCCCGGCTTAATCGGAAACGTGTCGATTCCTCGCCAAACTTCTGGCGCGGCATCAACGTGGATCAGCGCTGAAGATGGCGACGCTACCGAAGGTGAGGCACAGTTTGATCAGGTCACACTGACGCCGAAAGACTTGGCGTGCTACACCGAAGTCACACGCCGTTTGTTGCTTCAATCAACGCCCGCTATTGAGGGTATTGTGCGCCGCGACTTGGCGATGGCTCAGGCGCTTGGCATTGACAAAGCGGTGCTTTACGGCACAGCTGCGTCAGGTCAGCCGCGCGGCATCAAGAATCAGACAGGTGTGCAGACGCTTGATCTGGCCGCAGCTAGCCCAACCTACGCAGAGATCATCATCATGGTGCGCAAGGTGTTGGCGGGTAACGCGCTGACAGGTACTCCGCAGTGGCTGATAAGCCCCGCAGGATGGGAAGCACTGAGCACTACGCCTAAGCAAGGCTCTGGTGTTGAGGGCAATTTCATCCTCGGAGAAAATAACCGCATTGCCGGTTATGAGCGGCAGGTGTCCAACCAGGTGACCACTGAGGAATATTTCTTCGGTGATTTCTCTCAGGTGATGCTGGGCGAGTGGGGCGGCCTGGAGATCAACGTTGATCCGTTCACTCAGAGCCTGAAAGGCCGAATCCGCTACATCACGTTTAAGACTTGTGATGTTGCGGTACGTCAGCCTGGCTCATTCTGCTACGCGCACGATGGCATAGTGTAACCCTGTTGTATTGGGGGCTTCGGCCCCCTTTTCTTTTAAGGATTAACCAATGGATTCACCACTACCAAAAACTATCCGATTACTTACTTCCACAATTTGCGGCGGCAAAACTGTTCAAGCTGGGGATACTGTTGATGCCAGTGTGTATGACGCGAGTTATCTTGTGGCAACAGGCTCGGCTGTTTATTCCGACAAGCCAGAAAAGGCAGTCAACAAGGCAAAGAAAGAAAAGAAGCTACCGAATCGAATGATCGCTGATGTGCGGGTTAATAATCGTGACACTGGCGAGTGATATTTTAAGCGATCTGTCTGATGTATTCCTGACTGATTTTGCTGTGACTGTGACAGCAACAACATGGGGCACAGCGCCGCTCGCTATTTTTGATAATGATTATGTTGAGTATAACGACGTGTCAACGGTCGCGCCTTTCTTACTGATGAGGGATTCTGACGTTTCAATCAGTGCGAGGAGTGGCGATTTGTTCACGGTTGATTGCATTAACTATAAGCTGGTAGACAAGCAGTATTTTGATCCCAGTATGACGCGAATTATTCTGGGGCTTGTATGAAAGTAGAGTTCAAGTCAGACAACAAAAAGCTGCAACGACATCTCAGGGAATTGAGCGAGAAACACGCGCCCGCTGCTCAGTCGTTTGCGCTAAACAGCACGGCGGCTTACATCAAGCGCGAGGCTGTCAAGATTGCTTCGAAAGCTACAGGCGTGCCGACCACGATATTAAAGAACAGGATTGCAGTGCCACGCGGTAAAAAGTCTACTATTCGCGGCCTCAAGACTGTGATTTTCGGAGGGCTGTGGCCGGTAAAGGTTGCCAAGCTAAAGCCAGCTCCCAGAAAGCTGAAAAGTGGGGCGGTGAAATACAAGACAATGAAGGGTGAGCCGATTAACCCGAAAGCATTTATGGGCAAAAATACAAACGGTTCAGATAGTGTTTTTGTCCGCAAGGGCACGGCAAGGCTGCCAATCAAGAACGTGACGGTAGAAATTGGCCCGCAAGTAGAGCGAGCAATACAGGGATTTTCTGGCGGCCAACTAGCTAAAGACAAATACAGCAAAATGCTGTTTTCTCAAATGGATAGGCGCGTTCGCGGAGGTTTGATTCGGATGGGCGTGAAAGTCACATGAGCCACGCGAGGCAAAAGATCAGAGATCATATAGCCACGATCTTGGACGCGATACCGGGCATCGAGATATTTAACTCGCGGGTGTATCCGATTGTGACGCTGCCGGTGATATCAGTATTCACGCTTTCCGAGGAATCAAGTTCAGAAAATGAATTATTGACCGCACCTCGAAGGTACAGCCGAAGGCTAATTGTTGATATTGCGATTACCGTGGGCGACTCGGTGGACTGCGATGAAGTGGCCGACGACTTTGCGAGCCTGTGTGAAATAGCAATGGCGGCTGATACCACGCTAGGCGGGAAGGTGACTGATTCGATGCTGGCCACTACCACAACGGAAATGAATGCAGGCGAGAAGCCAATATTCGTGACTAATCTTATTTATGAGATTTGGTACAGAACAACAGCCGGTGATCCCGATAACGTGATTTAACTTAAACCCAATAAAGACCCGCTCCGGCGGGTTTTTTTATGCCTGAAATTTGGAGCCGATTATGGATTTTTACATAGACGAAAAAGGCGACCGTTACGCGGTTGATTTGTTCGGAAAGAAAACATTAACAGATCCGGAAGTGACTGCAGAAGTCGTTTCTCCGGTGCAACCAAAAACACCCAAACCCAAAGCACCGCAAACCGAAGATGAGGATTAAACCATGCCATTATTAGCGCGTAAAAAGATACTGCTTGCCAAGATCGAAAGCACCTATGGCACCAATTCAACCCCGACCGGTGCGGCTAACGCCATACAGACGAGCGACTTGTCAATCACTCCTCTGGCTGGTCCGACTGTATCCCGTAATTTAGATAGATCGGTTCTCGGCGGAGACTTGCAGATACAAGTAGGGACGTTTGTCGAACTTTCCTTCATGGTTGAAATGGCTGGCGCAGGAGCTGTTGCCACGGCTCCGGCCTATGGCCCGCTCTTGCGCGCTTGCGGAACTGCCGAAACCGTTACTGCTGCAACCAGTGTTCGCTATGACCCTATATCAACAGCTCCTCCAGGTCTGTCGATGTATTTTGCGCACGATGGGCAACTGCACAAGGTTGTAGGCGCTCGCGGGAGTGTCGCCTTGCAGATGGATCCCGGCACGCTTCCAAAGTATGCGTTTAGCTTTACGGGCCTGTATGTCGCGCCATCATCCGTAGGCGACCCCACGCCGGATTTTGCTGAGTATATCGTGCCAGTGCCTGTCAATAAGTTAAATACTCCGACATTTACGCTGCACTCAACGGCGATGAACGTCACCGCTTTTAGCTTGGACTTTGCCAACGAAGTGGTCTACCGCAACATCATAGGCGAAGAATCTGTCCAGATCGTGGATAGAGCTGTTGTCGGCACCATATCGTTTGAGTCTCCCGCCATATCGGCTAAAAACTGGTTTGAGATTGCGCGCCTTTCAACACTGGGCGGTCTTAGCGTTGTCCACGGGACTGTGATAGGCAACAAGGTTACGGTTAGCGCCCCGGCGGTGCAGCTAATATCGCCAACATATGCCGAATCAGATGGCGTTTCAATCATATCAGCCAGCCTTTCGCTGTTGCCAACTAGTGCTGGCAACGACGAAATCCGAATCACAACAACCTAAGGAAAGTTTATGTTTGAACTACGAGCGCAGGCAACATTCACATGGCCAGCAAAGGCTAAAGTGCCAGATGGCGGGAAATATGAAACGGTGCCTTTTGATGTAACCTTTAAGGTTTTATCTCAGGAAGAAATAAACGTGCTGATTGGTGACGATGCGGAAGGCGGCTCTATTCGTGTGCTGCGTGAGGCGTTAGTTTCGTTTTCGGGTTTCCCTGTGAGGGACGAGGACGGCGAGCTGTGCGAGGACGACGAATCACGCAATGATATTATATTGCGGGTGCCGTACTTTGTCAGCGCGTTATCTGATGCCTGGATTGCAGGTATATCCGGGCGACGAATAAAAAACTGAAGGACGCTGTCGATCATCTAGTTGGCGGCAGCGGTGGATCAAAAGAACTAGAGGATGATCTTGATTACTGGGGAGCGCCTGAAAGCGCAAGGCCTCCGGCAGTGTCCGATACTTTTGGCGTTATGCCGGAAAATTGGGACTCTCTTAACGTCTTTATTGCAATGCAAACGCAGTGGCGAATATCCCCAACTGGATCAAGAACCGGACTGGAGTATTCCAGTATTCGCCCTGTGTGTTACGCAAAAAAAATAAGGCTCACGCCGGAAATTTTTGCTGATGTTCAAATCATGGAAATCACGCTCATAAATCGAGAGTCAAAAAATGGCAACAGGTAGATTCGATTATGTGCTGCAAGCCAGCGCATCGGGGTTTACCTCCGAAGTGCAAAAGGCAGAGCGCTCTGTTGACGGCTTGGACAAGTCGCAGAAAAACGCCAAGCGCTCAGGCGATGACTGGTCTAAAGGCACTGAAAAGCTGACGACGGCATTCAAGACTCTAGGCGTCGGTCTGGCTGTGGTGGCTGCGGCTGGCGCTGTTGTGTTTCGTAAAATGATAGCGGCTACCGTTGAGCAAGATAAAGCCATCGCACAGCTTAATGCTACGCTGAAATCTACGCAATTTGCGGCAGGAAAAACGGCAGATGAACTAATAAAAACCGCAGCAGCATTGCAAAAAGTCACAGCATTTGGTGATGAGACTATCATAGCTGCGCAAGCCCTTGTTGCGACATTTAAAAATATCAATGGGAATAACTTCGACCGCACGACAGAGGCTGTTCTTGACTTAGCAACTGTTATGAAAACAGACCTAAAATCAGCAGCCGTGCAGCTAGGTAAAGCACTGAACGATCCGAAAACGCAACTGACTGCACTGTCTCGATCTGGTATCACATTCAGTGATACGCAGAAAGAAATGGTTAGAAATTTCGTTGATACTGGTCGGATGGCTGAGGCTCAGGCGATTATATTTCAGGAATTAGAATCACAGATAGGGGGCTCTGCTAGGGCATACAGGGAAACGCTCGGCGGCGCGATTGATGGATTGAAAAATAGCTGGGGCGATCTATTTGAAATACAGGGAGATGCCTCGAAAGGAATGATTAAATCTATTGAAGATATTAATAGAACGATTTCATCAAATGAAGTTAAAGAGGGCATGGCCGCACTAACGCAAGGGCTTGTTGATGTAACTAACAACGCAATATCTGGCCTCGCGGCATTAGCTAACTTCGCTGAATTCTATGGCAAGTTCATTGCCACTGCCGTTTCTGGATCGTCGATTGATAATCTAGCTGAAACTGCTGAATCTATTGAATTTGCTACGCAAAAACTGACATTCCTTGAGGCCATTGGCGCTAAAAATTCCGAGGGAGCAAAGAAGTTACGGGCTGAAATTGAAAAGCTGAATGCTGTATACGCATTGCAGGAGGAGCTTGTCACTTCAGCGGGTAAATCTCTTGTCAAAATAGTGCCTGTTATTGAAGAAAATACAGAGGCTACGGAGTCGCTGGCTGTTGCTGACGAAAAGCTGGTAAAGGCTAAAAAGTTACTTCAATCACAAATAGATAAAAACACAAAGTCTTTTCAAAATTCTTTTGATGAACTAGATGGGATGGTTAGCAAAACAGAGGAATACATTGCCGCGCTGGAATTTGAAACAGAGCAAACTACTCGCAGCTCTCGTGAGCAGGCCATACAAAATGACCTACGGGCGGCTGGCACTCGCGTAACACAAGAGCAGACCGCGAGAATAAAGGAGGCGTCTGCCGCAAAATATGACGCACAAAAAGCCGCTAAAGACTTATCACAAGCGAATCAAGACGCGGCGCAGGAATCATCGCAGGCGTGGGAGTCTGCCCGCAGCACACTGTCTGATTTCTTCTTTGAAATGGCCCGCGATGGAAACAACGCTTTTGATACCCTAGTAAAGGGATTTAAAGCGATGATCGTCAAGATGCTGGCCGAGGCTGCGGCTAACCGCATACTGTTGGCTGTGGGGATTGGCGCGACCTCCGGCGGTGCTGCTGCCAGTGCAGCCGGTGGGGCTGCGGGTGGGGCTGCGGGTGGCGCATCATCGGTGCTGTCTAGCGGTAGTTTTTTGGCTGGATTATCCGGCGGCATTGCCGAGGCTGGGCAGGGATTTTATGAGGGTATCGGAACGTTCTTAAGCAACAACGGGCTGACAGGAATCGGTGACGCGGCTTATACCAAAGGGCTGAATACTTCGCTTACGTCAATTGGGCTTGATATTGGCGGCGGGCTTGTGGGGAGTTTTCTCGGCACTAAAGCGTTCGGCGAAACCAGCGGCATTGGTGCAACCATTGGCGGCATCGTTGGTTCTATCGTGATACCTATCCCTGGCCTCGGCGCTGCGATTGGCTCCTTTCTTGGCAGCGGATTAGAGTCGCTTTTCGCAGGCGACAACGACGGCAACAATGCAGCAACGGCCAATTTTAACCTCGGCACTGGTAGCGTCAGCGCGGCAGGCTCCGGCAAGACATTCGATCAGGCTAATGTCGATGGATCTGCGCAGCTTGCAGCGATATTGCAACAGTTTTCTGCTGCTATCGGAGGGTCAAGTCTTACGGGTGCGATTGGTGTCGGCAATGACGACGGCATTACATACGGCGGCAGATCATTTGGGCGAGATACTGAGGCTTTTTTTCAGGTCGCATTCCGCGATATTATCAAGTCAGCGACTACATTAAAAGAAAGTCTGAAGCCTTTAATTCTGGGCTTTGATGGTGCCTCAGGTGAAATAGCACGGTTTGCCAATGCTATCGCGTCGATAGATTCTCAGGCGGGAATTAACACAGTCACAAATGCGATAGAGCAGTTTACCGCTGTGCAGCCGTCGCTAGCAGAGGCGTACCGAGACCAGACAGACGCACTGCAACTGCTGATAACTGGATACGATGGATCGCTATCTGCGTCAGAGCAATTGGCGGTAAGCCTGTTCGCGAACAAAGTAGCGGCTTATGAGTTCGCGATTGCAATCCAGACCGTTGGCCGCTCGCTGTCAGATCAAGCCGAGGCGCAAGCAGCATCGATACGCGAATCCGTACTCTCGCCGCAGCAGCTGCTTGATCAACGTGTTAGTGACGCAAATTATCTGCGCTTTATTCTGCCGAATCAAACTGATCCAGAGCAAGCCGCCTCAATTCAGCAGGAATTTTTGAGGTTGAATCAACTTGTATTTGACAGCATCACCGATGAGCAACAGCTAGCACTTGCAGACACTTTTGCGGGCCGCGCTGAAAGCTCTAACGATGTTTTGCAAGGGATACTTCAAGGCTCCGTTGATGGGCTTGAGAACGTCCAGAAAAGCATTAACGAGCAGGTTGCGACCATGCTTCAGGACGCTACGACAGGTCTGCTAGGCGCGGCAGGAGCGCAGCAACGTGCGGCAGAGACAACCCAGAGAGCGGCTGAACTGTTGCTTGATGTTGTGAGCAATCTTAACCCTTTGCGTTTTAGCGAGATCGGAAGCTAATGGCTATTGTCGCATTCCCCTCAGGCTATAACCTTGCGCGGGACTCAGGCTTTCGCAACGCCTCCACTGAGCAATTTGATGTGATGAGCGATGGCGCTCCACGATCTCGCAGATTTACCAGTAAGCGATACGTTTCCATCGCCTGTCGCTTCAGTGCTTTGTATCGCGATGAAAAAGACGCGCTTGAATTGTTCATCGTTACAAACGCCGCAAACACGATTACATGGACGATTGATGGTATCAATTATTCGGGGCGGATCATGGGAGATCACCAGACGACGATGAGCGGAATTCTGTTTAACCTTTCATTTGATTTTTACGGCGAGATTGTCTGATGAACCTGACTACACAGCAGTTTAGCCGAGTCACAAGCGGAGCCACCAAGCCCGCCTATCTGGTGCAGTTAGAGCACGCCGGTTTTCTCGAATACTTCGCAACCATCGAGGATGCGTATTACGACGGGAACAGCTATCTGGCTGATGGCATCGAGGTTGCTGATATTCGCGATCAGGTATCAGCGAGCATTGATTTATTTGCCACTCCGACCAGAATCATGCAATCAATTTCAGGTTCGTGGCGCAACGGGAAGCGGTGCCAAATTTATGCAATTCCCAGTTGCCCTGATAGTGTTTCCGACTATATTCTTGCAGAGGCTTTTCTTGTTTTCGATGGTGTTTTGGATTCATCGGCGTGGAGCAATTCGCGCATTAGAATCACAGCCATTCCCAAAACGACCTCATCACTTTACACGCCACGCAATACGTTTAGCGAAATATCAGCGATTCTGCCATCGCCCGGCGCTGTCGTTAATTGGGAGGGTGGGACGATAGTCCTTCAGGCGCGCACATGACAGCGGGAAACACTGGCAGGCTCACCGCTAGAGCGGTAAATAGCTCGCGCTCCAGCGGCCCGCAGCTAGAGTCCACGGCAGCAGACGCGCCCATACCTATCGTTTATGGTTTCCGGCCAGTGCCTGGAATGAATGCAGGCTATGGTCTTGATGCTGACGGCAAGTTAATCGTCCGGGTGGTTTGGTGTTTCGGGGAAGTGCTACAGATAGGCCGGATATACATTAATGGCGAAGCGATACCGGCGGGGGTGGAGGTTAATCACTATCGAGGCACTGAATATCAGGGTGTCGATGACATTATTCAGGACATAGTTGGCATAGGCGCTTACGCAGAGGATTTAATTCTCCGCAAGCCATTTGGCATTAAAGGAATTGTTTATTCTGTTTTCAGATTCCCTACTTCAACGCTGGCAAATGCGCCGGTATTTCAGGCGCTCATAGCGGGCACTCTTGTGTATGACGCTCGCAAATCGAGTGATTACCCTGACCCTTTTCTGCCTTTCGTGGTGTGGGGCATGGAGTTTGTCGGCGCTGATGATGCCACCCCTGCCGATGTGGATTACGGCCCAAACAATGTGGTGGCTACCTACGCAGGCACGGCAAAGATAACCTCAAATAAATTGGCGCTAGATGGTTCCGGCCATGTTACGACGCCCGGCAACGTCGCGGCGGTGCAGTTTGGAACAGGCAGATGGACGGTAGAGACTCGGTTTACTGCCACATCAATAGCCGCAGGCTCTCGCGGCATCTTAACTAAGGGCGGATTGGCCAATCTTTCGTTCATCCTTTTCCAAGATGGCTCAACAATAAAATTAACGGTATCCACCAATGGCACAACCGGCAACATTTTCGGTGGGTTTAGTGTGCGCTCTGGTGTTGTTTCGGGCACGCAGTACAGTGTGACGGTTGAATTCACGGGAGAGGAGTATCTTGTTTTTTCCGGCAACACTATCGTTGGCAGAGTGAGCAGCCGCACCGTTATATTTGAGAATTCAGCGACTTGGCAGTTTGGTGCTATCGAAGCGGCCTCAAGATTTATCGGCTCAATTGCTGTTGCGCGGCTTACAAAGTCGAATTTTAGATACGGCGGGCAGTGCTCCTCCGCCTCTGAATCCTCTGCGCCGTGGCGCGAATCCGCTACAGCTAAGGAGGGTTTTTACTACAATGATCTATCAGCTCTGTGTGCTATTGATTTTGCTTCTGATAAGTTTTACGGCCTTTCGACTAATCGGCCATCGAATGCAGATCAGCTTAACGCGATTGATTGGAATGCCGCTGTGGTTGACGGCGAGACGCGGTGCAGATTATCGCTGACCATATCAGATGTCAAAAAGTCTGAAGATTGGTTTGACCTTTTATGCACCTATGCTGAGTGCTTTTGGGTGCGTCAAGGCGACGAGATTATACTCATCCCTGACAGGCCGGTAACGGCTGAAAATCCGTCTGGCTGGGCGATGGGTGACAACCCTGAATATGCCGTAGATCCCAGTGATGGAAGCTGGACATTCGGCAGCGAATGGACGTATGACGCGACCGACAAAGCGATTGTGAGGGAGTCGACAGCAGCCCCGTATGGTCCTCAGAGAGACTTGCTACAGGCTCAGGGCAAGCCATTTGAGGCAGGCGTTTCATATGTGGCTACGCTGCGCTTTAATGGTACTGCGGGCGCTATCCGTCTGGACTTAGGTGCAGAGCAGCTATTTCCACTTGTCAGCTCCACGGGGTCGATAATAAAAACCACTGTTGAATTTCTGGCAACCGGCTTTGAAACGGGCAGAGATTTAAGGGTCGAATCGACTGAAATTTTTGATGGCGCTGTGCTTGAGGCATCAATACGGCGCAAATACTGGCACGAAAATACGATAGTTAATAACAGTCTTTCGACTGAAGCGGTGCCGGACTCAACCACGCCAAACGCGATAAAGCTGCATTATTCAGAGCTGGTTTTCAACGCGATTAACTGGAAAGTTTTAATCTATGACGCCGCACAGCCTGGCGTTGCTGAAGGGCTGATACCGCTCATCGAGTCGCCGATTTATATGGAGGGCATTTACCGATTCAAGGAAGCGGCAAACAAGGCCATCACAAAACTGGCGAGGATGGTAGACCGCTATAAAATCCAGTGGGTGAGCACAGATATTGGCATAGCACTTCAGCGAGGGAAGGTCATACAACTTGCTGATCCGTCCTCCGGCATAGATGAACTGGTGCTTGTTGAGTCCGTCCAGATGATTTCATACGGGCGTTATAGGGTGCAAGGATCAAATTATTCCCCGGCACATTACCCGTCAGATATTGTTGCGCCCTCTGGTTTTGGCACAGTGCCAGTCGGCGCAATCCTTCCGCTGAAGGGCACCGCCGTGCCTGCTGGCTGGGGTGCGTGGACGCTAGCAGACGGCAAGTTTTTAAAGGGCACCACAACAAGCACAGGAGACACAGGGGGATCGGCAGCGGTTACGCCGCCATCTCTTGATTTTGATGCAGGAACGTCGCCGCACTCTGGCGGCGGTCTGGAGCAATTTTTCGCTGAAGGCGTGACAGGTCTTGGCGGGACTCGCAGCACTAAGCTGTATACGGAAACAGTGAGCAATGTTGCCGGGAGCCATGTCCACACGATTACTCCGGTGGGATTTAATCCTTCCGTTTTTCGCACAGAGCGAAAGTTCATTATTAAAACTGGCACTGCATCATCGACGATCCCGTCGGGCGCTATAGTTTTCGGCCTTTCGGGGATCATACAACAGTCAGTTGCGCGCCTTATTACTGATGCAGAGCGCACACTAAAAGCGGCCACAACTCCGGCACTTGTAGGCTTGAGCATCACTAATTATTTGCTTGGGCTTACATCATCACAATCATTTTCGCACGATCACTGGACGGTCGCTGACGTTACTAACGGGGCAAACACCACTCCGCTGATGAATACAGCATGGAATGATGCCGACCAGGCGGGGCCGTCTCATCAGCATAGTTCTGTTATCGGTGCAGCAATCATTTTGCGTGCGCTGTATATGCCTTTTTACGCAGCCACTATTGATTATAAAGTGTCGCCGGGGTTTATTTTTGGTTGGGAAGGCAGTCTTGTATCGTTACCGGCAGATTACACCTTATGCAACGGACTGCTTGGGACGCCGAATGTTGAGGATTATTTCCTAACAGCGGCGGCGATGGGGCAGGAAGGATTGACGCTAACGGCAGCATCATCTATTCGCTACACGGGGCAAACTGGGCTCGCTGGGCAGCACGAGCACAAAGGCACGGCTAGAACTGGATCATCACGCCCTGTCTCGCCACTAAGCCACAGTGTAGATCACATTCATAATCATAATTTGATAGAAGAATCTCAGGCATGGGAGCCGCCGTATTACACGCTGGCGTTTATCATGTACAACCCGGTTCCTGTCGTCGGATTTGCTGATGTGCTATTGCAAATCCAGGGGGGCGAGGCAAACGGCGCGACAGTCATCAAGGACGTATCGACATACAACCGCACTGCAACCGTGTCCGGCGGCACGGGCACTCTGGCCTATACCGACTCGCAGCTACTGTTTGGCATGACAACGATAGCAACCAACAACCATTTGGTAGCCTATACCGGCGTTGAGTACCCGATGGCGTTTACGCTGGAGTGTTTCTATCGGATCGATTCAGTATCTGCGGGCAATATGGTTCTGGCGAGCAACTATACAGTGGCCGGAACGGGCCGGTTCAGAGTCCGATTTAATGACAGCAGCGATGCATTAGAACTCATAATTGAAGACACCATTGTTAAAACTGGGATCACGGTCACTGCAAATAACTGGTTTTACTTTTCGGTGTCTTACGATGGCGCCGGGTGGTATTTCCACACTGGCATGGTGTCAACGGGCATTGCCGCACTAGCAGGCGGTAGCGCACACGCTGATGCTGACAGAGCAATGCAAAACAATTTTCGTGTAAATGGCTTAGACGGTAACGGCAATTTCTCCCAGCTTAGGCTGACGGGTGGCTCCGCGCTTAACAAAAAAAATACGATCTTAATCCCCGAATCACCTTTTAAAACGGCGTAATGATATGAGCAAAAACGGCTTGGCAAAGAATTGGGAAGTTTGTAAATCGCAGTGGGCAGATTATCGAGTGGAACTTAATTACGTTGTCTACCCTGGGATTCGTAACGCGAGGGGGTTTGTAGAAACGCTGCACAAAGCCAGTGCAATCGGGGAGGAATTCTTTGACAAGTGCCCACGAATTGCATGGTACTCAACTGTAATTCGAGTGCTAGTTATCTATCCGGCCATTCTGTATTTCGTACTGTGAGCCAGGATCCTTCGCGGCAGGCAGGCGGCATGAAGCCCGGCAATTTTGACAGCTCATTCGACCGCGTTTTTGTGAATGAAGGCGGCTTTACCGATGTACGCGGAGATCGCGGGAACTGGACAAGCGGCAAGGTTGGCGAGGGTGAGCTAAAGGGTACGAAATACGGCATATCGGCCATGACGTACCCTGATCTGGATATTAAAAATCTCACAATTTACGAAGCCAAAGCCATCTACCGGCGGGATTGGTGGGACAGCTTAAACATGGAGCTGCTGCCGCATGCAATGCAGTACCAGATGTTCGATGCAGCTTTAAACCACGGCATGAGGCCAGCGACTAAGATGCTGCAAAACGCAGCAGGGGTTAAGGCAGACGGCTCTATTGGGCCGGTCACACGGGCGACCGTTGCCAACACAGATATTAATGATCTGCTGATGCGGTTTCTGGGCGAGCGCCTGATTTTTATGACGAACGTCTCAACGTGGCACATCTTTGGCAAGGGCTGGGCGCGGCGCATTGCGCACAATCTCAAACTAGCGGCGGAGGATAATTAGATGGCATTATCTGACATAGTAAGCGGGCTTATATCTCCAGTCACAAGCCTGATAAGCGAGTTTATTGAGGACAAGGACAAGGCCGCAGAAATAGCTTTTCGAGTGTCAACAATGGCCGCGACCCAGGCGCATGAGCAGACACTAGCACAGCTCAACGTCAATAAAGCGGAGGCAGAAAGCGGCTCGCTATTCGTCGGTGGCTGGCGTCCGGCAGTAGGGTGGGTATGCGTAGCCGCGATGGCTTTAAATTTTGTTATATCGCCAGTTTTCGGCCCTATGATCGAGGCCTATACAACGGTCAACATGGCACCTCTGGATTTGTCTGAGATGATGCCCATACTTCTTGGTATGCTGGGCTTAGGCGCTATGCGGACGGTAGAAAAGCGGCAGGGGGTGGCTCGGCGCTAACATCCCCTTTGTTAAAACCCTTTAAAAACATAAAGTTAGACTATGTCGGCGACACAGATGTCATTGACATCATTCTGTATTCCCAGCCCTTGCTTAAACTCAAATAAACCAACCCCGTACCAGCGCTGCCAAGCACGCTCTACGCTCGATATGCTGTACCCTGTTGCTCGCGCTACGATCCCAGCATAGGGCTTGCGCTGTACAATAAGGGCATCACAGCGGCGCTT
>JBDNIE010000141.1:0-2546 GCA_041688425.1 Halioglobus sp. | reverse complement strand
GCGAAAGCGAATGGCAAAGAGCCCTACAGTTATCTGAGTTGGCTATTTGAAAAACTGCCACGTGCTGACATGGACAATGTTGAATTACTCATGCCATGGAATATGCCTGGCTAGCAACGGGGTACTTCGCATGACGCTTACTCCTCATCGCCATAGAGGCGACACTGAAAAGTACCTAGTGGCCTAATCGCTGCACAGGCGGGCCATCCAACCGAGTCTACACAGAATGAGAAGGGGTAATAGAAATTGGTTCCTGAGCTGCAAGGAGAATATGACCTAGAAGATTCTCATTTTTCACATGGTAGGAGCAGGACATGATTGTAATGTTATCTATCGTAGGTTCGTGACTGCTATGGTTCCTCATTTCTATAAAAGTTTCAAAGAAGGATCTCTTTACTTTACTATTAAAAAGCTCCTCGTAGACGCGAGAATGCCTTATCGCTTCGGCCCACTCAGGGTGTTTTTTAAGATAATTTTTATTGCTGAGCTGTAAGATCATCATGATCATTTGTCCGAGCATCGGTGTTTCTATCAGGGCCTTCAGTTCCCCTGATAAATTTGGCTTTTTGGAGATGTCTTCGATTAGTAAAGCCAGTATTTTTCTAAGGTTATATTCGATGAACACGGCCAGTGTCGTGACAAACCCTCTTCTGTCCTCCTGTGCTTTTAAAGGGTCTTCAGAAAACTGAATAGCAGACATATGCTTTTGCAAAACCTTCAATTCAGATTTATCAACCTCGTCCAATTGGTCCCAAATTTCATCTGACACCAACTTAGTGGCCGATGGGGGATTAATCTCGGATGCGGGCGCTATACCTTTAATCGAGCTGTTCTGGCGCAGTACTTTATGAGTACTCAAGGCTAGAAATGGCATACTCTTCTTAAATTGCGGGGCCATTGCGTGATCATCAAGTATGAACCGAACAGCACGCCGTGTATTTGAATCCTGAGAGAGCAAAGAAATGATTTTCCCGGTTAGCCAATCTGATCTGGGAAGAGTAAAGCCATGAAAGAAAGCACAAATAAGCCAAAGCGATATTAGAGAATCTGCCAACGAGAGAAGATTTAGACTGTAGAATCGCTGACATATTCGAACACCTGAAGCTGCCAGCTGGTCTAAACTTAGGTTGCCATTTACATGGTCAAAGACCTCGAAAAGCGCGCAAATATCTTTTCCTGAATCACCCACTACTTCGTCCGCTATCGAGTATACAAAAAGTGGATGTAGTTTTACTTGATTTGGAGGAAGTAGGTCCATTGCCTTGAAAAGGCAGTTCAACAATAGATCAGCATTTTCGACTGCGTAACCCTCTTGTATTGCCTCGCGCAAGAAATTATTTACCCAAATGAAGAGAGCATTTCCATTAACTTGGCATTCACGGTCTGATTCATAATAGTGCCGCACAAATGAGTCACTGAGCCACTTTGGAATTGCCTCAATAATTTCCCAAACCAGGCGCTCTTCATCCGGATGTTCGAATTTTTCTAGCTGACCGTCGGAAAGGCTGTGAAAAATAAGCTGGGTCAAAAGCCTTCGCTGCTGATTGGTAAACTGGTCAAGCTCTACATTCCTACCATCTAATTCAACGGAGCTTGTATATCCTGGAATACAAAGTTTTTGCATGGCTGTGAGTAACCCAAGACCTGCATTTTGGCGATGGAAAGCAAAAGCGTTGCCCAGTTTCATCAAAGCGGATGGATTGCCCGGAAGATCACACACAGTACCCACGAGGCCTTCGCCAGAAAAACAGGCAAGAAGCTCTTTTTTAAATGGAGAAATGGCTAGACTGAATGGGTCGGCATCAAAATCATCTAGCTCCTGACAATATATGATTGACTCAAGGTACGAACTAAGTTCCTTTACAGGACTACCTTCGAATATTTGGTCCAAATCATTGGATAGCGGTTCGAGCAATCCACCCCAACCCGTTCGCATAATCATGTAAGAGGAGGGTCCAAGTAGAGCTCTCTTCCGCTTGTCCTTGTCGGCTTGCTGGAATTGAACGAAGAAGTTTTCTGACGCTGTATTTCCAAATGAACTAGTTGAAGCTTTATCTTCCTGATCGGGTACAAAGTCAGCAGCCAAGATCAGGTCGACCAGCTCTATTTTTTCGTGCTCTGAATATGAGTCAATTACGTCTTTTGACAAATTCAGTCTCCGAGAAAATATATCCTGCTTGATCCTTGGTTTAATCAGTTCACTTTGTAGGCTAGTGAAATCCCGAAATCTAATTTCTTCTACAGACACTGAGCCTTCCTAGGTTAATAGTAATAAAGTCGAGGTGCGTGCTAGTTTGTAATGTCACTATCTTCAGTATTGCTATTGGTACTTTAATGTCCAAATACGCCTTTGCATAGAAAATATTTGAGGTAGCGCCTTATGCGCTCTACTTCATCCCTCCTTGCGATGGGGTCTATGTCGATAGCCCGGCAGGCCCCCGGTTTCGCTGGGTCAAGGCACCCTCAAGCGCCGAGCTGCGTCAACTGTCCCACACCATCGCCCACCGCGTGGGCCGTTTTCTCGAATGCCAGGGTCTGCTGGTGCG
>JBDNIE010000140.1:0-12377 GCA_041688425.1 Halioglobus sp. | reverse complement strand
TTGCTAAGAGCGACCTAATGGGCGTGGCTTTTGCTTGCGCTAAAGGCAATGACAGAGGCGTAAAGCGAGCAAATAGAACAAATGCCGCTCCGACCAGAGCAGTGTCTAAGTGAGTTTGGCTGCGAACCTGCCAACCGGGTCGCACTAAACCTGCACTTTTCTTCACTTATGATTCGAGTCGATTGGTGCCTATACGTAGACTAAAGGCTACGGGCTGGAACCGCACTTCGTAGCGGTCTGTATTCAGAATGCCGTCAAATGGGATAGGGAGAGACATGTTAAGTAACGCGCCGCTCTATTTTGTTCTTACAGCTGTGCTTGTCGCTTCTGCGTTATTCCTGATAGTGCGCAACCGACTTTCCGTGTGGCCCTGCCTGCTGGTCTTTGTCTCCGTATTTCCTCTGCAGCTCGCACTTGAACAGGCGTATGTAGAGAATGAGCGGCAGCGGGCAGAGCTCGATGTCGCTAGCGAACTCAATGTCGTTGCACTGCGGTTGATGGGGCGATTGGGGTCACATCTTGCTGTAGTGGAGGGGCTGGCTGCTTATATCGCGTCCAATCCCGATGTGACGCAGGCGGAGTTCGATGCCTTTGCCAAGTCCATCTTTGGCCAACAGGGTTTCCTGATCAATATCGCCGCAGCGCCTGACATGGTCGTCAGTATGGTCTATCCGCTAGAAGGCAATCAGGACGCTCTGGGCATTGATTATCTCGAGATACCGTCACAGCGCGCTGCCGTGCTGCGCGCGCGCGACGGTGGTGCGGCGGTGTTGGCGGGTCCTGTGGAGCTGGTACAGGGTGGCCTTGCGCTGATAGGTCTGCTGCCAGTGTATGTCAGCGAGGAAGAGGGTACGAGCAGGTTCTGGGGCATCGTATCGGTCACTATGGACGCAAGAAAAGTGCTTGCAGCGGCCGGGCTTGGCGAGCAACGCGAGGATCTGCAAATTGCGTTGCGCGGTGTGGATGGCCAGGGCAGTCGGGGCGATGTGTTTTATGGTCCGCCGGAGCTGTTTACCGCGCCGGGAGCCGTCCTGCTGCCGATTCCCGTAGCCGCGGGTAACTGGCTGATCGCCGTTAAACATCCACCACTCTCAGGCCTTGCCATAGGCATCTGGTTTCTTCGCGGTATTGCCCTGCTAGTGGCTGCAGGGTGGCTGATTTGGCTGGAGCAGCGGCGTCGTGCGCTTGCTAAGGCGCGCTTCTATCGGCAGCAGCTTCGCGCTAACGAACAGTTACTACAGGAGGCGGGCAAACTGGCAGCAGTGGCGGGCTGGAAACTCGATGAAAAGGCTGAATTGGTGCATTTCAGCAAGGAGTTTTCCAGTATTGTCGGGATAGAGCCGCTTGACTTTGCCGCCCGCGATCACGTCATGTCGATGCTGTCCTTGCCAGCACAGAGGCAACTTCACGAAGCCGTACGCGGCGCGTTCGCGACGGCCGAGGCATTTGACATTGAGTTGTCCCTGGTGCGCAAAGACGGATCGCACTGGTTGCGGATTATGGGTAATCCTGTCTTGCAGGATGGCAAAGTCGTGGAACTGGTTGGCGGTATCCAGGACATTACTGAACGCAAAGAATTCATCCGTACCATTGAACGGCAAGCGACGCGTGACAGTTTGACCGATCTTCCCAATCGCCAACAGTTTGATACATTTCTCGACCGGGAGATTGTTGCAGCTAAGCGGCGCGATCACCACCTGGCGGTAATATTTATCGATCTGGATGATTTCAAATCGGTCAACGACAACCTCGGCCACAGCGGTGGCGATGTGCTGCTGGTGACGGCGGCAGAGCGCATTCTGGCCTGCACGCGACAGTCCGATACGGTAGCGCGCCTGAGTGGCGACGAATTTGCCGTCATTCTGCCGGACATTGGGTCTTCCGATGCCGCCGCCCTTGTGGCGCAGAAAATTGTGGCGACGATGAACAAGCCCTTTGAAATACATTCGCGTCAGGTATTTGTCAGCGCCAGCTTGGGGGTGGCTATGTTCCCGGACGATGGCGCGGACGCTGATACGCTACTCATCAAGGCAGACCAGGCAATGTACGAGGTGAAAAAATCCTTGCGCAACGACTTTTCGTTCTTCACACCTGAGCTGCAGCAGCGCTCCGACGAGCGTCGAGGACTGATCAATACGCTGGCGCTGGCTGTCTCTGAGCGCCGGCTTGAGGTGCACTATCAGCCGGTCATTCCACTCAATGGTTCCGGGCGAGTGGCGTGTGAGGCGCTGGTGCGTTGGCAGGAAGAGGGGGAGTACATATCGCCTGGCCTATTTATTCCTCTGGCGGAGGAGACCGGGTTGATCACCGAGATAGATCGCTTTGTGATGCAACAGGCCACCTCCTTCATGGAGTCGTTGTATGCGTCTGGCATGCAGCCTCCGGGGCTGGCCGTGAATATCTCACCGCGCATATTCTTCGATCGAAATGGCGAGCTCTCGCGTTGGATTGATGATGTAAAAGCTTGCGCCCAGCGTACTGACCTGACCATCGAAATTACCGAGCGCCTGCTAACGCAGGACACCCCGCACGCCATGGTTGCGTTGCAGCAATTGCGCGCCGAAGGTGTGAAAATCGCAATCGATGATTTTGGTACCGGGTATTCTTCCCTCAGCTATCTGGCAAAGTTCCCCGTTGATGTACTCAAGGTCGATGCTTTTTTTGTCAGTAAAATCCCCGGTGACGCTCACGCCGTGACCCTCACCGAAACCATACTTGGCCTGGGTAGGGATTTGTCACTGCGGCTGGTTGCTGAGGGCGTGGAGACCGCAGAACAACTGCATTTTTTGCAGGAGCGTGGCTGCCACAGCGCGCAGGGTTACTGGTTTAGCAAACCGCAACCGGCAGCGGAATTCAGTAGTTGGTTGGCGGCTTACTACGACGCGCTTGATCGCAGCGGAAACTCTGCCGCTGCACCGGCCATCGCCCGCTTAGTGACACCAACGCAACACAAGTAAAATGCAGCCAGCCTATTTTGCCTGCTTATTTGCCTGGCTAATCTCCCTGCGCCTGCGAGTAGCCCGGCGCCCCGTCGAAGGTGTAAAGGTTTTCAGTCTTCACGGCATCGAGTCCGGCGGCGTCGAACCGCAGCAGTAGTTCGGCGATGGCCGGGGGCGTTGCGCAGCCATCAGTCGATGCCAGAAAGCGGCAGCGCCAATGGTCGGTGCACAGTGTCTGTTTGAATCCGTTCGGAAACACCTTTACGCCGCGGTTGGTTATCAGCGCCAGTCGCCAGTCGGGCGCCGCCTGCGCTTGCAGTTGCGCGCCCAGTGCCTCGGGATCACGCTTGGCCTCGTCCCAGTTCACAAACACATCCACGCCTACCAGAACCTTTTTCGCGATGACTCGCGGCGCCGGTGGCACAGCATTGGCCTGTGCCGTTACAGCCTCGGTGGCCGGGTAGTCCATCGCTGCAAGCTTCTGCGGTTGCTGGCCCAGTCGCTCAATGACGGCCTGTGAGAAGGCTCGCGTCCCCGCGGGTGGGGGCCCGCCGGCAGCGGCCATGTCGGCGGTCAGCACGCCGTCCTCGATGGTGCGCAGCCAGGCGTTGTGGATAAGTGTTGCAGATTCATTGCGGCCCAGATGGACCAGCATCATCACCGCCGAGAGCAGCAGGCCCGAAGGGTTGGCCTGATCGGTGCCCGCGATGTCAGGGGCCGATCCGTGCACCGCCTCGAACATGGCGCAGTCGCGCCCAATGTTGGAGGAGGGCGCAATACCGATAGAGCCGGCCACTTCGGCGGCGACGTCCGAGAGGATGTCGCCGTAGAGGTTGGGCGCCACCACCACGTCGAAGCGCTCGGGATTGACCGCCATCTTGGCAGTGCCGATGTCGATGATCATATGTTCGTTGGCGAGGTCAGGGTATTCGGCGGCAATCTCGTCGAAAACCCCGTGGAATAAACCATCGGTGAGTTTCATGATGTTGTCTTTGGTCATGCAGGTCACTTTTCGACGTCCGTGGCTGCGCGCGTACTCGAAGGCAAAGCGCGCGATTCGCTCGCAGCCAGGGCGGGTGATCAGCTTCAGGCACTGGTATACTTCGTCGCTCTGGCGGTGCTCGATGCCGGCATAGGTGTCCTCCTCGTTCTCGCGTACGATCACTACGTCCATGGCCGGATGGCCGGTGGGGACAAAGGGGTGATAGGCCACGCAGGGCCGGAGGTTGGCGTAAAGTCCCAGCGACTTGCGCAGGCTCACGTTGACGCTTTTGTAGCCACTGCCCTGGGGTGTGGTGATGGGGCCCTTGAGGATGACGCCGTGCTCGGCGATGGCTTCCATCACCTCCGGGCCGAAGCCTGACAGGGCACCGTTGCTATAGGCTTCCAGGCCAACAGTGACCGAGTGGAAGCTCAGGCCCGGATCGGCGCTGGCCAGCACGGCCAGCACAGCGTCCATGATCTCGGGGCCGATGCCATCGCCGGCGGCTACCGCGATGGTGCGTGGGGCAGGGGACGGCAAAGTAGAGAGAGTGCGTGCAATGGCTGTAGACATGGAACCTCCTATATGCGAAAAGTATTTCGTGTATTATAAGTCGTGAAATACTAGTCGTGTCAATAGGAGATGCGAAGATGAGTGAACAAACCCCAAGCTGGACCTTTTTGAGTAACCACACGCACGTGCTGGTGTGTCTTGCTGCAAACGGGGATCTGACTCTGCGCGAGGTAGCGGCCCGCGTCGGGGTGACCGAGCGCGCAGTGCAGCGAATCGTGGCCGACCTGGAGCTTGCGGGTGTCCTGGAGCGCACTCGGGACGGGCGCCGCAACACTTACCGCATCGATATCACCGTGCCACTGCGACACCCGCTGGAAGCGCACTGCCGCATCGGCAATCTGCTTTCCATGGTGACTGCAGCGCCGGCGCAACGGGCCGTTGCCAAGCCAACCCGGACGAAGGTTCAACCGACTAGCAAGGCGGCTCGCAAAGTGCCGGCCAAGCGTTGAACATCGGCCTCCGATCTTCCTCATTACGAATCACTGCTGCTTGTTGTCATAGCATTACCCATTAGGTCGCAATGTTATTATTGTTTGTTTGAAACATTGCATAACGTCTCATCCCGAGCACTGTCCGACCTCAAAACGTAATCGTCTTTACATGGTCAAGGACTCTGCCATAATACGTAATGAGTCCGTTATTTGAGACTTCATTGCTCAAAATTGTTGTTGGCGACGCTCCACGCCCAAAACCCTATTTCATCCCAGCAGGAGTTGTGTCATGACAGCGGTAAAGTCGCCCGCCGCCGGCCCTGCCGGAGCGCTGTCTGCTATGGCAGGCGATGTTGTCAGCCGGACGCTCCTGTTTAGTGCGCTCTGGTGGATACTGTTAAGCGGTGACAATGAATCCTGGGTACTCGGCGTTTTCGCAATACCCCTCGCTGTCTGGTGTAGTCTCCGTTTGTTTCCCGGTATAGAGCCTGCGCGCCCTGGTCTAGAGCCTTCGCGTGCTCCTGGCGCAGCAAATGAGGCAAGAATTCAGGCACTGGCGCTGCCGAGGTTTGCGTTGTTTTTCCTGTGGCAATCGCTCACCGGCGGCTGCGAAAGTGCCCGCTTTGCCCTTGGCCCCAAAGCGGCACTGCAGCCCGGGTTTCTGCGCTTCACTTTACAACTGCCAGAAGGCAAATCACGCTTGTATTTTTTGCAGTTGGTCAACCTGTTGCCTGGAACCGTGAGCGTTGCGCTGGAGGGTGACGAATTACTGATACATGCACTTGATCGGGAGGCGGACAACCACGGCATTGTTGCAAGTTGCGAGGCGCGAATCGGCGCTCTGCTTAATGTGCCCATTGTCTACTCGGCGGATGATCAGGTGAAACGCCAATGACCGCGTATCTCACCGTGATCATCGTGCTGTTGTTACTCACTTTACTGTGCGGGCTTTGGCCTATAGTCCGCGGTCCCACCGCCGCAGACCGCATGCTAGCGGCGCAATTGTTCGGAACACTGGGTGTTGCTATTTTGATGCTGCTGGCGACGCTGAAGCAGCAGGCAGCGGTCTATAACGCAGCGTTGGTACTGGCGCTGCTAGCGCCACTTGTATTGATTGCCTTTGTTAAATTGGCAGAGAGAGAGAAATGAATATTATCGATCTATTCTCTATGACGATGATAGCGGCGGGCGTCTTCTTCTTTTTCACAGGCACGCTAGGGATGGTGCGTTTCCCTGATATTTTCAGTCGTTTGCATGCGCTGACAAAGGCTGACAATCTGGGGTTGGGTCTCATTGCCATCGGCTTGCTGCCACAGATGGAGTCCTGGGTGGGTGCCGCGCAGCTGTTACTGATTTGGGTCATCGCAATTAAAGCGGGCGCCGTATCGAGTTATCTCATTGCTAATTATGCGCTGACCACTGCCAGCGAACCGGATCACAATGCGCCGGATCACAGTGCACCGAATCATAAAGAGCGAACTGCAGCGGAGCGCCTGAATCATGGCCCCTGAATTGACGCTTGATTTGATGCTGGCCATCGGCGCGCTAGTGCTCGCAGTGCTTTCTTTGAGCGCGGCGAGAATCTTTACCTGCGTTGTGCTGTTCATCAGCCTTGGGTTGCTGGTGACGATCATCTGGGCAAGGCTCAATGCCTGGGACGTGGCGATTGCCGAGGTCGCGATTGGGGCCGGCCTGACAGGTGCGATGTTGCTGTCTGCGGTAAGACAGTTGCAAGGTGGCGGGCGCAGAGGTTTTGAGGATGTTTCGTAATCTCGAACTGGTAGAGGCCGATTCCAATCGCAGCGGATTGTCAGTGGGCGCGCTCTGGTTCTGTGCGCTATTAATTGCAGTAACCTGCGGTGCGCTCATCGCCGCAATAGTGTTGTCACCCAAAGCACCCCCCGAGATTGCCGCGCTTATTGCCAGCGCGCTGCCACAGAGTGGCGTCGAAAATCCTGTCACGGCAGTGCTTCTTAATTTTAGAAGCTACGACACACTGCTGGAGATCGCAGTGCTGCTGATCGTTGCAGTCGCGATGGTGCCGGGCAGAACACGGGTATCGGGGTCGAGAGCAGCCACTGTCAACACAGACCATAACAAGGACCCCATGCTCGCAGACCTGGTGCGTTGGCTTGTCCCCATCGCCGTTCTGGTCTCTGGGTCTCTGCTGTGGAGCGGGGCGTATGCACCGGGTGGCGCTTTCCAGGCAGGCGCAGTGCTAGCCAGTGCCTGTATTGCCGTAGTACTGGCGCAGAATCATTCCCTGCAATGGCAATCGCATCGCGCGCGTGGCTCGCTGGTTATTGGTCTGATGGTATTCGTCGCGGTAGCGATTGCTTGTGTCGCTATCACGGGCACGTTGCTGCAATATCCAGGAGCACATGCCGCGTCCTATATTTTGTTTATAGAAATCGCTTTGACACTCTCTATTGCGGCTACCTTGCTCCTGCTGTTTACCTGTCTCTCGACGACTTCCGCAACAGTAGAGCGTTCAATGGATGGAGCAAAAACAGGCCACCCGGCATGACCCAGGAGCTGATCTATAGCGTCACCGGCATCGCGCTATTCGCCATTGGACTCTTTGGTCTGATCGTAGCCGGGCATATCGTGCGTAAACTGGTGGCCATTAATATGATGGGCATTGGTGTCTTCATGCTATTTTTAGCCACCGCGCTGCACGGGCCAGACACCGTTGATCCGATACCGCATGCTCTGGTGTTGACCGGTATCGTTGTCGCAGTGGCGGGAACGTGTCTCTGTCTCTGGCTAGCCATCAGTATCAGTAAACTGGATAACGAAAAGCGCAAGAACCCGCAGCAATGACCTTGCAGTTTATTGCTCCGTATTTGCTTCCCGCCATCGTCACAGTGCCGCTGCTGGCGGCTATCTGCAATTTCCTGATGGCATCACATCACCCTCGCCTTGCGTTGAACGCACTGTTTGGATTGGCGCAGGTACTGTTGGCAGGCCTTTTGCTGATCGCGCTCAGTTTACCGGACACGGTTGTGGAGATGCGGTATATCCTTGCGGGGTGGAGCGCGCCGCTGGGCATTGAACTGATCGCCGATGGCCTGGCGGCGATTCTTTTGATGACAACGGCTGTGCTGTATCTGGTGTTGAGTGTCTACAGTGCGCTCTATTTTACCGACAAGAACAAGGGCGCGCGTTTCTGGCCACTGTGGTGGCTGTTGGCGACAGGCTTGAATGGCGTGTTTCTGGCAGGCGATGCCTTCAATATCTATGTGACGCTTGAGATCATTGGTTTGGCCTCAGTGGCGCTCATAGCCCTGTCGGGTGACCGCGCAGCGTTGGTTGCCGCATTGCGCTATGCCCTGGTCGGGTTGCTGGGCTCACTCTGCTATCTGCTGGGTGTAGCGCTTTTGTATCGTGCCTATGGGACCTTGGATCTTGCGCAACTGGCGTCGCTGGCCGAGGCGAATCCCCTAACCTGGGCTGCGCTGTCACTCATCAGTGTTGGGCTCCTGCTCAAAACGGCCTTGCTACCGCTGCATTTCTGGTTGCCCCCGGCTCATGCCTCCGCACCTGTTCCGGTTAGCGCCGTGCTCTCCGGGTTGGTGGTCAAGGCATCATTTTATTTAATGGTGCGCTTCTGGCTGGATATTCTGCCGGTTGCGACTACGACACTGGCCCTGCAGTTATTGGGCGTGCTCGGAACGGCGGCGATTTTCTGGGGTTGTATTTCAGCGTATCGCGCACATCGCCTGAAAGTGATGGTGGCCTATTCAACAGTGGCACAGGTGGGCTATCTGTTTCTTCTTTTTCCGCTGTCGGCTACGAGTATTGATGCCTGGAAAGTGAGCGGCGGTGCACTGGCTGCAATAGTGTATTTTGTCGTCGCGCACGCACTGGCTAAATCCGCCATGTTTATCGCCGCCGGTAATATCATGTTCAGCTATCGCCATGATGACATTGACGGTCTACGTGGCATCGCGCGCGAACAGCCGCTGGATGTATTCACCTTCGCCATTGCCGGTGCCAGTCTGATCGGCCTGCCTCCCAGCGCTGGGTTTATTGCCAAATGGCTGCTGCTCGGTGGTGCCATCTCCAGCGGGCAGTGGTGGTGGGCGGCGGCAATACTGTTTGGCGGCTTGCTGGCGGCCGCTTATATCTTCAGATTTCTAAACGTAGTATTTGACCAGTCACAAGCGGCTGAGTTGTCTGCGCAGCGGCATGCTCGGCCCGTTCCCCTGACCATGGCGCTGTGCGGGCTGGCGCTAGCGGTGATGGCTATTTTGATGGGTTTTAATGCCGGTTGGATGCTGGAATTGCTCAGTGTCAGTGCAGCGGTGAGCGCGTGACGGATTACATTTTTAACCTCAATAACAACCTGCCATTGCTGATCGTTCTCAGCGCTCTGCTACCGGGTATTTTTATTTTCGCCATTAAGGAAGAGCGTCGCCTGGCGAGACTCCTGGTGAATATTGGCGGCACGCTGCTGTGCCTTAGCCTGATCGTCATCATGCTGGTTGGCGTCGCCAGCGGCGATGTCTATGAAACGCGCTTGCCATTGCTGCCGGGTGTCGACCTGAATTTGCATGCGGATGCGCTGTCTCTTCTGTTCGTCAGTTTGTCGGGTTTTCTCTGGTTACTGACTACGATTTATGCCGTTGGCTATCTCAAGGGTACAAAAGACCGGTCCCGGTTCTTCGGATTCTTTAACCTCTGTGTGGGCGCAACGATCGGAATTGCGCTGGCGGGGAACCTTATTACGTTTCTGATCTTCTATGAACTGCTGACCCTCACGACGTATCCACTGTTGGTGCACAAGGGCAACCAGGCCTCATTACGTGCGGGGCGCATTTATCTCACCTACACATTGGGGGGCGGCGCACTTCTGCTGGCAGGTGTTGTCTGGCTGATGGCGATTGCCGGCCCGGTGGATTTCACACCAACCGGTATTCTGTCCGGTCTGCCAACGCTGGACTCCATGCACCTGGTAATCATCTTCTGGATGCTAATCATAGGTCTTGGTGTGAAGGCCGCACTGGTGCCGCTGCATGGTTGGCTGCCGATTGCGATGGCCGCCCCAGCACCCGTAAGCGCTCTGCTGCACGCGGTTGCTGTTGTGAAGGCTGGTGCATTTGGCATCATTCGTGTGGTCTACGAAGTATATGGAATAGAGTTTGCCCGCGAGCTGGGTGTCACTATGGTGCTGGCCGTTCTCGCTGCGTTTACCATCGTGTATGGCTCGGTAAGAGCGCTGTTCCAGAACGATCTTAAAAGACGGTTGGCCTATTCTACGATCAGCCAAGTGTCCTACATTGCGCTGGGTACCGCGATAGCCGGGCCCATCGCCACCATTGGCGGCATGGTGCATCTGGTGCACCAGGGCCTCATGAAAATCACCATGTTTTTCTGCGCCGGCAACTTGGCTGAGACGCTGCACATCCATAAAATCAGCGAAATGGACGGGGTAGGGCGGCGTATGCCGGTCACTATGACGGCGTTTACGATTGCCGCACTGGGCATGATTGGCCTGCCCCCGATAGCGGGCTTTGTATCCAAGTGGTATCTCGGTATCGGGGCGATCGAAACAGGCGCCTATTGGGTGCTTGGCGTGCTGGCCGTGAGCAGCTTTTTGAACGCGGCGTATTTTCTGCCGGTGATCTACAGGGCCTGGTTTAAGGCACCGACACAGGTCTGGCCAGAATCCTCGGATACACTGCTGCGCGAGACGCATTGGATGCTGCTACTGCCACCGGCGATTACAGCAGCACTGGCCGTTTTAGTCGGTGTCTTCGCCAACGCCTCGTTCAGCCCTTTGAGCTGGGCAAAACTCATCGCAGCAGGTGAGTACGGGATGACAGTTTACGATGTGGCCCAGCAAGCCGATTTCACGGCGCCGTTTCTGTGGCTTGCGGTTATCACTCCGCTCGTTTTGGCGTGTACGCTGCTCATGAATCCTGTGCGCGCCAGATGTGCCGTCTTAACACCGTGGGCAGCAGTGCCGGCATTGGGCGTGGCACTGCTATCAACACAGGGCGCGACTGTTCTGCCCTGGTTATTTCTGGGCAGCACGATGGCGCTGAACGACACCACTCAGGTGATTTTATTGCTGGCTGCAACACTGTGGATCGTCGCAGGACTCTATGGGCGTGACTATCTGCGCGACGACGCCAATCCAGTGCGCTATTGCTTCTTTTACCTGCTGAGCATGTGCGGCAGTTTTGGTTTGATACTGGCGCAGGACTTATTTGGCTTTATCACCTTCTACACACTTATGAGTCTGGCCGCTTACGGCTTGGTGGTGCACTCAGGCAGCGAAGCGGCGCGCCGGGCTGGCCGCTCCTATTTAGTGTGGGTTGTCATCGGCGAGGTTGTGTTGTTTGCGGCAATGGTCGGAATGAGCCTGAACGCCGAGGGCAGCATGTTGCAGGCCAGCTGGGTCAGTTGGCTGTTGTTGATCGGCTTTGGTATCAAGGCAGGATTATTGTCACTGCACTTCTGGCTGCCCTTGGCTCACCCCGTTGCGCCCGTGCCCGCTAGCGCGCTATTGAGTGGGTTGATGGTGAAGGCCGGTGTGCTCGGATGGTGGCGATTCCTGCCGCTAGGCGAGCAGGAGATGATACAGCCTGGCACCGTGCTGGTGACACTGGGTCTGGCAGGTGCTTTTTTTGCAGTGGTACTGGGCCTCATGCAAAAAAATGTAAAAGCACTACTGGCGTATTCCACAATTAGCCAGATGGGTATTCTTTCAGGCGGCGTCGGCGTGGCGTTAATGGCGCCCGAATTGTGGCCCGCACTGTTTCCCGCACTGTTGCTGTATGTGGTGCATCACGGGCTCGCAAAAAGCGCGCTGTTTTTGAGCGTTGGCCTGGCGCCCGCACTGCAGAGGGCCAGACGCTGGCGCGGTCTCATCTGGCTGGTGTTCCTGCTGCCCGCTCTGGCGCTGGCCGGCGCACCGTTTACCAGCGGCGCAATCGCAAAATTCGCGCTCAAACAATCTGTTGCAGAATTTGGCTGGCTGATATTACTGCTGTCACTTTCAGCAATGGCAACAACCGTGTTGATGCTGCGGTTTGTCCAGCTACTGAAACTTAGCGCCGACGCCAAGCTCTCTGCGGCCGCCACTGGCAAACTAAGCTGGTCGGCTTATATTTTTCTCGTCGTGGCAGGATTGATCGCATTGCCCTTGCTGCCGCAAGCTGCGCCGTTCCTGCGCTATGCCTACTCAGCAGAGGCCCTGTGGAATACTGCCTGGCCAATGGCTGCCGGCGCTGTGTTGTTTATGGTCGGCAAAGGACTGCTGCAACGGTATCCGGTGATTGAATCCGCAGCAATGCGGGTGGCATCCACTATGCCTACAGCCATCAACCTGAAGCCGTTGGTTGGAAAGTTAACGTGGCAAGCAGGCGGCGAACAGAAGTTCACCAAGTCGTTGCAGGATAGGGCGGTTGGATGGAGTCGCTCTTTGCAGGTAACAGCCGAGCC
>JBDNIE010000139.1:0-5541 GCA_041688425.1 Halioglobus sp. | reverse complement strand
GATCATCCATCAAGCGACATTGTATTCCTGCAAACCGGCATCTTCGTGCAACTTCGCATACTCCTTGAAGGTGCCCGCAAACAAGAAAGAAGCGTGCCCCGACTCGTTGGTGTAGTAACTATTACAATCGGGTGCTCCCCACGTGAAACGGGGGAACTCTTTATCCATCGCGTCGTTATAACCTTGAAACAATTCGCGCTTGACCTCCATGGAAGATTTCCCAGTGCGCTGGAGATCACTTAACAGACCCACGATGGTCTGAACATTCCGTTCGGCGGTGATGAAATAGGAAACATTCAAAACCAGCCCATTGGGTCCCACCGCAAAAAAGAAATTGGGGAAATCCGGTACCGAAATACCCTTAAAGGAGCGCGGTTCATTGCCCATGACCTCGCCCAGATTCTTTCCGGCCTTACCGATAACGTCGAAGCGGTCGTAGTCGAGTATCTTATAACCGGTGCAGTAGATAATCACATCGGCGTCAATTTCTCGCCCACTGGCGGTCACGATACCGGAGGGCGTGACACGCGACAGACCCTCTGGAATGAGCTCGACATTGTCGCGATTCAATGCCGGATAGAAATCGTCGGACACCAGGCCACGCTTACAGCCATAGCGTGAGTCCGGTAGCAACGCCTTGCGCAGCGCCGGATCATCAATGGCACTATTGATAAACTTCTGCACCATGCCTTCAAATTGCCCCACTCGCTTGTGGCCGATGGTCACGGCATGTGCCACCTGCCCCATCATCATGCGCTGCACCCAGCGCGTCATCTTGATCAGAGCGGGAAATTTCCTGAAGCGACTGCGCTGTGTGTCAGTATATTCCTTGCGCCTGCGCGGCATGATCCAGTTGGCAGAGCGCTGCAGCACCGTTAGGTGGCCTGCCACTGCGGCCAATTCCGGCACAATCTGAACAGCGCTGGCAGCAGAGCCAACGACGACGATTCGTTTACCTTTAAGATCCACATCATGATTCCAACAGGTTGCGTGCCAGCTATCACCGGCGAAGCTCTCTATCCCTTCAACATTGGGATAAAGCGGTGTGTGTTGGTTACCCATGGCACTGATGAGAATATCGAATTCTCCGAGCGGGCCGGCAGTCGACTCAAGCGTCCATTTTCCGCTCTCAAGATACTCGGCGCGGGCGATGCGGGTGTTTAATTGCAGGTGCGTATTCAGGCCGAAACGCGTGGCGCAATCCGCCAGATAGCGTTGTATTTCAGCAAATCCCACAAAGTTGGCACTCCAATCCGGGTTGGGCGCGTAGGTAAACGAATACGAGTGCGCCCAGACATCGCAGGCCAGCCCTGGATAAGAATGCAAACGCCAAGTGCCACCGGGAGCGTCCAGTGCGTCAAAGATCGTAAAGTCAGTAAACCCTTTTTGCAGTAGTTCCCGGCCGGCCGCAATTCCTGCAGGGCCGGCCCCGATAATGGCAATTCGCATAATGAACGTCCTGATGGTGCGGTAGATGAGCAACGAGCATGGTATCCAAAGTCATGGTGTTATCAAACCAGCAGGGACGGAAGGCCGTCGCTCGGTGCGAGAAATTGGACGAGAGCGGAAAATAAGGTCGGTTTGTCGGGGCGAAAACGTTATTTCACCGCTGACGGCCAGACAGGCAATCCCGCAGCGGCCATTGCCGCAGTATCATGGGCTGGTAGCACGGTAACCCCGGGCCGCTCATCCAGACGCCTGAGCCAGTCGCGAAGCACTGCGGTGCGCTCGGTACCTTCCGGCACCACCAACGTGCTATACCACCAGGGTTTGGGCAGGTTCTCTAGAATCGATTGCCGGTTATTGGTGATATCGCCGGAGAAAATCCAGCTTCGATCATCTATCCTCACAGCGAACAGCGTGCTGCCGGGCGTATGCCCACCCAGAGAGATAGCAAGCAGACCGGGGAAACCGGGCACTGGCTTGATCGTGTCTGCCGTTAAAACCTGTCGCGGACACTTAGCGACATCCAACGCTTTTAGGCCGATTTTAGTCGTGTAATTCAGCTTCTCGCGCTGCAATCGCGTTTGATAGACGGTAGCGGGTTTCAACTGCGCATCGCAGATACCGGGCAAGCCGTCGGTATGATCGTTGTGCAAATGAGTGAAAGCGATGCCCTGCACGCCATCAACGGCGACACCCAACTGCGTCGCAACCGCACCATACGTCGTGATCGGCGCAGCCCCAAGCAACTCCATGGGCTCACCGAACGCCTGAGCAGCTTCCGGCGGCATTCCGGTATCGATCAGGAAGTGTCGTCCGTCCGGCCAGGTAAGCAAAATACCTGGATGTCCTATCTCACCAAACGTGGAGGTCTGCACAGCAGTGCTGATCATTGCCAGACTAACGGGACCATCGGGTGTATTTAGCGCAGCATCGAGTTGCGCCCAGTCAGGCAGATCAGGGGTGATCTGCCTGATTTGCCAGTGTGCGGGTACAGTGAAGGCGAGCAGCGCAAGAACGCAGGCAAGGCCCAGACCCAGCAGGCAAAGCAGGCCCCTGCGCACGCGACTCAGCCGAACACCCAGTCCTTGGCCGGTTTAGAACCCGCTTCGTACTCGATTACCTGAATATCAAACCAGATAGGCAACAAATAATGCACATAGAACGCATGGGTGACCGTAGGGCTGATGACCAGATCGTCGTACTCCTTGAACCGCAGCCGGTCATCCTTCTTCTGCCACTGTTTGCACAATGCCAGCTTTTCATCCACTTCCTCACGGGTCTCGAACAGAAAACCAAGGTGGTCATAGCCAGGAGACTGCAAATGCTCCTCCTGCTCCATCAGCAACAAAAACTGACTGGTCTCGGGATCGGTGCGCAGCAGGAGTCCCGAGCTATCAAACAACGGAACATCAATCGCGTCAAAGCCAAACACCTCACTGTAAAAACCGACTATCGCCTCCCGGTCGCGCGCCAGCGTGCCAATCGGCAGCGTCAGTTCCATATGGTTAAAGCGAAGTGCGGGCATGTGAATCTCCAGAGCTGGTGTATGTAGTGTGATGCTACTATACCAAAACATCGTGGTTTTGCAGTCGGCATCAGTGGTGTTGATTCCATCGGCTTGCGGCTTGCAGCGTGCACACGGTTACTGATCACGCCGGTAACGCATACACCAGAGTAACAGAGGATTAAGGCGTGGGTCTGCCGTCTAAAGTCTGCGCGCACTTCAGCTAAATTTTTCTGCGATGAACAGAGTATGGGGGTCTTGCGTAATGTGGCTGACAGGCTTTACATACGATCAACGACCGCAGCAAAGGACTAGCCCTTGGAAATCTTTAACACCTGGCCTACCTGAAGCTTATCGCTGGTTTTGCCATTGGCGCGGCGCAACTGCTGCACACTGGTACCATAGCGATTTGCAATGCGCCACAGGGTGTCGCCGCGATTGACGCGATGAGTCGTTTCGTACGATGCCACCACTTGATTGCTATTGCCGCCACCTGCAGAGGGTATGCGCAGCTTCTGCCCGACATTGATCAAGTTTCCACGCAAGGTGTTAACGGCACGCAACTGTGCGACCTCGATCCCGTTGTGCTTGGCAATCTCAGATAAAGTATCGCCTCTGCGCACGGCATACCGGGTGTAGGACCCGGCATAGGATCTGACCTGCGCCGAGCTGGAATTGCTACTTATGCTGCTCTTGCTACTCGCGCCAGACTTGGAACCTGTCAATTCGGCCACTCTGGTTTCATACGTGCGGCTGAATACTGCCACATGATAATGCGGCGGATAACGCTCGCGGGTGACATCCAGAACTTTCTCCCGCTCCAGCGACAACAGCGTATTTTCAAGCCACGAGCGACACTTATCGGACTTCGGTACTCTGAGATCAACCGCCATCCCTGTGGGGTGTACCGAGCGCGCAACCGAGTTGGCCGGCTGGCGATCCTTGGGCCGCAGCAGACTGGTGACAGTGAGTTTCTCACCGCATGCGCTGAAGTACTGCGCGCTGAGCCGAGTCAGGAATAATTGCGTAGCGGGCACCGCATAAGGATACGAAACATCGTGCAAATCCATATAGCGATCGGGCGAGATGCGAATCAACTGATTGGCTCGAATACCGGATTTCACAGTATGAGCGCTTTTAACGAAGGTGTACCCGTAGGACACCGCAGCGAGGTATTGGTTGTCGATGGAAGTGCGCGACCCCTTTAGCGTCTGCGCCTGAACCTGGTGGCCACACAACATCAAAACCAGGATAATCTGAATTTTTATTAGGTTTTTCAAGTCGTGTACTCCGTGCATTACTGCAGGCCGCTTGGCACATCAGATGTTTACGACATGTCTATGCCGCGAGTGGGTTAATACTCTCGTGATTTATCACGATTGTCCAGTACCTTATTGAATTTATTGATAATATCTTTAGGGAATAACAGCGCCTTACTAATTGACTAAATGGTTATTACAGAGGCACCTCCGGGCGCCGGCATAGACAACCTTCGGCGTCCGTTGCGATTATTCTGCTTTGGCGTATCGACGCGCGGTTGGTTTGTTTCGACTTCCACTCGGCCCAGGCCGCCTATGCGCCCAACAACAGGCCTTTCGCTGCGCCCGGGATGGCGCCACCCAACGACATGAAAATGATAGCCCGCAGATACCCTGCCAATGTGCAGTAACCAAAAAATACGTCTGTCGCTAAACATTCTCCCCGCCTCGCGCGCAGGCTTTGACATGACATTTACGCGCTTATGACCCTGCAATAGCGCCCGGCCTGCTATCGTTTAGGCCGCTACGTCAAAAGACGGCCAACGAAATACGCTGTAAAAGCAGAGATAAGCTGAAAATTATGGGCACTGCTTAACGTTTTCACGCGTGAAATCTACACCGCTGTTTTACGGCTGCGGACACTCTTTCGTAAAGCGGATATGCAACTCACAAAAAGGCCAAGGGGGTTACTGCAGTATGAGATGACAGGTGCCTGCAGATGGAACCACTGCGCTCCCGTGGCGCGGTCTAATAGAGCAGGCACAGGGCAACAACATCTGCGCTAAAAACGGCCGCTGGAATTGACAATATCACCGCGCCAGTGAATGCTACCGCCGAGGATCCGATCCAATAATAATCATCGCTGAGGTTTTTCTAATGTTAAAAGAATTCAAAGAGTTTGCCATGCGTGGCAATGTGGTCGATATGGCCGTCGGAATCATTATCGGCGGCGCATTCGGCACCATTGTTAAGAGCCTTGTTTCTGATGTCATTATGCCCCCTATTGGACTTCTTCTTGGCGGCGTAGATTTTTCCGACCTGTTTGTCACCCTGAAGGAAGGCGCCATCACAGGCCCCTACAGCACGTTGGCCGCCGCGCAGGAAGCTGGCGCGGTTACGATCAGCTACGGATTGTTTATCAACTCCGTGATCAGCTTTCTGATTGTTGCCTTCGCGGTTTTTCTGCTGATTAGAAGCATTAACAAACTTCAAGCTGCCCCTGTTGATGAAGAAACAACCACCAAAGAGTGCCCGCATTGCCTCACTGTTATCGCTATTAAAGCGACTCGATGCCCGAGCTGCACCTCGACACTCTGAGCATAACCACTAGCG
>JBDNIE010000138.1:0-4661 GCA_041688425.1 Halioglobus sp. | reverse complement strand
TAACGCCAACGCAGAGGGTGTTTTTTCGCAGATCTCAGTGGGAGGGAATTCGGTATTTCTGACTGGCGATTCTGTCTCCCCCTACGAGATAGGCGCCAATGGCGTGCCCTCCATACGTCTGGTTAATGCCGCCGGAAATGAGTTGCGCTCGATCGTGCGGGATCATTTCATTTCGGCGGGGTCTAGTCGCAGCAACCTGTTTGAGCGCGACCTGATTAATCTAAGCCAAGTGTCACTGGACGCCAACGATGCGCTTGCGAGTGCTTTACAGGCGGGGTCGCCGCTTTCGACAGCCTTCCCCGCGAGCGGGCTGGGCGCACAATTGCGGGCAGTCGCCGAAATTATGGCGGTACGCGGTACACTTGGCGCATCGCGTCAGGTCTTTTTTGTGGGCATCGGTGGCTTTGATACGCACTCGGCACAAGCTGCAGAATTACCCGCACTCCAACAGGACATAGGTGATTCAGTCGCAGCATTCTACGCCGCAACGCAAGAGCTGGGTATCGCTAACGAGGTCACTACCTTTACCGCTGCCGATTTTGGTCGCACGCTCACGGTAAACGGTGACGGCTCAGATCATGGCTGGGGCTCACACCACTTCGTGGTGGGTGGCGCTGTTAATGGCGGTGACATTTATGGCGATATCCCCGTGTCGCAGCTTGGGCACGCGCAGGACGCTGGCAACGGCAGGCTTATTCCCTCTGTTTCGGTAGAACAGTTCGCTGCACCACTGGGCCGCTGGTTTGGATTAGATGACAATCAGTTGGCGGTGGCGCTTCCGGGATTGGCCAATTTCCCCGGCGCGCCGCTCACCTTTATCTAGTGTGGTAGCTGCTAGCGATACAGCGGTATGTATATTTACCGCACCAGACCGTTACTATTGGGTTCCGTACCAGAAGAGGAATCCTCCGGTGCAATCGGTGATAGAGGAACTGCAGGCCCATCACGCCGCAAATTTTGGCTGGGCACTTACGTGCTGTGCCTGGCAGCGTGATGTCGCTGATGAAGTGCTTCAGGAAGCCTATCTTCGGGTGCTGGATGGACGCGCCAGGTATTCCGGCCATTCAACTTCAAAAACCTGGTTCTTTTCGGTGATAAAACGGGTTGCCGCCGATATGCAAAGAACGCTCAAGAGGCGCTCAATACTGAACCTGCGAATAGTTTCAAGTGATGCTGCATTGGCCGGTGATAAGACTCCGGACACCTCAGAAATAGTGTCTGATGCATGGGAGGCAGATGATTCATCACGACAGCTTCACGTTGCCCTAATGACACTGCCCACCAGACAGCGTGAAGTGCTGCATCTCGTGTTCTACGCGGAACTGACCCTTGAAGATACCGCAATAGCATTGGACGTCTCGGTGGGGTCGGTGCGGACTCATTATCACCGAGGGAAAAAGCGCTTGTCGGTGTTACTTTGTCTGGAAGAAAACGATGACTAGTCAATTTGACTCAAATAGTTTGGTAGATAAAGAGCTGAACCGGCGTTTCGCAATGATGCGACAGCAAGACGCCCGGCATCTACCCGAGATCTTTGACGCACAAGTGCTGGCAGCGCGAAGCCCGCTGATTGTTCGGCGTAAGTCTTACGCTATCATCCCGATGACGGCTGCGGCACTGGCTGCAGTCATCGTGACTGGCTTACTCGTGTCCGGCCAGTCATCACAGGATCCCAGTCTCCTGTACGCGAGCATCATGAGTGAAAACATCATGGCAACAGACCAACTGATGTCGATGTCGCCTGGCACCATGCCGGCAATGATTACCACAGTGGGTGTAGACATAACTGACGCCGCCCTCGTTAACTATCTGCAACTGGATTACGCCCATTAAAATTGAAGGGAGTTCAGGATGAAACCCATGATGGCTCTATTTTTGGTCCTCAGCTTCTCGGTTGTCGCTGCAGCGCAAACCGAGGCGCCGACAGGGGACAGAGGCAAGCGTGAAGCGCTGATGATGGGCCTTTATCCGCCTGACATCATTATGCGACGCCAGCAGGCACTGGGTATTACTGATAACCAGCGTGCGGACATACTAAAAGCGGTGCAAACATTTCAGGCTGAAGTAGCTGAACTGCAGTGGACGCTGCAAAACGATCAACAGTTATTGCGGCAATCTTTTGCCGTCTACCCCATCAAGATAGCGGATGCGCTGTTACAGGCTGAACAAGTTCTCGAACTGGAATCGAAATTCAAACTTGCGCACTTCAGACTGCTGATTGCGATCAAAAACGAACTGACCGAAAAGCAGATAACGATGATCGACGAGGGAATCAAGCGGAAACGTGAAAAAATGTCGCCATAGTGGGGCTCGCCAGGGTCTTATTTTTCGAAAGCAGCCGCAACCAGTAGTCTGCGAGAACCCCCCGGAAAGAGTCTCTTGCCACCTCAACGCGATCGTGAGAAGGGTCCGAGAATCGGTGTCTGAAAAAGCTCACTGAGTGCCGACAGCGGCCCCTCACCTAGTGCCGACCGCAGACGCTCACTTAATTCCACCAGCGCAACTGAAATCGGACACTATTTGGCCGTCATGTAGGGAAAAACTCAGTCGCTGTGCCGCGCCATTACCGCCGTCAGTGCGATCTAACCCATTCAAAGTTGCTATTTCAATGGACGCATAGTCCTCTACGATATAGCTCTGATTCGACTGATTTACGCCATATTCCGCATGAAAAACGGCCTTCAGCGCTCTCAACTCTGCGAACCTGTCCAAAATCTCAATTCTTTCCTCGGATCTATCCAGCGCGAGCATTTTCTCCGGCTTTGCTAGCAATTGTACTAAGGCGGCAGCGCGGCTACGAAAAATACCCCGTTCGATAATATTTTTGTATTTTCGCTTATCACCCAATAAGGCCAGGTAACGCCTCATAATGTCTGCGGTCTTGGCAGGGTATAACGTATCTGGGTCAACATCCTTCCCACTGACAACCCGATCGGCGATGGAAGCCAAGATGTTAAAGTCATGGCCCCCAAGACGAAATGAGTAGCGACGTAATCACTCGATTCCAAAGACTTCAGACAAACTATTTAAATTTCCATCGTCAGTTGGGAGCCTCTTCATGTGAATGCTCAGAATCTGTATAAAGTCTGCTCTCTGGCCTGTATCTGTCTAATTCCGTAGCAGCGATTCAGCCGACGGTCACACTTCGATCCAAAATTCTCTGTCCAACTCTGCGATATTCTGCTCAAGGATATGTCGACGATACTGCGCCATCTGATGCAAAAAACAAGTCGACAATTCGACCTCAGGAAATACATCTTGCCCTATGTCTTCACGCACAAAAAAGGCGTTGAAGCAGAGCCTTTCACAGCCGACTAACCTATAACCTTTTTTCTTTGCCAATTTGGCTAGTGCAGGCAAAGAGGCACCCACGCGAGGCATGCCTGCCCTCGCGGAGTCGGTAATGCGGAAATCTTCGATATAACGCTGGGTAATGGCGCTATCGGCACCGAACGCGGCTTGATATTCAGTCACGATAATGCGCGGATTAACCACATCCAGCGCTTCAAAAATCCAATAGTCGTTGCCATCCAGGTCGATTGAAAGAAGATCTATGTCACCACTCATACCGTTAAGCATGACCAGATCATTGATGTTATCTCTAGTGATCCAGCTATGTACAAATTTCGGAGGCCATATGAGGGTGTCAGGATGCTTCGCGTAAAAGGCTCGGCCTGACTTGATGTTTTCTTCTTTGCCATCAAGCATCAAGCCTTTCCAACCGTGATTGATAACGAGATTGGCAGTGTTGCATTGCTGCCCATCGCCCGCGCAAATCTCCAAAAATTTCTTATTAGTTGTTCCTAGCAACGTGAAAAGATACAACAATATACCGTCTTCGCCATTCTGCGAGCACTGCCGAAATTGAACTTCGTCGAAAGGCAGAGTGGGCAGTCCTCGCTCAAAGCGATCACGCCATAAGGTTTTCAGTATGGTTTGATTTAACTGGGTGTTGTCGGTCACGCTCGCTTTGCCTCGGGTTGGCCGTATCTACTGCATTGGCGAACCTGCTGTCAGTGCAACAGTCGCACTGTATTTTTATTTTGACACTGTGCTTTTTCACACTGCATGTTCGCATTGAAGTGCGAGTCGACGGGCTAGCAAAGATACTGAACTAATCCGAATACTTTGCAACCCGTCAGGTAAGTTAAAAGACAACCTAATTTCTATCCAGTCACGTTTTTCTTCAATATCCTTATGCATGACTGCGTTATCAATGGCTCCGTCACAGGCGCTACCGGCATAACTTGCCAGTAGCCCTTGATGTTTCAGGCAGCCGTATTTCAATTAGGACTCAAACCCTCGAAGGACATGAGTCAGCAAACTACTGCCCTGCGCTTGCAACTGTTCAATCAGGGCAATGCCGGGCAGTCTTTATCTATACGCTGGTAGAGTAACAAACTTTACGAGGGAACCCTCCGAAGTATTCAGCCGCTTGCTTTTATCCGACCCAATCAAGCCTGAGCTATTGCAGGTCTGGCGCACTACCCGGGAAACGCGTAATCCTTGAACATCTCCCTCAACGTTACTTTCTGTATCTTGCCGGTGGCCGTATGCGGTAACTCTTCGACAAACTCGACGGCTTCCGGCGTCCACCATTTGGCGATCTTGCCGTCAAACCAGGCCAGCATTTGCTCAGCGGTCAGCTCCTGCCCTTGCGG
>JBDNIE010000137.1:0-7378 GCA_041688425.1 Halioglobus sp. | reverse complement strand
GTGGCAGTAGCGGATGAGCCTGTAGACGTTGAGAGGCTCGCCATGTTGGAGCTGGACAACGTCTCGCATAGTTATCGCACGGGCAAAAAATCGTTTGACCATGGCACCCATCACGTTTTAAACGAGGTATCTCTGCAACTCTATGAGGGCGAAACTCTGGGTATTATCGGGCGCAACGGTGTGGGTAAAACCACCTTGCTGCGCTTGATGGCAGGCATTCTGGGCCCTACGCACGGCAAGGTGCGCATACATCCGGGCAAATCGGCATCGCTGCTAACGCTCGGGCTGGGCTTCAAGCCAGAGTTGTCCGGCCGCGATAACGCCTATCTGTCGGCGATGCTACAGGGGTCTTCTCGCAAAGAGGCCAAGTCATTTCTTGAGAGCATCAAGGATTTTTCTGAATTGGGAGAGTCTTTCAATGAGCCGGTAAAAGACTACTCCGCCGGTATGCGCTCGCGACTCGCCTTCACCACCGCCTTGATGACGCACGTAGACATATTACTGATCGATGAGATTCTCAGTGTGGGTGACGCCCACTTTCGGGAGAAGGCGCTGGTCGCCATGCAAAGTCGCATCACGGGTGGGCAAACGGTGGTTTTTGTGTCGCACATGGCTGATCAGGTTAAGGCGTTATGTAACCGCGTGGTCTGGCTGGATGAGGGCAGAGTGATGGCGATTGGCGCGGCTGACACAGTGACGGATGCCTACTCCAAGCACGTGACCGAGACGCGTATTGCAGCGCAGCAAAAACAAGTCGTGGCTTCGACCTAAACGCTAGCGTTTGCTGTGTTGGGTCATTTGACAGGCGATGGTGAGTGCCTGTTGCAGACTCCCCCAATCCGCTTTGCCGGTTCCCGCCAAGTCGAGCGCGGTGCCATGGTCCACGGAAGTGCGGATGATGGGCAACCCCAGCGTGATGTTGATCGCGCGCCCAAAGCCCGAGTACTTTAGAACAGGCAGGCCCTGATCGTGATACATGGCAAACACTGCGTCGCAGTTATCCAGTATTTTCGGATTGAAGGCAGTGTCTGCGGGCAGCGGGCCGAGCAGGTTCATGCCTGTTGCGCGCAACCGCTCCAGCACCGGAATCACCGTTTCGATTTCTTCCCGCCCCATGTGCCCGCCTTCTCCGGCGTGCGGATTTAGCCCCAGTACAGCGATGCGTGGCTGCGCAATACCAAATTTTTGCTGCAGGTCGCTGTGCAGAATATCGAGGGTCTGCAGCAGTAGTTCAGTCGTGATGGCGCGTGGTACGTCTTTCAGTGCAAGGTGCGTTGTTGCCAGTGCGACGCGCAGTTCTTGCGTCGCCAACATCATCACGACCTGCTTCGCGCCGGTTTCTTCTGCCAGCAGTTCAGTGTGGCCAGTGAACGGGATGCCGGCCTCATTGATCACAGACTTTTGCACAGGTCCGGTGACCATGGCGTGCCAGGAGCCGCCCATACAGCCGCGCACTGCCTGTTTCAGAGTCTCGATGACATAGGCCGCGTTAGCCGGGTTGAGTGTGCCCGCGATAGTCGGCACCGCCAACGGCACAGGATAGATTTTCAAGGTGCCCGGTTTATTGGCCTGTGCCGGCTGGCCAGGGGCCCATGCCTGTAGGTCGATGTGGAGCTTTAAGGCCTGCGCGCGTTGTTGCAGTAAGACGGGGTCGGCCAGCACCACCAGCTCGGCGTCCCACGCTTGCTGTGCGGCGAGGAGCACGATGTCCGGCCCGATGCCTGCGGGCTCACCCGTGGTGACGGCTATCCTGGGAACTGCCATAAAGCACCCTACTTGATATCGACAAACGCTTCATCGCGGATTTGTTGCAGCCAGGCGTCGAGCTCTTCCTGGTATTTACGATTGTGTACATAGTCCATGGCCTTGGCGCGCGAGGCCTCGTTGGTCATGTCCTCCTCCCGGCGCCCTTCCACTTTGATGATGTGCCAGCCGAATTGGGTGCGCACCGGCTGCGAGATCTGGTCTACAGGTGTCTCGGTCATTACCGCTTCGAACTCCGCTACCATCTGTCCCGGGGTCGTCCAGCCTAATTCTCCGCCTTCCTGTGCAGAGCCGATGTCTTCCGAATACTCCCTGGCCAGACCAGCAAAATCCTCATCGGCCAGTGCGCGCGACCGTAACTGCGCCACAAGATCCCGCGCCTGGTCGTCGGTCATAATCTCTGAGGGCTTGACCAGTATATGGCGGGCTTTGGTTTGCGTCACAATCTGGTCCATGCCGCGCACAGCCTCCAGAAAGACGATATGAAAGCCACTGTCGGAGCGCACCGGAGCGGCAGTTTGGCCGGCTTTCAGTTCTGGAACCACCGCAGTGAACAGTGACGGCAGGTCGTCCAATTTGCGCCAGCCCAGATCGCCTCCATTGAAGGCAAAAGGACGGGTGCTGGTTTGAATGACCTCCTTAAACGGCTCGCCGCCACGAATACGCTGCATTGCCGCATCGACTTGCGCGCTGGCAGCGGAGACATCGCCGGCAGAAGCTTCGGGGGTGATCGGCAATAAGGCATGCAACAGGTGGAACTCTGGCTGGCTTAGAGACTGGCCCTCCTGCGTAGTCAAAAAGTTGCCCACCTCCTGCTCTGTGATTTGAATGCGCTGGTTGACGTTGCCAGCCTGTACCCGCTGAATGGTCATTTCCCGGCGCACTTGCTCGCGCATTTCGTCATAGGACTGGCCCTGCTGGGCGAGCGCCTCGCTGAATTGCTCAAGCGTCATGCGATTCTGGGCGGCGATACGCTGCACGGCCTCGTTGAGTTGCTCGTCGGAAATACGAACGCCAGCGCGGACGCCCATTTGCATCTGGATGCTCTCTAGAACCAGTCGGTCGAGTGTTTCCCGAATCAGTTCATCTTCCGCAGGTAACTGCATGTCCCGAGACTTGAGATTTGAGCTCACCGCGTTAACCCGTTCTCGCAGCTCACTGGCCATGATGACGTCGTCATCCACGATGGCCACGACCTGATCAACGATTTCGGTGGCTGCTTGTAAGGGTGCGACCAGAACAACGGCGCTCAAAAAGCCCGCCGATAGAAGTAGTGTCTTAATATTCATGATCTTCAAAACCTCGAATCATGGTTTGCATAATATTGGTAATCCGGTTGCCGAAACCGCCCATACCCTTCAGCAGTATTTGGAACTGAATAGTCTGGTTTTGTTCCAGGTCGGGATTATTAAAGTCAGGCAGTACGCCATTGACGTTATTGTAGAGGCGCAAGTTCAACAGGCGCACCGTCCAACAACAGGTATCATATTCGACCCCAATCATATCTTCTACGCTGAGATTTTCTTCCAGTGAGTAGTTTATCGAGGCAAAGATGCTCCAGTTTTTGTCCAGAGGCAGGTAAGTGGATGCTCTGGCCTCTTCTGTTTGCGGTTGCAGGCCTTGGAAAAATGCCCTTCGATAGGCATAGCCGAGGTTGAAGATGCTGCCATTGTCCATCTTGTAACTACCCTGGACAAAGCTGGCATTCATATTTTCCTCGTGTGGGTCCCAGACGAGGCTGGTGCGAAACTCCAGCTGACGCGTAGGTGCGTAGCCAAATTCCGCTGCGATGTCCGAAGTGGATTGCGTTTGCGGCTCGCTTACCCTGAGCAGCTGCACATCGCGGTCTTCAAAATAATAGATTTGACCGATGCTGGCACTGAGTAGATCGCGACCGGTTGTTTCGTCGATGTATCGAGTGCCAACTCCGGCTGAGATCTGATTGGCATCATCCAGTCGGTCATGTCCGGAGAAGCGTGTCTCGCGAAAGAGTTGGTAGTAGTTAAACGTGAGGTCGGCGGAGTCAAATACGGGCTGGTCCGTTTGATCTTCACGCTCGCTGTACAGGTAGTAAAGACGTGGTTCCAGCGTTTGTAGCAGGCCCTGGCCATTCAGGCTCGTCTCGCGTTCGAAAACCAGGCCTCCGTCCAGATTGAACAGGCCGCTGCCGGCGGAGGGCGTTTCATTTTCGAAGGTGCGGGAGTCGCTGAGTTCGTAGTTTACCTGCCTGTATTTCAATGTCGGCACCAGGGAGCCGAACTGCCACAACATGGGATAGCTCATGCCGGCCTCGCCATACAAGCGCTGGCCGGTGACGATATCTTCGTCGGAGCCAAAATTGGAGTACTGGGTCACAGCGATGGGTTGCAGTTCAAACGGGGTACCCGCGCTGCGATACACCGTGTTGAGTTGTGGCAACTCTTGATAATTCACCCTGATGTCATTCGCCAGCGATTGGAATTGCTGGGCACGCAGGGTTGTCAGCCAGTTGTCGCCCAGATAGTCCACGGAAGCCATCTGCAGCAGGGCGGTGCTGCGCTGAGCATCGATGTTGGCGGCTTCCAGGTCGATCATGTAGTCGACGTCGCTGGCTTTGTTGTAGTCAATGCGGGAGCGCCAGCGCTCTTCAAAAAGTCCATTTTGCTTTATCACACCCAGCCAGCGGTCAGCGCTTTCGTTAGCCGGTATCTGGTTGCGGTAGCGCTCATCATTCTTCAGGTAAGCGCCGCCCACCAGCCAGTTTCCGGCATACGGGTTGAGATAGCGTAATTGCAGCGACTGGTCGAGGCCGCGTTCCTGAATGAAGCGCGAGCCGTAGAGTGCGTCGTAGTTCGGCGCCAGATTAAAATAGATGGGTACGTTGATATCGAGGCCGCCATTGCCATCATTGCCAAAGTCGGGCCATAAAAATCCAGTGCGGCGGCGGTCATCCAGCGGCAAACGCAGCCACGGTGTGTAGAAAACGGGAACGCCCTCCACCTCGATGGTGGCGTCGTAGGCCGTGGCCAGACCCTCGTCCAGATCAACCACCAGGCTATCCGACAGCACGGCCCAGTCGTTTTCTCCCGGGGCACAAAAGGTGAAGGTGCCGTTATGAATGTGCAGAACATCATTCTGGTCACGTTCCAGAACGTCGGCGGTACCGCGCAGGTGCTCTTCATGAAAGATGAACTGGGCGTCGTACATTACGGCTTCGCCGGTATTGGAGTAGATTTTGGCGTTATCCCCCAGTAATAAGACGCCGGGTTCACGCATCGTGACATCGCCGGTGAAGATCGCGGTTTGGTCCTTGCGATTTATGACCACCTGATCACTGCGTGTCTGGCGATAGCCCTGCACGGCAGTGACATCGCCGGTCAGGACGACTTCATGCTCCTGCACTTCGGAGAGATCGGCGCGCGCACGGATTTCATTCTTCTCGGGGCGCGAATTTTTGTTTTCATTGGCCAGAGGGTCAATGTAGCGGCCCTCGCAAAGTAGGCACTGACGATCGCGCAACGACTCTGGCACCGCCTCCAAAGGCACCCAGTCGAAGCTAAGCGTGGGCACAAAGGAGGTTGCCTCGGTTATCTCGGCTTGGGAGGAACAGGCGGCAGGGCGGTCGTTTTTATTGGCGGAGCAGTCCTCGGGATTGTTATCCTGTGCCGTGACTGTGAATGACAGGCCCAATACCAGTGTTATTGCTGCTATCTGCGCTAGTGCGCTTGCGAGACAATAATGGGGTCGGGCACGGCAGAGTGTCATTAAATTCAGGGTACATCAGAGGGCTAAGGTGGAAGTTTAAAGCATCCCCTTCCCAATGTCCGTCAAATTTTAAATCAGGAGAACAGTGTGCCGTCGCGCCTCGCGCCCCAAGAACTTTTACCCTGGGCACTGTCAGTGCTGGGTTTGCCCGCCGCTCACGCGCTGCCAGCATTGACTGTAGTGGCGGGTGACGCCAGTCATCGCCGTTATTTTCGTGCCGAACTTTCCTCACAAAGCTATATATTGGTGGAGGCGCCGCCCTCGACCGAGAAAAATGAGGCTTTTGTGAGCATAGCGGCGCTGTTGACCGACGTTGGCGTGAAGGTGCCCGCCGTGCTCGGCGTCGATTTTGATCGCGGATTTCTGCTGCTGGAGGATCTGGGTGATCGTTTGCTTTTGCCGCTGTTAGAGGCCGAATCAGCGGGCACACGCTACCAGCAGGCGTTCGGTGTGCTGCTGAAGATGACGGCAGTGAACACACCCCGCGCAGGGCTGGGTTACTACGACAAGGCCCTGCTGCAAGAGGAATTGAGCCGCTTCCCGCAGTGGTTTCTGAAGGAGTTACTGGGCCACACGCTGACCGCGAAGGAGCAGGCAGTGTTGGAGCGCTTGTTTGCGCGGCTTATCGACAGTGCCCTGGAGCAGCCCCCGATGCTGGTGCACCGCGATTTTCACAGTCGCAATCTGATGCTCACAGCAGATGACGAGTTGGCGGTGATCGATTTCCAGGACGCCGTGGTGGGGCCAATAACCTACGACCTGGTATCGCTGTTGCGCGATTGTTATATACAGTGGCCTGTTGAGCAGGTACAGGCGTGGGCGTTGAGCTATCGCGACCTGCTGCGTTTGCAAGGGCTGGCCGTCGATCTCGACGACATTACATTCCTGCGTTGGTTCGACTGGATGGGCCTGCAGCGGCACCTGAAAGTGTTGGGCACATTCGCCCGGCTCTACCTGCGCGACGGCAAATCCGGCTACCTCGACGATTTGCCGCGGGTCATACACTATGTGTTGGAGGTAACGACGCGATATGCGGATCAGGAGCCCGCGTTTGCCGAGTTTACTGCGTGGTTCAGTGAGTGCGTGGCCCCGCTGATTGCGCAACAGGCCTGGAGCAAAACGCAGTGAAGGCGATGATTCTTGCGGCGGGCGTCGGCGAGCGCATGCGGCCCCTGACTGATCACACACCCAAGCCCTTGCTCTGTTTGGCGGGTGTTCCAATGATAGAGCACCACATCCGGCGCCTGGCGGCAGCCGGATTCAGTGAGTTGGTGATCAATGTTTCTCATCTCGGTGATCTGATCACAGCGTATTGCGGCGATGGCCGTGCGTGGGGTGTCGGGGTTACCTACTCGCGCGAAGATGCACCGCTGGAAACGGCGGGTGGCATTGTGCAGGCTCTGCCACAGTTTGAGGGTGCGCCTTTTTTGGTCGTCAACGGGGATATATGGACGGATTACCCCTTTGAGCGGCTTGCCGCCTATAAGATGAGGGCCGCTGAAACAGCGCATCTGGTGATGGTCAACAATCCGCCACAGCACCCCGGTGGAGATTTTGCGCTGGATGACGCGCGTTGGGTCAGGGTGTTGGCCGCAGGCTCGACCGGCTGGACCTACAGCGGAGTGGGCATCTATACGCCGGCGTTTTTTGACGGCATGCCAGCGGGAAAGATGCCGCTGCGGCCGCTGCTGGATAGCGCAATAGCGCAGGGCCGCCTGGGAGGAGAGCCATATTCAGGTCAGTGGCAGGATGTGGGCACACCACAGCGCTTGCAACAGTTGGACGCCTTGCTCCGCGCAACGGATTGATCCGTTGCCTGCGTGCCGATTAGCATCACCGACCATAGACCATAGACCATAGACCATAGACC
>JBDNIE010000136.1:0-10006 GCA_041688425.1 Halioglobus sp. | reverse complement strand
TGGAGTCGCGTAACGAGGTGCGCTTTGAAGGCCCCGGATTGGACGCCAGCACCGTGCGCGGGCATATTGCAGACACGCGGATCAGTGTGGTGACAAACACTGGGGTGCGACATGTCGATATGAACAGGCATGTGGATTTCAGCCGCCCCGAGGGTGCCGCTGTTCCCGAATCAGAGTCGCAAAAAAGCCTCAGCCAGATAACGGCGCTGGCAGTAAGTCCTGACGGCAATACACTCTATGCTGCTGCTTTTGGCTCAAACAAACTGGCTTTCCTGAACACCGCTAACCTCACACAGGAAAGTTTTACCCCGGACGCGGCCAATTACCTGACCCTGCCGGGCGGTGGCCCCAGCGGTTTAGCGCTTTCGCCGGACGGTAAATGGCTGGCAGTGTACACGCGCTTTGACAACTCGCTCGTTATCGTCGACACGCAGCAGCGGCGCATAGTGGCATCACTGGCCCTTTATAACCCGGAGCCTGAGTCGGTTGTTGCGGGCAGAAAGTTCCTCTACGACGCAGCGCTGACCTCCGCCAATGGCGTCAATGCCTGTTCCAGTTGCCATCTCTTTGCCGACAACGATGCCCTGGCTTGGGATCTGGGTAATCCTGATGCCAGCTTGCAGAGAAATACCAATCCCTATGTCGATAACAGCCCTATCATGACGCCACAGTTTCACCCCATGAAAGGTCCCATGACCACGCAAACGCTGCGCGGCATTGTCGACAGCGGCCCACAACACTGGCGTGGCGACAAGACCGGTGAAAATCCCGCTATGGTTGGTTCCAGCCAGGAAAGTGTTGCTGCTGCTGCGTTTAAGGAGTTCAACCCTGCCTTTGTCGGGCTGGTCGGGCGGCAGGAGGAATTGTCGGAGGAGGAAATGCAACATTTCACTGACTTCGCCATGGCGCTCACGCCACCGCCAAGTCCGATCCGTAACCTTGATAATAGCCTGACGCCGCAACAGCAGGCGGGTAGCAATATCTATTTTGATATCAATAACATCACGGGCATAGGCAGCTGCAACCACTGCCACGAACTGAATCCGGTGCAGAAGAAGTTTGGTAGCGGCGGAAAAATGTCTTTTGAAGGAGGGCGAATTGCCGAGGACTTCAAGGTGCCACATATGCGCAATGCTTACAGTAAAGTGGGAATGTTCGGCAGTTCCAGTACCAACAGTAACGGCGCATTTATGGGCGAACAGGTGCGCGGGTTCGGCTATTTGCACGATGGTGCCGTAGACACACTCGACTCTTTCTTCAAAGACCCGGTATTCAATTTTCCGTCGCCTGCAGCGGGTAACCGCGCCGATGTCATTCGATTCGTAATGGCCATAGACAGTAATTTTGCGCCTATTGTAGGGCAGCAAGTCACGCTTAGAGGTGACAGCCCCTGGACATATGAGCGGCTAACGCTGCTGGAGGACAGGGCGCAGGTGACGGCGCCGCGCGCAGAGTGCCTGTTGATGGGCGCTGGCATTATTGAGGGCCAGAGACGCGTGCTGCGCCTGACCGCCCCAGGCCGCTATGAGGACGCCCAGAACAATGCCTACACCAGCGCGCAGCTCCGGGAGTCTGCGCAAACGGCGGGCCAGGAATTGACGTTTACTTGCTACCCACCGGGTTAGCCGGCGTTGACATCCGCTGCGTGAGCCGGGTCATTTCATGCGGTGTAGTGCGCACAGCTTGTTGCCCGCCGGGTCGCGCAGGTAGGCCAGATAAAGCGTATTACCTGCGCCTTCGCGAACACCGGGAGGATCTTCGCAGGCGCTGCCGCCACTGGCGAGTCCCGCCGCATGCCAGGCGTCTGCTGCAGCCGGGTCGGCCGCTGCAAATCCAACCGTCGAGCCATTGCCACAAGAGGTTGCTTCACTATCTATGGGCTTGGTGATCGCAAAGATGCCGGTTGGTGTGAAGTAAAAGCAGCGTCCTTTATCGTCTATCACCCCGGGGGCATGCCCCAGCGCTCCCAACGTCGCATCGTAGAAGGTTTTTGCTTCGGCTACATCGTTGGCACCGAGCATGATATGACTGAACATTGTTACTCTCCTGACCGAATGAATGAAACAGGCGTAGTGTAGCGCCTCGTGCGGTATGCCCCTAATCCATGATTCAATTGAAGCGGTTCTGCATTATGATAACGGTGCCGCCTTGCTTCCAACATTTACAGGATTGTATAACTATGAGCGAATTGATCTACCAGAGTTCCAAGCTGGTGTTTGTCCACAACCTGAAAAATCTATCCCGGATTTTGAAGGCGGCCGCTAAGGATGCCAAGACCAGAGGAATTGATCCGTCGGTGTTACTGAATGCCCGCTTGTCGCCCGATATGTTTCCACTGATGCGACAGGTGCAGATAGCAACAGATCATGCCAAAGGATGTTGCTCGCGTCTTGCCGGTGCCGAAACACCGCCCTTTGCAGATACAGAAGCGAGCTTTTCCGAGCTGGAAGCGCGCATCAAGCGGACCCTGGGTTTTCTGGGGGAGCTAAAGGTGAGTCAGTTTGTGGGTGCTGAGCATAAAACGATTGTGTTGCAGCTACCTATAGGCACACTGAGTTTCACGGGTGCTGATTACCTTAATGGCTGGGCGCTACCCAACTTTTATTTCCACTATGCTGCGGTTTACAACATCCTGCGTCATAACGGGGTCGGTGTTGGCAAGGGAGATTTTCTGGGCATGATGCCCGGTGTCCAAATGACCGGCAAGATTGCAAAAATGATGGGAGGCAAGTCGGCTTCCAAAGGCGGCAAAAAGCGCTGAGATTGCGAAAGTAATGTTTTCTTATAGCTAGAAGGTCATTGTGCGCAGCGCTTTTGCAATAGCATTTGAGCAATTGGACAGTGTGATTGTTGCCAATCAAAGCCTGTGGCGGCCGCAGCCTTTCACCGGCGGCGATCTGCCATGGCGCCATACCCATGCGCGTCTGAAGGACGCATTGCTCGCTCTGAGCGACACTGAGGTGCTGCAGTTACACGACAGCGCGGCGCGCCGCTTGCGCTGGTTTGGGCGGCTGGAGCCGCAGCTGTGTGCAGCGCTTTATACGTTTGATCCGCCACCTACGATAGCCGTTGCCGAAATTCAATTCGATCGCTTCGACAGCGTCCATATACCCGGCCGAAAATGGCAGCAAATTCTCGCGTTTGCCGGCGCGCTGCCCCGCAGAGCCCTGCCAGTGGTGGACTGGTGTGCCGGCAAAGGTCACTTGAGTCGTATCGTGCAGCGCAGCCAGCAACAGCCGGTAAGCTGTCTGGAGTGGGATTCTGCTCTTGTCACTGCTGGCGAAAAGCTGGCACTGCAGCAACAGCGGAATATTCAGTACTTTCAGCACAATGTGATGCAAGTGCTACCTGATGCCTGCGCGGAATCCGAGAGCATGCATATCGGTTTGCACGCCTGTGGTGCGTTGCATCATCGGCTGCTGCAACACGCAGCGACAACGTCCGCGCAGGTGGTCGCATTGTCACCCTGCTGCTACCACAAGATATCGACGGCGCATTACCAGCCCTTGTCACGTGCCGCTGCGGCCTCGCAGTTGCAGTTGGATCGGCCTGCGCTGCATTTGGCGGTGCAGGACACGGTGACTGCTCGCAGCGGTGAACGGCGGATGCGGGAGAGGGAGCGCCTGTGGCGACTGGCGTTTGATGCGCTGCAGCGCGAACTTCGCAATATTGATGAGTATCTAAGCGTACCGTCATGCAAGAGGGCGGTGTTGCGAGAGGACTTCCCTGGCTTCTGCCGTTGGGCGGCCGACTCGCGGCAGCTGCAGCTGCCAGAACAAATCGACTATGCGCATTACCTGCAGCTCGCCAAAGAAAAACACCGGGATATCCTTCGTCTGGACCTGCTGCGGCAAATATTCAATCGGCCATTGGAATTGTGGCTGGTACTGGACTGTGCGCTGTATCTGGAGGAGCATGGGTACCGCGTTAAGGTGACACAATTTTGTGAACATCAGCTCAGCCCGCGCAATGTTTTGATTCAGGCAGAGAGGATTGCGGCATGCTAGCAGAGAACAACTTGCAGTCGGAGTAGGGTATGTCCAAGGTGAAGCGGCCAGCTGACATTGTGGGTGGGGGAGCCCGAAAAATCCTCTACACACTGAAAACGGTCAGAAAAATTGGTATGTTAAACAGTGCCAAGGCGCTCACCAGTAAGAACGCATGCAAGGCATGTGGGCTGGGCATGGGTGGTCAGCAGGGCGGCATGACCAATGAAAGCGGTGAATTCCCCTCGGTATGCAATAAAAGCGTGCAGGCACAGTCGACCGATATTCAGCCGCCCATTCCCGACGCTATATTCAAGCACAGTCTTTTCGATTTCAGGCAGCTAAGCGCGATGCAGCTGGAAAAGCTCGGGCGCTTGAATACGCCACTATTCAAGGCCAGGGACAGCGAGCATTTCGCGCCGGTTGACTGGCAATGGGCGCTCGATAAGGCAGCCCAGCGCTTTGCCGCCACCACGCCGGATAACAGTTTTTTCTATACCTCGGGACGCTCATCCAATGAAGCGGGCTTTGTGCTGCACCTGCTGGCGCGCGTGTACGGTACCAATAATGTCAATAATTGCTCGTTTTACTGCCATCAGGCGACCAACGTCGGCTTGCATAACACCATCGGTACTGGCACCGCGACGATTGAACTGGAGGATCTGAACCACTGCGATCTGATTTTTGTCATCGGCGCCAATCCCGCCTCCAATCACCCGCGCTTTATTCATAAATTGCAGGCCTGCCGCGAGCGCGGCGGTGATGTTATCGTCATCAACCCCGCTCGTGAGCCGGGTCTGGTGCGATTTGCCGTACCTAAAAGTGCGCGCTCATTGATCAGTGGCGGTACGGTAATCGCTAGTGATTACCTGCAACCCCATATCGGCTCCGACCTCGCTGTGTTCGCCGCTATCGGGAAAGCGTTACTGGAGTCGGGGCAAATTGACCAACCCTTTATTGATGAACACACCGAGAGCTTCGCTCAATACAAGCAGCAACTGCAGAGTAGTAGTTGGGAGGATTTATGCGCATGTTCCGGTCTTTCGCGTGAGGCCATTGAGCAGGTAGCGGGCCGCTATGCCAGAGCGAACAAGGCGGTGTTTGCCTGGGGTATGGGCATCACCCACCACCGGCATGGGGTAGAGAACGTAGAAGCGATTGCCAACCTCAGTATATTGCGCGGCATGATAGGTAAGCCGCACGCCGGCCTATTGCCTCTGCGCGGCCACAGTAATGTGCAGGGTATTGGTACCATTGGTGTGAAGCCCGTGCTCTCGCGCCATGTATTCGATGCGATGGAGCGTGAGTTGGGCGTGAAATTGCCGCGGACTGCAGGGCTGGATACCCTTGCCTGCCTCAGCAAAGCGCATGAGGGCCAGATTGATGCCGCCCTGATCATGGGCGGCAACCTGTACGAGGCCACGCCGGATTCACATTGGGCAGAGCAGGCGATGGACCGCATCGACTGTAAAGTCTTCCTCACAACCACGCTCAATCGAGGTCACATTCATGGCCTTGATAACAGCGAAGCGATTATTTTTCCGGTGACAGCCAGAGACGAAGAGTGGCAGTCCACCACGCAGGAATCGATGTTTAACTATGTGCGTTTGAGTGACGGTGGTATCACGCGTTTGGACAACGTGAAGCCAGAGGTTGAGATACTCTGCGAACTTGCCCGCCGTATGGTCCCCGAAAGCGCTGTGAATTTTGAGGAGTTTAAAAAGCACGACACCATCCGCAAGGCGATTGCCAGAATCGTCCCGGGAATGCAGGGTCTTGCAGACATCGGCGTTGCGAAGAAGGAGTTTCACGTACAACAACGCCTGTTACACCGGCCAGCGTTTAAAACCGCGACAGGAAAGGCGAAGTTCATCAGCCACGAATGGCGCGGGCGTAAACATACCTGCGACAGCTACCCATTGCAGCTGATGAGTGTGCGGAGTGAGGGGCAGTTCAATTCTATTATCTACGAGGAAAGTGACAGCTACAGAGGCGCCAAGCATCGTTGGGTTGTGTATGTGGGTAAGGCCGATCTTGAAAGGCTCGGTGTGCAGCCTGGCCAGAAGGTGACGCTGCGCTCTGCGTCTGGTGAGATGCGCGATCTGGAGGTTCTGGAGTTTAATCTCCCCGCGGGCAATATTATGGCGTACTACCCAGAGGCGAATGTGCTGGCCGGCAGGGAGGTCGATTCCAGAAGCAAAACGCCGGCGTTCAAATCGATTACGGTGGCCATGGATTTATAGCCATGAACATGGCGTGAGACAGGCTAGTAATGTTCAGTTGCGCCACCATGCGCTTTGGTACTACTGCCCATTACGCTCAAGTGGTATTGCAAAGACGTCATCAATTTCCTCGCCAATACTATTGTCACTCTCCTCAGCACTGTCATTGCTAAAAGTATCGCCGCCCCGCGGTTTCGCCTCTGCTTGAAAACGCAGCAGCAGCGTTTTTTCAGAAGGGCCGAAATTATCGATGTTGACGCGCGGACGTATCAGATCCTCAAAAGGAATGCCGCCCTGCTCAGCCAGTTGCATCCAATGCTGCCTTAACTCAGGCAGCTCGAGCTCCTGGTAACGGCCGTTATGGCGGCGAAAGAGCCGCACCACTACCAGGTCGGACATCTTCATGTCTTCCACCGCAATCCACTGGCCACTGGGCGACACCACCGCTCTGGCATGGAGTGAATTTTCGATTAGTTGCTGGGATTCCCCGCTACTGTCGATGACTGTCAGTCCAGAAGTTTCCAGGAACTGCGTCTGTATCAGGTGTCCTGCAGGGTTGCTCTGTCCGCAGCCGCACAGCCATAGTACAAGCGTGAGAATACGGAATGTGTTACGCATCCGGGAACCTGGGGTCATCCTTCAGGTGAAACCCTAACACCCGATTCACTGCATCGGATGTCTTTTGCCCCGGCGTGCCATCGACGCGCACAGAGATGCCCGGGAAAGTATTCAGGAAACGCTGCAAGTCTTCGCTTCTTCGCAGTTTACGATTCGAGTACCGAAGCGGTACGTCGTGCTTTTTAAACTGCACTGACAGCGCAGCAATCTCGCCCTGTTGCTCCAGCCGCTTGATGATCACGGCGGCACCGCACTGCCTGGAGCTCGCGTTGTCAGACCATGTGCCATCGGCGACGTATTTCCCGCGCTGATAGTGATTGCAAAATGACCACAGATAGGGCGATTTCACATGCGAGTGGTATTTGCGATAACCCCAGCCGTTGTAGCCTTCAAGTTCATAAAGAATTCGCTCAAGACTCCAGCTATTAACCGCATCTATCTTTCTCAGTTGCAGCGCATCAAGAGCACTTTCCTCCCAACTGAACGGCGGCTCTCCTGCCGCCGGGCGATTGGCCGGCACCTGACGTGTTCTGGCGCGCAGCGGATCACCGTTGTGCAGATGGCGATCCATTCTAAGGCCGGATTCCATATTGTGGATTGCCGCAACAAAAAACCAGGGCGCGTTAACACCAGCAGCAACAGCCTCGTACTGCGCCTTGTTGGACATTACTCTGGACACAATGTGGTCGACCTCTGCGAACCGATTCTGATCGACCTCCAAGGTAATGAAGAGCTCCTTGTATTCGGTAGCGAGGGCCTGTGTCAGGTTAACATTTGCCATAAAGCTTCTCCTGTTTGAGCGCTCCAATTACTTTAGTACATTAGGCGCCTCTCGAAAGACAAAAGCAGCTACCTTGCTGGTTTATCGGGCCGGCTACAAAGCGTTCCTCGTGCATAGCTGTGTTCAGATTGTGGGTAAGCAAGCATGCCGGGTTAATGCAGCAATCGAGGATAAGTTCAATGTCTGGCGAACCCTCGCCCTCACTCCCGCCGAATCAAGCCATCCACCGACATCCCATCATCCATATTGTCGCCATGCCACAAGGGCACCAAGCTCCTCGGCCCAATGGTGAACATGGTGCGCGTCGACGTAATGCTGCGCTGTGCAGCCGGGGAATCTACAACCTGCATCTCGACGCTCCAGTGCGCGGCGGATTGCTGGTGGAATACTGCGTGTGCGTCGGCCTATGTTCAGTGCTGTGCCGTCTGCATCGTCCAGCCAGTGCACCACGCCTCGCCGCAATCGGCGTTTCCGCAGAAACGTCTTCTGCTGCATTGCGCTGCTCTTGATGGATGGTGTCCATTGCTACATTTATCGCCTGTGCGATACGCGCTCCTTGTTCGGGGCTTAGTCGTGCCTTGAACACATAGCTACCATTATCGTCGACGTACCAGTTGAGCTCACGCAGCGCATGGTGTTGATTATCCCGTTCCAGCGCCTCGCTACGTTTCACCTTGCGGTAGTTGCGTACCACACGTTCGACATGGGATGCGGTGCCGTGATCGGCGATCATCATCAGGCAGTCTTCGTTCTGAGGAGTGGCGACACGAGTCATTGCACGTACTTTGGAATAGCTGACTCGGCCTTTGCACAGGGCGGAGCTGATCTGTGGCAAATCCTGCAGTGCATGGGCAACGCGCACTTTCTCGCGCGCCGCACCCAGGTTGATACCGCATTTCCAGTTGAGCCAATGAGCGCAAGAATTCAGGCCCTCACCGCTCCCGCCGTGGCGCTCGTCAAATTCGTAAATCAAGGTCAGCAACCGGTAGGTCGCGGCGTTGAGATGCGCGGCAAGTTCAGCGTTTGCCACCGAGTCGGACGGCATCCAGTTCGCGAACGATGCGACGGGCTAAGAAGCCAACACGCCTATCGCCGACGCTCTGTGACGCAGCAATCAAACGGTGCAGAGCCGGTTAGTAGGAATATAGCTGCGGCGTCTCTGAAGTTGCATCCTCCACATGAATGGGCGGATTTATGATTTTCGCAGGCACCAACGATCTTTCCCATGCATCGTTCATGGTTAGCCCTGCAATAGAGCGCTACGCCGCTGGACTTGGTCAGCTCTGCCAGTGCGCTATTGGCGTTTACGATGATCGGGAAGTGCTATTGTTGCGCTCTGCGTAACCTCACTCAGCCCGATGGGTTCAGCAGCAAGAAGAGCCCTGCTATAGTGCTGCGCTGTAAGGCACCCAATCCCTGGAGCAACAAGATGACGAATAGCGCCGATAAACAATGTCGTATCGAGGGCAGTGTTGCCCCGGGTTTTGAGTCCGTGCGGCAGTTATATGAGCTCAACATGCGCACGCTTGCCGAGAACAACACGCAGCTGTGTGTCTATCACGAGGGAGAAAAGGTCGTTGATCTGTGGGGCTCGGCCAGCGGAGAAAGCGATTTCACCGGGGATTCTCTGGTCAATGTGTTCAGCAGCGGTAAAAGCCTTGAGTCGATTGCTATCGCGTCACTGGTGGGCAAGGGCTTGCTGGAGTACAGCGCAAAGGTTGCAGATTACTGGCCTGAATTTGCCGCCAACGGTAAGGGCGAGTTGACTGTTGCGGGGCTGATGCGCCATGAGGCGGGGCTCCCGGCCTTTAACCGCTCGATGCCTCCGGAATATTTACTCACAGAAAATATCAAACTGAATAAAGTCGGCGCGCTTATCGAGGGTCACGCACAAACTTTCCGCGAGGGAAACCGGCACGCGAGGGAATATCATGCTGTGACCCGTGGCTGGATCGCCAACGAATTGTTCCGCCGTGTGGATCCCGCCGGGAGAACCATGGGTGAGTTTCTGCGCGAGGATATTAGTGGGCCGCTGGACGCTGACACGTTTATCGGCGTTAAGCAGGAGGAGTTGTCGCGCGTAAAGGAAGTGGCGCCTTTGGGATTTTGGGTCCAGATTCTGGAAAGCCTAAAACCCAAGTTTCTCAAAAGAAGAATGGAGCTCAATATTTTCCAGCTTATCGCCAAGATATTCCGGCTGATTCCCGGCATCAAAAATGCCACTGTGCGCAGGGCACCGCCGCCGTTTAGAGGCATGAAAAAAATTGGATTCTTCAATGAGCCGGTGGTTGCGATGGGGGAGACGCCTTCTGCCAACACTAATTCTACTGCGCGCGGTTTAGCGAAAATTGCCGCTATGATGGCGGCCGGTGGCACGTGGGCGGGTAGAGAGTACTTGA
>JBDNIE010000135.1:0-7472 GCA_041688425.1 Halioglobus sp. | reverse complement strand
TTCCACCGGCCATACGCCGCGCGCTGGACCGCCGCGACAACGGCTGTCGCTTCCCCGGCTGCACTGCACGGCATCATGTCGACGCGCACCATATCCGCCACTGGGCCGACGGTGGCGAAACCCGCCTCGACAATCTGCTGCTGCTGTGCCGTCACCATCATCGCCTGGTGCATGAAGGGGGTTACAGCCTGACTTTGGACGGGGCCGGTAGGCCGGTATTTGCCACGCCCAACGGCAAGCTGATCCCGAATGGCCCCGATACACGTTTCTGCGGGAACGTGTTTGCACTCACCACGGGCAATCAACGGGAACGGCTTGATATCGGGGCGGGAACTCTGGTGCCGCTGTGGTATGGGGACAAAATGGACGATGGGATGGCGGTGCAGGGGTTGATTCAACGGGAGTGAGCGCGCGGGTACGCCAGGCATTGAGCGTATCCTCGATTGCTGTGTTAACACCGGCATGTTGGGTTGCCGTTATGGCCACATCCCCTAGAGGGAAACCACCTTGCCCTGGTTGGCAGGGTAATGCCCTTCTTGATGCTGGGATAACGTATACAGATCAGGTCCGCGTGCGCCAGCAAGCTGTCGTCAGACCTGTATACTTTTCGAGCAGGGGGGCATTGGCTAGCCCTTCACCCGCCCTTCTATCACTGCCGACTTCTCGCCAAATTGAATCCAGTGCGCAGCCGTATGGATCACCTCGGGAAGCTGCCGTCTTGTCCTACCTTTGAGGGCACACTCCCACACCATAAGTACCCGCCACCCCAAATTCTCCAGCTCAGCGAGGTTTCTACTATCCTTTGCGGCATTGTCTCTCAGCTTCTTCTCCCAGAATGAGCGCCTTGTCTTCGGCCACTTGAACAGGTGGCAGTTATGCCGATGCCAGAAACATCCGTTGACCAGAATCAAGGCCTTATATTTGGTAAAGACAATATCCGGTTTACCGGGCAAGTCGGTTCCATGGAGGCGATAGCGAAAACCGAGCGCATGCAGACCACTCCTCATCAGCAGCTCTGGAGTCGTGTTCTTGCCACCAATTCCGGCCATCATTCTCGATGGGGTGGATTGACCGACAATATCAGTCATATACTGTACGTATATACATGCGTAGCTTGTATCATCGGGTCAAATCGGGTAATTTGACCCCCTGTATTTACCAGAGTAAGCACCATACTATGACTCAGCAAGTCCTGAATCTTCATCCGGAATCAGCCCTTGGATTATTTGAGCTTTTCGATTGGTGGAATCCACAACGTCTTGTAGAAGAAACCGGCATCAAATCTGATCGAATCAAGTACTTGAGTAAGCTACGCAAGGAGTACAGGGCGGCTGCAGACCAAGATCCAGCAAAACTCTTATGCAAACAGAATGACATTCTGGATAATTTCGCACTAGGCTTAAGCTTCCCAGAGTCCAAGGCACTTGAAGAATTACTTCCCAGAGCTATCGACGGAAAAAAATTCCGCTTTGTCGACTTGTTTGCCGGTATAGGCGGCATCCGGAAGCCCTTCAGCAATATCGGCGGAAAATGCGTCCTCACTTGTGAATGGGATGAGTACGCCCAAAAAACCTACAAGGCCAACTGGAAGAGCGATCAAGAACACCAGTTTGTTTCTGATATAAAGACGGTTACCCAGCCCAGAGGCAAGAGTGACAAAGCCCTAACCGGTAAAGCCCAAGCAAATCATATTGAAAAGAGCATGCCCGAACATGATGTATTACTCGCAGGCTTTCCCTGCCAGCCCTTCTCTATCGCGGGAGTATCGAAAAAAAATGCACTCAACCGCGTGCATGGCTTTGATTGCCCGGACCAAGGTCAGCTATTCTTTGATATATGTCGCATTCTTGCTGTAAAACAGCCGCCAATCGCGGTCCTGGAGAATGTCAAAAATCTTAAGAGTCACAACCAGGGAACAACCTTTCAGGTGATCAAGGAAGTTCTTAGCAGTTTGCCCAAGCATCAACAAACACTGTTTGGCAAAAAAGTCTTCAAGGACAAACAAGCCTACTGGATAGCCAACCTCAATGACGACAAGCCCGACCCCAAGATCATCAATGGAGGGCGCTATGTGCCTCAACACCGTGAAAGAATCGTCCTGCTATGTATTCGTGCTGACATTGCCGAGTCACTAGGCCTTGCTGACAAAATTGATCTCAGAAATATTGTCTCCCCAGAAAAGCGTCCTACTCTCACGGATATTCTTGAGCCAAACAACAAAGTAAAAGACAAATACACTCTCACACCAAAGCTCTGGGAGTATCTCTATAACTATGCTGCCAAGCACAAAGCCAAGGGCAATGGCTTTGGCTATGGCATGGTCAAACGCAATACCATCGATATCACCCGCACGCTTTCCGCTCGCTATTACAAAGATGGATCAGAAGTATTAATAAATCAGGATAATATGAAAAAGAACAAACATAAGAACGGCAGACCGCGTCGTATGACGCCACAGGAATGTGCGCGGCTAATGGGCTTCGTAACGAAGAAGGAACGATTCAACATTCCGGTCTCCGACACGCGAGGCTACAAACAGCTTGGAAACTCGGTCGTCGTTCCCGTATTTCAGGCAGTTGCCGACCTAATTTCACCACACATGGAGGCGATACTGAAAGTACACGATTAGTTAAAAGCCGCGTTTACGTCTAATGTATCGAGGTGGTCATATAAACTATCAAGATCTTTCGATTTTATTCGAAACTGGCTGCGCTTTTTCACGAGCGCCTTGGTGGATACCTGCTCCATCTTGATGCCTGGGTCATAGTAAACCTTTCTCTCGGCTATCCCTGCCAATAAACGATCGATCGTAGTGCCTTCGTAGAGTCGCACCGTCTCACCATAGTAATATGACCGAATTCCATCCGCTGTATCACTTGCGACTGATGGGACATAAGCTGCTTTCGAATGTTTCTTTTTCCAGTGATCGAGCAGCTTAGCAAAGCTCCAGCTCGCCGCAAGGTTATCCTCACTGTCTACCAAGCCGACATAACCACTAGCATTTGCCATTCTACTGCTATCCTTATCAAATCCAGGCATCACGAGAGTGAGGGCTGTTTTAACACAGGCCTGACCATAAAAATGTCGACCTGTAAAGTCACGTCGGTCTGCTATATTCGGGTTGTCGTAACCGTAACGGTACATAAACGGTTTTACGCCTTCTTGCGCATAGAATCCACCATCTGGCTCGGGCGTCATAATGGTAAGAGCTTTGCTGGCCGTGAGGTGAAATTTCTTCACGCCAAACTGTTTGATCTCCCAACCCCGGAAATCAGGCTCCGCAATCCCATTAGGCACCACTCCCAACTCAGCCTCAAGGGTATAGCCGCCACCGTTCCTAGCCCTGTAGCTCTCAGCAATACCTTGAGCGGTAAGTTTTTTACTCGCGATGGGACCCGCGTTGTGAATGCGCCGCAATTCAGTAAGTAACAAATAGCGCGACCGATCAGCCCTATTATCTAGGCCAGCAAAAAAATCCCCGGTTTGATACAGAGCCGGTCGCTCATGAACGAAATTTTCGACTTCAATAGTGCGAGGAGGCTCTGCGCGAGTATAGGGTAACTCTCTTAACACACTTGAAAGCGCAACAAATTCTGTGGCTTGCAACTCCTTCGCCAGTCTTGAACTAGGCGTTGCAAGATAGCCGAAGATGGCCCCGTCACGCCGAAGTCCCCAGAAAAGCACCCTGCCCTCAGCCCGCCCCTTTTTAGCCGGATCCATCCAGCCTCCCATATCAATAGGGCAGCCCTGCAAAAAGCCCGACAACCTCACCTCGGGGAACTGTGGGTAGTAAATCAGTTTGGCGGTTGGTGCTGCGTACGCAATGCCTTCAGAAGAAAGCCAACGATAGTCCAGGCCAGCAGTAAATTTAATCTGACGCTTGGGATCACTAGTCTTCTGAGATGTTGAAGGCGACGCTTCCAGCTCCTTTGTAGGTATGTAGCCAATATCAGTAAAGTGGCCGGCGATATAAGGCTGATTTTTACTATTGTCGTTGGGTGATAAGGGCTTATATATAATTCTATCAACACCTTGCCTACGATAAATGCTGATAAGAGTATGCAGAGAGAGATCCAGACTCTGGCTTGTGTCATATATAGTCGGCTTTACTGACATAGGAACTACTGATTATTTCGCCATTTTTTCAGAGATTCTTGATCAAAAATATCAAAGAATAGGAGCTCTAACCCCTTATCTTACATATTGGTAGACAGGATCAAATGTGCTACTCGAGATACCAGCCTCAGAATATTTTTCTACTATCAGTACAATCAAGCCCTCAGCCGTTCGCCATTCGGCCCTGGGTCACTCGACTTTGAAGCGATCGAACTCTGCTGGCATCAGGGCTAGAAGTTCATCTGAATTGAGTGAAAAAAGATCATAGGTAAGCTCTATCTGCTGCAACCAAGCCACAAGACGAGCGACACAGCCTGCCGTTTTTCGAGATGCCGCTCCGGGTTTAAAGGATTTCTTCGCAGCGTCCCAGTATAGTTTCGCAGCGGCGTCCATGACTCCCGCACAGCTCATGTAATACTGCCTTGCCATCATCTGTTCTATTAACTCCCCCCGAACGGGTAACTCCTTGCATAACAAAAATCTGGAAGTTTCGCCGTAGGTTGACGCAAGTTGCCACGTTGTAAAAATCGCATGCCTAGGGCGATGGTTGTAGTCTTCACTGAGGATGTAGTTGTAAACCATGCTGGGCTTACGAGAGCCATCTTCGTTTGCCGGACACAGTTGGTTAAACCAATATAAAGCCAGCCACGTCCAGAAGCCCGAATCGCCCACCAGTGTCTGGAGGTCCTGCTGCCCGACCGCAGCGACAAAAGCGTCTCCCAGCTCATAACGGGAGCCAAATATCTGATCCGTCAATTCGATCTTCAAATCGATTGCTTCAGACGTTTCACTCTGAGTGAGTAACACTTCGGGAGTTTCCAGTTTCTCTCCCATACGCAGCGCTTCAATATGCAACTCAAATCTGCGTAAGCCTTCCTTATTCAGTCTACGGGCAATCATGAAGCATTCTCCTCCTGTCTCAGATTCAGCATTTCACAAAGCTGAAATCGTTCGGAAAAACTCTCTACGACATCATCTATCCACCCAGCCAACTCGGCAGGATCTTCTGAATGCGGCTTCTCTCCCGCCAGATGCTCAGAAAAGGCAAGCCATTTAGCCTGCACAGAATCATCGTCGATCTCCCCTTCCCACAGATAAAACATCAGCACCTGCTTTAGAGCGGCCGGCAGGATCAGTGACTGAAAAACCGGGTTTGACTTTAGTTGGTTCAATGCATCGGGAATGGAATTGTTAATCACCAATTCCGGTTTTCCACTCTCGGGGATATTTACCTTCCATGTCTGCTGACCCAACGGCCTAGTAGCCAGGATAATCAGGCTGCTGGTCTGCGCGGCATCATCATCGCTTTGAGTATTCAACCCCTGCACACCCGCAGCCAAACGCCCAAGATGCTCGGACTCATCCACCACGCGCACGCGGAACAAAGTCTTTCCCGATAAATCAATTTTGTCCAGAACACAGTTGGCCGGTTTCTGGATGTTTTTTACAGTGCCAAAGCAAAAGCGTTGCAGGGTATTTCGGCTGTAGGCCTCGACATAGACAGCGCCATCCTCTGGGAGGCGTTCCTTGTCAAAGGTGAACTCCGCTTCAAACTCCGGCGGCAATCCAGGCCTTTCGAGCAATTGCACTGCCACCTCACTCCGCTCAAGTTTACGACGACCCGTGTGATTAATAGTACGCTGCATGACCTCAGGCCTCCGATATCAGTTTGACTTTTACATCGCGCAGTGGGTCGAAACCACTCATCTGCAACTTGAACGGCAGCTTTTCAACTCGGACCTTTAGTCGGTTTTCCTTCCGTTCTATTACACTTCCACTGTCCTTGGTCAATGCCAGTTCGACACTTTCGTTCTTATCGATTCGAAAGTCGAGCGGGCTATATTTTTTAAAGGGATTACCTGAGGCTACGTCATATGCCACATCGATAATGACTGTTCTAGGGAATCGTTCGGGATTCGCATCCTTGTAAGTACTGACTGAGAATCCACCCTCAACAGAGCTGATATAGAAGTCCTTTGGCCGCGGCTCCGGAGGCGCTGGAATAACCACGGGGGTTCTTTTTCTTTTGCCGCTTTTTTTACCCTCTGGTTCACTACTCCAGAAAAATGAACTCAAAGCCAATTCGTCAACTTCTTCGGTTACTTCGGCGAGCAGATCATAGAGTTCTACTACCGAGTTCTTTATTACCTGCAGACGCGCTTGGGGACTACGGTAATTCCTGCGAACCTTCTCAGCGTTACTTATCCATTTGGTATGCGCAGCGTTCTCGGCATCACCAAGAAAAGAACAGATTGCTTCATGTTCCGCTATCATTGCACCGAGTGCCTTGCGCTCGCGAAATTTGGCTTCACCGGGCAACGTCAAACCTCCACGCACATAGAGATCAAGTCCCTTTATCAAGTCTGCGGGCCGCTGGATGAACACACGAAACTCAGAACATTTTTCCAATCCAGACTTTTCTTTTAGCGTGATCGGGAGCCGCAAACCTACAAGCTTCCCAGTCGAAAATTTTTCGCGAATGGCTTCCAAGTCTCCCTCATCAAAATCATCAGCATCCAGCCTCGTATCATCTGCCCAGCTCTCGCGTAACGTCAGCAAATCTTCATCATTAGTTCTGTTTGCCTGTTCGATGAAGTCAAACAGAATGTCTATATCCCGGAAGCTACCGGCGGCATATTCATGAGCCAACTGCCTTATGTTACCGCTATTAATTTCGATATCATCGAACTGTAGTATCAACTGCCCAGTAACCAGCGGGTAAAAATAGTTCACAATAGCAACACCAATCATGGCATCCAAACGAAAATCCGGATTCGGGAAGGGAATGATCACGGACAGACCTGGCCTACCAGCGCGCTCTAGCGAGAATTGTGCCTCAAACTGCTCCACCAACAACGGATCCCTTAGTGGCACCGGCACCTCACGATAGATATCGCCTTCACCCTCTATATCCGCGAAAAATGCATGCGGCGGGTATTGATGATCGCCAACCGTGCGCAAATTGAGTACCGTTTGGCCCATAATGCGAGGGGATGATTCCCCTGCCCGTATAGTCGCTCCGAAGAAGACGCCCAGCTCACTTGAAGTTGAATACACTAATTTACCAAGGCCCCATCTCCCTCGGCTTTTACCGGTCTTGTGAGACTTACCGTGTCGACGCCAAAAATCACTGAAATTGTCATCGTCCTTACTGTTAACACTGCCCGTAAGGCCCTTGGTGCCGAAATCTTCGATAACCAGTGCCCGGGGTGATGAAAAGTCGATCGCATCGATTTCGATACCCGCAGCAGCTGCGTGTTCCAGTTGGGCATCGAAGAGCCCTTTGAGAAAGCAAGGATCTAAGCCAGCAGAGGCGCCCACCCATCTGAAGGTCACTTTGACCCGGGCTGGGTCGT
>JBDNIE010000134.1:0-3223 GCA_041688425.1 Halioglobus sp. | reverse complement strand
CCGGGCAATGTAACGGCACAGGCGTTCGAGTTTGTGGCGCTCATTGGCTTTCGCCGCAACCCCGGCATGCAGGGAAAACCCGGAGACATTACCCACGCTAATGTCCGGTGGCTCATTGATGGCGGGGAGTGTTTGCAGGGTTAGCACCTTTGCGATGATATCGAAATACTTATCTCCTATAAGTCCAAGAGGTATTAAAAAAGACCGAATGGATATACTGCGGGAAAAGTTAAGCATAGGTAGTGACTCAGAAGTATTACCAAGAGCTGCAAGAGACAATGTTGAGCATTTTGACGAGAGAATAGACAACTGGATTGGTAGTGACGCTAACACCATATTAGAAATTGTTTTCCCTGACAGAAAGGGGTACGATTTTATGAGTTCTTCAGAAAATAGTATAAAAAGGGTCCTCCTATTAGAGGAGCTTGTTTTTATCTCAGAAGAACGCGACTGCAGTAAATTTGAGCTTGAGTTACAGCCATTGTTTGAGGAAGTAGAGCGCATTGGAAGTGAGGCTAGTTCATGGATACAAAATTCCTCACCGTATCATTTTATAAGCCCACAATAATGACTGATAACAGTCAGCTGCTCCTGCTCCGGACCGTCGCTTCGCTGCTGCAGAGCTGGGCGTTAGCTGGGAAATAGACCATGAATATAGCAGATATACTTTCACCCATAACATCAGTGATTAAATCCTATGAGGCTGGAAAAAAACAGCTCATGGATAACCATGTGCAACATTTACAAGAAAATATTGAAAGTATTCATGCGGACTATGTAAACAACTTCAAGGAGATAAGATCCTCACTGAGAGATGAAAAAGTACCTGTTGACGATCTATTAGTATTTCTCGAAGATCGGCGTCATGATCTAGCTTCACAGAGAGACTTTACAAAAACGCTTGCCAAAGAGTTACAAGAGGCCGACCGAAGAATAGTTACTCACGATGCATGGCTTGCTTTTAAAAATTATTGTGCAGCAGTTGAAAATTACTTCGACGCATCTAACTCTGTAGCATGTTATAGCTGGTATACGCAATTCATACAGTTTATGAAAGTTAGTCGGCTCGGAGGTATGGAAGAAAAATTCTTCGAAGAAAATGTCTTTGGCAATGATCCTCGTATAGATTTAATTGATCATATATCGGTGATTCTTGATAGAAGGCTACCTAATGCAATGGCAGAAGTTAATTTGCATTATTCGAAGCTTCGTAGTCATCTGCTGTAAATCAGCAAGCCAGTCAAGCAAGAAGGACGTATTTACGCTCGCCTCCTCTTTAGGTGTTATGTCCGCTATCGAAGTTAAATTACCGCCCTATAAACTAGGTTTATCGGATTCTATACGACCGGCATGTGAAGGCGGTCACCTCTGCACGGTTCGGTATCAAATCTCGTGAGTTGTGAAACAAGGCGATTTGGGGTCTCATAAGTGCCATATTCCTAATATGTGAGACTACTTACTTGGTCCCCTGGGGAAGGCACTGTGTCTAAATACTTGCCGTGATCGCCCAATAGGGGCTTCTGTACCGCTAAGGACAGGAATGTCCTAATAGGACATTAGCGACATCAAATTCCAGGCAATAAATAGCCCGCACTGTTGGCGGGAGTGCTGCCGTAACATGGAGCGTTTGAATGCCAAATTTTGTGGTCACATCTATATCTGACTTAGTCGAATTAGTAAGCTGTTATAGGTCATAAGGGCTCAAAATTGACCCGTAAGAATGACTGGTGTGCTCGATGTGGATATCGTTATCCTAGCCCAAACCGACTGCCACTAACAAAGCAGTCATTTAGCTCTAATTTTTCACTGTTTGTAACTGAAAGAAGGCAAGAGACAATGCAAAAGATTTTTATCAATAAGAAAGTGACTCAGATAAATGTACTGCTTTTAGCAACTTTTTTCGTTAACCCATATGCGCAAGCTGCGTATTCAGCGAAGTGGGGCTATATCTCTGTCAGTGGAATCCTCTTGTTCCTGTTAGCAGTTTATGGTCTAGGTGGACTGCAGCTTTTGCGCGAACACTTTAACACTCCAAAACTGTCTGATTTTGGTAGTAAGTTTTATTGGCTTGCTAGAAATGCAGAGATATATCATAAAAAGGTCGCAACAAAAGAGGAAAGTCTCGAAAAGTGGGCCGATGACCATATCTGTAGACGAGTTGCTTTTTTGTCACGACACATTGAACCTTTGGTAGTTCAAGGCTTTGTTAGGTTTGAACAAGCGGTTAAAAAGGAAGACTTGGTAATAATCACCCGTTATTACGACTTGATATATTCCAGCCGTAGCAGTACTGATAGCAGGCAACGTGCTGATGAAGTCGAAATCAAGCGGTACCTAAAACAGCAATCTGATAGCGAGCTGAGAACCTTTACGCTTGAGAAGCTAATTCGGAGCTGCTTTTTGAATCAGAAGATTGGCGTCCCCAAAGCTGATCGACTTTGGGCTGAAATTTGTGACCAGTACAGTATAAGTGCAGCAGGTTAATCGTTTTTTGGTCTCGAACAACATCGCTTTCTGGGGCCATTTTCGTTACTGCCGTGGCCTCTTTTGGCACAAAGGCGATAGTCGGATTTGATCTGGCACTTTTAACAAAAATTGTCCGATCAAATTTGAGATCCTACAGCGTATATGGCTTTAGAAAACGCTTCAAATTCGCTCCGACGGACGGCAAAAGGTGCGCCGTTTAAGCAGGCGTTATGTCCACTATTGGCGATATATCATCGCCTTGGCACCCAAAGTCGACTGACTCTTTACGACCCCAATGAGGTGGCAAGGGACATTAGACCAGGTCACCGCTAAGGGCAGCAATGTCCTACAAGCGGACTATTGGTCTACACTGTTTCGAGGGTCTACTAGCGACTAAATGCGGACACCCGCAGAAACCCGGATTTCGGTTTCTCAATAGACTGTGTCGGATGAATAAGCTGTCAGGTGTTAAGAACGATGAACGATCTAAGTAGAGAATCACTTTACGAACTCATATATACCGCTATGTCATTCGGTGACAACTTATTTGAACTCTGGCTAACTGTCACGTTTGCTGCAATTTTGGCGATTTATTTTACGAGAGACAATATTAGCTTGCGTATTCCGGTGAACGTGAACACCTATTCCGGACGAACGTGAACACCTGAACTCCCAGCGCATCACGTACCCGGGTTTTTAACCCAGGTGTTCACGTTCAGTCAATTACTCCCTGTTTTTTTCTCATCGATTCTCCCTT
>JBDNIE010000133.1:0-2986 GCA_041688425.1 Halioglobus sp. | reverse complement strand
CAACACCACTGTCGCCACGGCCAGCCAGCGCCATGTTGTCTTGTCCGCCGCGGGCGGCTCGCCCAACACCTCGCGCAGCGCCAGCTTCAACATGTCATGATCGACCCTCGAGGTATTGCGACCGTAAGCGCCCAGGAGCATGCGGTCACACAACACATTGATGACGCGCGGAATGCCACGTGTTGCCTTGTAAATACCGCGCACCACCGAGGGCGAGAAAATGTCGCGCTCCGGACTCATGCCCGCCACCTGCAAACGGTGGTGGATATAGGCACTCGTTTCATCAAGGTTGAGAGGCTCAAGGTTATAGCGAGCTGTAATCCGCTGGTTGAGCTGCCGCAGCTCCGGTCGCGCCAGCATCTGCCCGAGCTCAGGCTGGCCTACTAGGACAATCTGTAACAGTTTTTCGCTATTGGTTTCAAGGTTCGTGAGCAGCCTGATCTGCTCCAGCACATCAAAATCCAGATGCTGTGCCTCGTCAATCAGCAGCACGGTCTTGCGACCCCGCGCATGGTTGTCGAGCAAAAAGCCGTGCAGCCTGTCTGTCAGTGTCTTGAGGGTGTGTCGGTCTTGATTGTACTCGATACCCAGCTCGTCACAGACGCTGGCCAACAGCTCCATCGCGTTAAGCGCCGGATTGAGAATAATAGCCACATCGGTGTCGGTTGGCAGCTGCTCCAGCAGGCAACGGTTGATCGTGGTCTTACCTGTACCAACCTCGCCGGTGAGCAGGATAAACCCGCCCCCTGTCCCTACGCCATAGAGCAGATGCGCGAGGGCATCGCGGTGACGCGCACTCATAAAGAGATAGCGCGGATTGACCGCAATCGAAAATGGCGCTTCGATTAATCCAAAGTATTGATAATACATGCAATCGCGAGCCAGTGGCCTCTGCATTTTGATCTGCAGGCATTATGCCCAAGCGGTGCAGGCAATGCTATGTAGCCGTGACGCCCAAAACAGACTCTGCACCGCAATCTATGACATCAATCGACTCTGCCAGGCTGAACTCTGGCGAAAAGGGCAATGGCGGATGCGCTGTACAGCACTTATCCCGCTAAGCTGGCAGGCTTGTCTGGAAGGATATCGAGCATATTAGATAAGGCGTGCTCGGCAAAACCCGCTCCCGCCTCTGCGTAGTAGTTGAACACCACGTCGGCTCCCGCTGCCTTCATGCGCACGCGCTCGTCCTCGTATTTAGCGACTGCGGCCACTTTTCCTTTGTAGCCTGAATTGCGTAACTGCTCTACCGCATCCACCATTTCCGATAATGACGGCATAGTGAACATCACCAGCTTGTAATCAGTGGCACTCAAACCTTCCCAGAAATCAGCATCTTCTGCATCGCCATAGATTACCCGACGTCCCGCTGCGCTATGGGCGCTCATCTTCACTTTGTCGGTATCGACGCCACACACCCGAAGATTGTACTGCGATTCAATCGTATCGTAGGCCCCCGATCCGACACGGCCCATACCGACAATCAAGACATCAACATTTCGCGCTGGCGATTCGGGATTGTCCTCGGAAGAGACAGTATTCTCGAAGCGCTTGAGTGTCGTCTTGAACCGGCTATACAAATTGTGTGACCGCGCATTCAGCAGCGTTGAGATCACAAAAGAAATTGATACTGTCAGTGCCAGTATCGCCATCCATTCGTCCGATAGCCAACCCTCCTTGACGCTAACCGCTGCCACAATGAGACCAAACTCGCTGAACTGCATCAGTGCCAGCGACGCCAGCAGCGCTGTGCGAGCACGAAGACGATAGCGCGCGAGCAGGAGGAAAAACGCCGCGCCCTTCAGCGGCAGCAGCAGACACAGCACCAGAGCAATACCCAGCATCTGGAATGAGGGTTGCACCGAGAGCCCTATATTGAGGAAAAAGCCGATCAGGAAGATATCCTTAAAACTGATCATCGACTTGGCTAACTCGCCCACCTTGCGGTCACCGCTGAGCAACATACCCATGACCAGCGCACCCAGATCGGGCTTCATGCCCACCAGTTCGAACAGCGAACTGCCCGCGAAGGTGATAATGATCCCCGCCAGTATCAGCACCTCGTCGTGACCGCTGGCACGCAGCACGTAGCTGAACAACGGCCGTGCAAAAAATAACAGCGGCAGCAACAACGCCCAAGCGGTGGGTATTTTTCCCATGGATACAGTGAGGAACAACACGGCAATAATATCCTGCACGATGAGAATACCTACCGCGATCTGGCCGTGCCGCGCGCGAAACTCACCGCGATCCTCTAGAATGCCAACCGCGCAAACCGTTGAACTAAAGCTCAGGGCGAATGCCACCAGCGCTGCATGCTGCGTACTGATATCGGTCACCAGCGGCAAGCCCAAAACCCCCAGTATGAGCAAAAATCCAAACGTCACCAGGCCGAAGGTGGTTCCATGCTCCAGCGTTGAACGATAGATCTCCGGCCGCAAAAGGCTCGCTATATCTACTTTCAGGCCGATGATAAACAACATCAGGGAAATGCCAATATTGGCAATGGACTCAATGACAGCCGACGACTCGAACCCGGCCATGCCCAGCACGAACCCGGCGACTAAATAGCCAACCAACGGCGGTTGGCCAATTTGCCGCGCGGCAAATCCACAGGCAAATGCGGCAAGGATGATCAGGCTGTCCATGGTGTGCTAGCTATCGATGCTGTCATGAAGGCGGGCAATAAGCGCGCGAAAGCCGTGTTATACCACATGATCACTCGTGTGAACGAATGATGGGTAATAGGGTGCTTTCAAAAACCGGTCAAAAAAGCGGCAGGCGCGGCGATTTTGCACGCCACAGAACGAAGACTACCAGGTGATGATCGCGGACCACGGCACGGCACGGCACGGCACGGCACCGCATCCCGTCTCGAACGTCTGGTGCGCAACTACCGCAAGGTGAAACGCAGTGACGCGCTGGAACGGATAGTCGATGGTTACCTTTGCGGAGGACCTACCGGGGAGCTTACCGCAGAACTATT
>JBDNIE010000132.1:0-10224 GCA_041688425.1 Halioglobus sp. | reverse complement strand
CTGATCACGGTATTACCCGCCGGCCACAACCCATCTAATCCCAGTGAGTTGCTGGCAAGTCGCCAGTTCGCGAAGGTGATTGCAACTCTGCGTGCGGACTTTGACTCGGTGATTATCGATGCAACCCCGCTGCTTCACGTCGCCGACGCGGCGATCGTGAGCAAGGCCGCCGACGGGGCCATTCTCCTCGTCCACTTCGGCAAAACCACCCGCGAGCAATTGGCCAGCAGCATCGCGGCCCTTGATCAAGTCGGAGCCCGACTCCTTGGTACGGTCTTTAACTTCGTCCCAACCGGACGGCGCGGCTACGGATACAAATACGGCTATAAATACGGATACAAATACGGATACAAATACGGGAGTTACGAAAGTGAAACCAGAGCAAAAACCGATGCCAGCTAGCAAGCGAGTCGCGATATTCGGACTCGGCTATGTAGGTTTACCGCTGATTCGCGCATGTCTTAATGCCGGTCACACAATCATCGGCTTTGATATTGACCAAGATAAAGTCGACAACCTCACAAACGAACTCAGCCACGTTGATGATGTAACCAATGATGAAATCCAAGACTGGCTCACCCGCGGCTTTCACCCCACCACTAACTCAGCTGACCTGACGGACATTGATGTTTTCATCATGTGTGTCCCAACACCCCTCACCAAGGCCGGTGGCCCCGACCTCAGTGCAGTTGAGTCCGCCACCCGCACCATCGAGGAACGACTGAGTAACAGCACCAACGCACGTCGATTACTACCGCTTGTTGTCCTTGAGTCGACCACCTATCCCGGCACTACCGAAGAAATCGTCCAACCGATCCTTGAAAAAAACGGCCTTATCGCTGCCCAAGACTTCAACCTCGCCTTCAGCCCTGAACGTATTGACCCAGGTAACAAAACCTGGACATTCGAGAACACCCCCAAAGTCGTTGGCGGACTCACCACAGAATGCACGGATGCTGCCGAGGCCTTCTATGCGCCCATGACAACTCAGATAGTCCGCACTAAAGGCCTCAAGGAAGCTGAAATGGCCAAACTCCTTGAAAACACCTACCGCCATGTCAACATTGCACTCGTTAACGAAATGGCCAAACTCAGCCACGAACTCGGAATCGACATTTGGGATGTAATCAACGCTGCTGAAACCAAGCCCTACGGTTTCCAAGCATTCCGCCCAGGACCAGGGGTTGGCGGCCACTGCATCCCAATCGACCCCAACTATCTGAGTCACCGCGTGAAAACAGAACTCGGCCAACCCTTCCGCTTCGTCGAACTCGCCCAAGAAATCAACGCCAGCATGCCCGCCTACGTGGTCTCCCGAGTGCGCGACCTGCTCAATACCAACGGCATCCTGATCAACGGCGCCCGGGTCCTCGTCATGGGGGTCTCCTACAAAGCCAATATCGCAGACCAGCGGGAAACCCCAGCAACCCCAGTCGTCAGGCACTTACGCCGCCTAGGGGCAGAGGTGTTCTACATGGACCCTTACGTTGAAGAGTTCACCGTTGACGGTCAACCGGTTACGTCAATTACCGGACCCAGTTCGCGCGAGCGCTTTGACGTAGCAGTGATCCTGCAAGCTCATCATGAATTCTCTTCTGATCGCCTCAGTGACTTGTCGGAATACTGGCTGGATACATCTAGTGGGATCACATCAGCGAGTGGAACTCAATGCACTCGTCTGTAGCACAGGACAAGGAGTTGAATAACTTCGCATTTGATAGGCAGTCATTGTCGCGCAGGCATTTGAATATGCCGCTTGATTGTGTCGTTGTAAGGAGATAGAGGACTGCACACTTATAATTTTGTTCAGTTTCTAAAATGTTGGGGGAAAGACCGGCCATGCAAAGGAGTCGACAGTTGTGAACTTTAATCGAATATCCATAAAGTTCAGAGTCAAATTAAGGCTCAAGGGTGCAGTGCAGGTGATTAGATGAGTGAGAACGATCCAAGTGGACAAGTTGAGGATTCACGCGCAAAGGCTTACTCCCAGTACGTCAGTACGCACACCGCACCTCCTGACAGGAAAATATACAAGTCGCAAACCCAGTGGTTTCCCGTGCTACGTCACATTCCCGCGGATCGAGGCTTGCGTGTTCTTGACCTTGGATGTGGAGATGGCTCACTATTGAAAGAGCTTCTTGCTTTAGGATACAAAAATATTTATGGAATAGACACCAGTTCAGAGCAAATCGCCAGCGCCCGTTTGCGCGGTATCGACTGCGTTGAGGCAGCAGATGCATTTGGCTTTCTTAAATCGGGTGGCGCTAACAGGTGGGATGTCATTCTACTGGTTGACGTTCTTGAACACTTCAGCATTGATGAGGCTGTGCAGGTCTTCGAGCTTGTTGAGTTTGCATTGGCGCCCGATGGGACTGTGATCGCGCAATCCCCTAATTCAACGTCTCCCTTTTTTGGACGCTATGCCTACGGCGACCTCACTCACCGATCGGTTTACACAGAAAGCAGCGCCAAGCAATTGGCCCGTCTTGCCGGACTCACCCCAGTAGCGGTTCATGCTGTGCCGGTGGCGCCGGGCGGTGGCCCTGGCAGGGCCGCGCGGCGTGTGGCTTTCCACGTTGTCAAGAAACTTTATCAATTCGCGTTGTCTGCTGAAAGCGGGCCGCAAATGAATGCTGTTGTTTCTCAGAATCTTATTTTAGAGGCAAGAAAGATCCAGGGAATTAAGGATAGTTATGATACTTAGCGCTGTGAGCGGCAGAACTCGCTATCAGCGTCAGGTCATAGCAGCCGGTCGCGTTCCAAATAGAGTTGAATGGACGATCCCTCGCCTGATTCACATCATCTGGACCGGTGATTTGGGAGTCGGCCGTGAACTTCGCGCTGTTACTCTTTTAGTGAGGTCTTAGCTAGGTGAAATCGATGAACTTTGAGATTCCCCGCCTTGTCCACGTAATTTGGATCGGGCCAAAAGTACCCGGGGCTGTGACAGAACTCGTTGAGCGTTGCGCCGAGCTCAACCCAGATTTCGAGGTCCGGCTCTGGCGAGACCATGACCTTCAGCAGCTACAGAATCAGTATTGGTTTGATATGGAGTCAAAAATGTCGGGTAAAGCCGACATCGCAAGATACGAAGTTCTACGCAACTTAGGGGGAATCTATATCGATGCTGACTTCGCGGTTTTTCGGTCGCTCAACCCGATTATCGAATTGGGAAAACAGACCGGCTTTGTGACGTGCCGAGAATCACGCGCCGCTTTCAACAATGCATTTCTTGCTGTATCTGCCAATCATCCACTTATTTCTATACTGGTGGAAGGTGTGCAGCGCTCGATGATTGACTTTCGTGACTCTGGTCCGGTGACAAAGTCTGGGCCCGGCTACCTAACTCGTTCAATGCTTGAACACATTGCGTCCGGCGGTTCAGTGACCGAACTTCCTCAGCATTGGGTGTACCCGTACTCCTACGATCGTCCAGATCTTGCCTCCACCGCAGTATCCTCCGAGACTCTACTGCGGCATGAGTGGGCATCGATTGGCAACAAGTGGGGCGAGCCGGCCAACGTCGGTGCAGTTGGTTCGCAAGTGTCTCGCTTCGCTGCCTGCGCACGGTCAGTCACGGAACTAACCAAACCCGGTAATCTCAAGAGGCAGCTTTCACGGCGGCCAGAGAGCCATCTGATCAGGGAAGCGGTCGGCGAACATTTAAGCCGGCTCGCCGGCGTGGGAACTCCACGAGTCTTTAAAGCCAATAAAGGCGTGTCGCCAGAGGCTTCAGCGCCACCGAGAGAACCAAGAAAACCGATGCTGCCGAGCCCCGTCCGCTTTGCCGTGGCCCGAGAGATTCGCCGTCGCATGCGAGGTTCGGCGACTTTCCTTGATGTGGGAATCCCAGATGCGGATTTCTGGAGACTTGCTACTCGAAGAATCGATCGTTCCGGCCGAGCCATACGTGTTACAGATGTGGAAGGCACTGAACGATGTCTTACCGAATTGGACTCGGCAAGTGATTCCCGCGGGTCACTAGCCCTAATGACCGCCGATAATCCCAACTTTTCTAGTGGATCACGCTTCTTCACGCAAGGGGTACCATTGAAGCCTCGAGTTCTGGACCGAATGAGAACACTTGACCAGTGGGATGACAACCCGCAGACCTGGCGACTTGACGAACTCCTTGAGTCTTGCCCGCATATTGAACTACTGGTGGTTTGGGCAGATGCTGATGCGCAGGTGCTGATTGACACCGTGATACCGATGTCTCGCGCTGGACGTATTGGCTGTTTGGTGGGTCTCGTGGACCCTAACTCCACCACGCAGCGGCTGGCGGAATACGAGGCGCTGTTCGCTGAACTCGAAACCCAGATTGAGCACGCCCGCTGCCTTGGGACGATGGGAAAAGAAGGGATAAATACTTGGCCGGTCCAACTGCGAACCGCGAAGAGGGCATTCGCAATCGCATTCGACTTTGACAAAGAGTGACTCGATTTTGGCATCAACCTGGTTTTCTCGAATCTGATTCCTTTGAAAGGATCTCTCAACCGTGAGATCCGCCGCGCTAAAGGCCCCAGTGGTTTCGGGCGATTGATGCGGATGAGTTTGCCTACCGTGGGTCTCGGCGCCCCAGACCTATTGAGTGTGCCTGTTTCGATAGTGAATTTGGCATGTTCGTAGAGTTCTTTGCCCCTGCCCCAGGTTAAAGATTTTCTCACTTGTTAGGGGAGCGCGCCCATCTAATTCGTGAGCACGTTTTCATCGTGACCGCGGCGTATCCAGATAGTGGTGGACCTCTTGAAACCACCCGAGCGTTGACAGACACTACCTTGGTAAGAGCGGAGACATACAGTTCAGCAGAAGTTAAGCGCCCAAACTAGACCCTCTGCCAAAAGCAATAATCATGCCGTAGTCTTTGGGAGTGGCAAAGCGTAATCAATGAGAAGATGGATTGTTCCGCATTAATGAAACTAATGACGAGGTTGCTGTCAACAGTTGCACTTCGGCTCACTCTCTTCACGCTCCGTTACTGTTCGGATGTTTTCAGTTTGAGATCCCTGGATCCAATAGTATGAAACGCAGATTCATTTTTTTGAGCATTCCAAACCTGCAGCCCCCAGGTCGGCCTATACTACAGTTCTTGCCACAACAAATCTCCATGTGAGAGATGAGGATCAGTGCCTTATAAACTCGCAGTGGTTCTGTCTCATCCCATACAACATTTCGCTCCTCAGTTCCGAAGTTGGACGCGGAGACAAGATGTCACCATTAAGGTGTTCTATGCGAGCACGGCAGGCTGGCATGCCTACAAGGACCCTAACTTTGATCGAGTCATTTCATGGGGTGCAGGGATTCTTGATGGATACGAAAGTGTGTTCCTCAATGGAACTAATGAGTTGCCTCGATCTATCAATGCGCGGCTAGACGCTCCTTCGCTCGCACAACACCTAGAAGAGTTTGGCCCTGATGGAATGCTCATATTCGGTTACGCGCACTTACTCGAGCACAGGGCAAGATTTTGGGCTCGGAGGAACAACGTTCAGTTGATCTACGTTGCAGATAGCGAGTTGAGGCACCGTGCTGGTGTGGAGTTACCGCGCTGGAAAACCACTTTTTTGCGTTGGTATCTGAAACCCTTTCAACAGATACTCACAGTGGGTCAGGCCAACGAGGAGTACTACCGTGCCTTGGGAATCTCAGAGTCACGAATGACTCGCATGAACTTTCCGATTGATATCGATCTCTATCAGAGCGTTTATGAGTCCAATCAGGATTTAAGATCTGCAACGCGCCGGAAACTAAAAGCCAATTTGGAGACCGTCGTCGTGCTGATGGTCGGTAAAGTCAATGAAAGAAAGAGACAACTTGATCTTGTGAACGCGGTTGAAAATCTCGATCCGTCATGCGACGTACAGTTGTGGATAGCGGGCACAGGTGCAGGTTACGATCAAATTGCCGCAATGAAGTTTTCCGGAGAAGCTGATCGCACCCAACTGTTAGGTTTTGTGGAACCATCTGATTTACCGGCAATCTATCTAGCGGCAGATATTTATGCACACTCTTCCTCCATGGATCCACATCCTTTGGCTGTAACGGAAGCAACCTTCATGGGCAAACCTGCGATCGTCTCAAGTTCCTGTGGAAATTGGGGACTAGATGATGATGTCCAACCGAGAGTTAATGGCTACGTTTACAGCACCGGCGACGTGTCCGAATTGGCTTCAACTCTAGAAAATTTAGTTGAGAACCCAGATCTGCGAGCCACCATGGGTGAGGAATCTCGGCGTATCGCCCTGCGTTTCCAGGCCACATCTCATGGTGACTTCTTCCCGCAATTACTATTCCGACTCTGGGGTTCAACTGCAACAACGAGATAACCATTTAATAACAAGCAAAATCTATTACTAGTACATTTATATAGGTTACTTGTTAGCAAACTGCTCGAGGTTAGGCTGTGAGCTAGAAAGAGTGGCGTCGTGGTTGATACTTAAGAGTTTGGTAATGAGTAATCAGACGAATCCGAACTCGCGCGAAACTTGAAGTTACTACACAGTCCTGACGAAAGCGAGACGTGAATCTTAATGACTGCATTGACTGATCGCCGAGCCCTAGCTGGTGATGCAGAAAAAGGCTTCCTTTCCCATTGGTTCCAGCCCAAGACCTTAGCTGGCGTTGCACCTATATTGGTCATATTGGGTCCTTACGTTGCAGGGCCTGTTCGAATTGAGCATCTCGTGATATATGGCTTTCTGGCAATCGGTGCTTTGAGTCGAAACCGGTTTGTCCGACTCGTCCCAGGACCTGTCGTTATTGTGTCATTACTAGTTATACCGTTATTGGTATCTGCGTTAGGGACTGCAGTCTTGTCCACTGAGGTATCATTCGCTAGACCAACCGGAGCGCTTGCCGCCGCCGATAACTGGCTCCTACCAGCCGCCACAGTACTTCTTGGTGCATCATGGCTCACGATAGAGAATTGGGATGTGCTTCTGCGCCGAGTTTGCCTTTCAACGGTGATTGCCCTTGCCACCAACACCTTCATAACCATATTTCAAGCTACATCGAGTGGTGAAGCAGATGCATTCTTGGCACCCTTCTGGACCTCAGATCGAAACCTCGAGGGATTCACCGTGGCCCAGTCCGCTGCCTCGGGGGGTCGATTCTCAGGGGTCTTTAATCAACCTGCTGAAGCGGGGATCGCTTACTCGATAGGGCTCTTCATGTGCCTGTACTTGGCCTTGGTGCTGCCTAAAAAGTGGCCCTACTGGTCAACCTTGTCTGGATTAATGGTTTTAGGTGGCACACTAGCCACGAGTAAGATCCTTCTCCTTTTCGCTCTACCGGTCTTCTTAGTAAGCGTCATGCTCATGTTAAAGAGGCTCAAACTGTTTGCTTTAGGACTCTCGTTTCCGTTAGTTGCATTCACCTTACTAGGTGAGCGAGTGTCATGGAGTCTGGATCGCTTGGGGGTCTATTTCTCGAGTTACTCTCTTTTTGATGCATCAGGAGTTACTGCTGGTCGGTGGGGAACTGGCACTTCTAGCACGGGTACCCTGTTTCAGGTCTTGGAAATCAATCCGCTTCTGGGCCTTGGCTTGAACTATTTTGGTGGTTCATCCGATTCGGAGTGGGTGCGATTAATAGGTCAGAGTGGCCTCATTGGAATTGGATGTTTCATTGCCATTATTTTTGTATTCGTGGCTCGGTTAATGCGCAACGCAACTGGACTTTCCCAAGCGGCACGCTGGTTGGCAGGAGTTCTGCTCGCGCTTGTAGTAGCTTCAAGCTTTGGACTTCCGACCCTTTCTGCCAATAAAGCAGGCGCCATCCTGTCGATGGTGCTTTCCATCACCTTATGCGGGACTGCTATAGCCCTCACTGGTAAGAGAAGTAAGCCGAGACGATCTATCTGAGCGAACAGGGCTAAGGATTCGCCAAGGTTCCTTGACGACGATATCGATTCACTTTAATTTTTCTCTCGCAGTAGTCTTTCAAAGATTTGTAAATAATCCGAGGCTATTCGCGTAGGATCATACTGTTCCACCGCTTTTGATAGCTCCTGACAGTTTGGCTCTGAATTAATGGCCTCTAGTAAAGCCTTGGCGAGCATGTCGCAATTGCCTGGCGGTACAAGTCGACCCAGTTTGCCACCTTGCAGGATTTCTGCGGGCCCGGAAGGACAATCTGTTGATACTATACGAAGCCCAAAAGACATAGCTTCAACTAGTACTAATGGAGCTGGAAGGACCCCGTTTCTCGGTCCACGCTATTTGATATTTTTTGTAATGTTATATGGCTACTAGTTGTCCAGTTTGGCCTGTCCGTTCGATTTGAGGGTTTGCACTGCAAGCCGAACAAATTGAGAGTCCAATGCTTCTCGTGAGAAACTGTCGCGAACGAGGTGAACCGCTGCATCGCTCATCTGCCCGTTGTCGACTCGAACCGCTGAAACAGCATTAGAAAACTGGTCAAACATGGTTTCATCATTCTGCGATAGCGAAAACCCGGTAACTCCATCTTGAACATACTGCCTGGACCCAGCAGTTTCAGTTGCAATCACTGGAAGTCCGCAAGCCATCGCTTCTAATGCGGCAATTCCAAGCCCTTCTTCAAAGGGTGTTGTGACGAATGCTGACCCCGAGGCAAGCAAGGCTACAAGTTCGGCTTGAGTTGGGTTTTCATAGACATGAACACGCGAGTGAAGATAGTTGGATTCAATTACGTGCAGCGATTCTTTGGATAGTTGGCCACGCCCGGCAATCACAAGTTGGGGTGCCGTTGAATCGTGCGCCACCAACTTTGCGTAGGCAGTCAAAAGTCGAACCCAGCCTTTCCGTGTCTCGGCGAGGCGCCCGACTGAGACCAACGGTCCAGCAGAGTCCCAGCCAGAAGACGACGGCTGGAAAACGCTCGTATCGATTGCGGGTGGAATTAGTTGTACAACTGCTGAGTTTCTTTTTTGACTTGTGGCCCATTGCTCCATGTCCAAGTTATATACCAAAGTCAGATCAGCAACCCGAGCGCCTTTGCGGTCAAGAATGCCTGCTATTTGAGTCATGAGAGTCCGATAAGGGCGCTGCCACCAGAAGACTTGTTTATCTCTTGATCGGCGTTCCCAAGAGGTAGTCGTTGCCACTTGCAGGATCACAGGAGACTTGATCCCCCTAGCGGCTAGCGCCCAGGCAGGTGTCCCGGCCACGACAATAACTAAGTCGAATTGATCAAGTGCTCGACGAAGTTTTGCTGTTTGAAGGTACCTCATTTGTTCAATTTCAACAAAGTGGGATCCAGCGTAGCCTTCACCATCGGGTCCGGGGACAGTCAGTTGAGGGCCTCGAAGCCAAGTTTTTGGGTTCATGATGCGCTGACTGTGAACGTCTCGCCGAGATGTTGCCAATTCAATTACTCGGCAGTCCCAATTTTGATCGCGAAACACCGACACTAGGTATTTCGCAACCTGTGGCACGCCGCCGCCCACTGAAAATCCCGGCACAAGAATTACGACGCACGGCTGCGTGGCATCCCTATTCATCAATGACTTCTCTGGGACCGGAGATGTTGCGGAAGTGCATCGTCGAATAGGGAGTCACTGTCTTGATGTTCGACGAACCAGGCTTTGTAGGTATTCCATGTGCGCTTCCGCATTGCGTTTCGCTCATCCTTGGCTAGTGAGCAGAACTGCTCTATCACGGCTCGCCATTCCTCTGGAGTGTCAGCGATGTAGCCGCCTGCTTCAGCGGTGCTAGTCCAAATCGTGTGAGATGAGATCGCCGTCGGGCAACCAACAGCCATCGCTTCGGCGATGACATGGCCGAAGTTTTCACCATGCGTTGGGAACGCGAAGAGGTCTGCTCGCGCAAAAATTGACTGAACTTCGTCGGGGAGGTACGCACCTTCGTAAGTGAATGACACGGAGGGCGGCAGAGATTCCGCGAGTTTGAGACATTTCTCCCAATATTTAGGGTCGCTAATCACCCCAAAGACCTGTAGTTCAAACGCCGCGGTTGTGCTGGCGAGACCTAAAAGAAGGAGGTCAAGACCCTTCTTTTGATCGACCCTAGAAGCGAAAGTGACAATGGTTTTGTCCCCAGCATGTCCTTGAGAACACGCCGGGAGCGGAGTGGGTGCGGGGTCAGCTAAAACAATAAATCGATGACTTTCCGGTTGTGTCTGCCTCCACCACTGTTTAATGTCCGAGACCTCGTTATTCGATGAAGCATGCCATGTGACGTTTGAGCCAATCAGCATCTTGATGAATGGCCTGGCAAGGCGCTT
>JBDNIE010000131.1:0-6002 GCA_041688425.1 Halioglobus sp. | reverse complement strand
GTAAACTTCTGCTCGGTTGCGTAGTGATCCATCCCTATTTGCAAGTTGCCAAGCCACTCAGATTGACCCTGCAACTGCCGACCATCGGCATTGGCACCTTCCAGGCGCAGCGAATCTGCCGACAAATCTACCTTGGAGTCGATATAGGAAATATTGCCGCTGAGAAAGACCAGATAGTCATCTGTTTCCATCACGTTCTTGGTGCCGTCAATCTCGACACCGGAAAGGTCTGCACTCTCCTGATTCACAAACGTCGTACCGGCTGCGGCAGAGCCGGACGCATCGGGGATAGCGCGCTCCACAGGATCGGAGATGGACTTGTAAAAATACGCCAGCGATACGCTCTCGCTCTCCGAAAAATAGTACTCCAAACGGATATCCGAGTTATCGATGGTAGATACCGTCAGTTCCGGATTGCCAAATATCGGATCATCTGTTTCCGGATCAAAGGTCTGCGCCTCGGCCCGCTCAATGATCCCGGGGTAAGACACTGTCTGGGAGTAGCCCAACCGAACCTGTATCTCTTCAGTCGGTCGCCACGCCAGGTTTACTGCGGGGTACCAGTCGTCATAGTCAAGTTCATTCGACGCGTTGGCGTCGTTCGGGTAAGCAATGTTTTGGTTGAACTTCTCGAAGCGCGCACCCACTACCAATGTCCAGTCTTCACCGAAGTCTGTATTGGTATTGACATAGCCCGCCTGAATCTCCTCCTGTGAATCGTAGGAATCGGTATCTGTCGTATTCGCCCTCAGACGCACCTTTCCGACGGCAAAATTGTTGTACGTAAGCACCTCATTCTCAAGGCTCTGATTGATATTCAGATCAATGGTTTCCTGACCAAACTCAGTGAGGGCAACGCCAAAGCGGTACTGATCGAAGCTCCTCTCTTTATCAGAGTACATTCCCCCGAACTGTATCTCTGTGGAACTGATATTGCCCCACTCCAGATCGATGGAGTAATCCGCACCGAGGTCGGTGCTATTTTCATCCAGTTTCGACCAACGACGCTCAAACGCTGAGGTGGAAAAAATATTGTTGAAATACGTATACGTGCGGCGATCCGGTTCGTCGCGCTCTGTTTCAGAGTAGGACACGCGCCAGTCAAGCTCATGAACACCGTGGTCAAATTCAAATTCGTTATAACCTGTAAACGCCTGTGATGTGAACTGACGTTCTATCCAGTCGAGGAGATAAATGTCTGTCTGGTTGTCTTCCTGCGTGTCGATACCACTGTCGATTCGTGTGATGTCGTCGGTGTTATGCAGGTACATGGTTTTCGAGAGTATTTCGTTGGCAGCTCCGTACTCGTACCCCACCGCCGCGTAGGTTGTGATCGCAGTTGTTTCCTGAGAGCGCTGATAGTTTCCGATGAGACGCAGCGGATTCGACCACTCGGCGTTGCCGCGATCCTCGGTGGAGCGATCAACATCTGCGGCAAGATAGTAACCCCACTCATTGTCACCCGCCGGCAATCGATCGCCATAGGCTAACGATACTTCGCCGTTGGGTAATCCTGTTTTGTCGCCCACTTTGTAATCATCCTGAAACTGCACACCGAGTTGCGCGGCTTCTGCAGGAGAAGTACAACGCACCGGATCAAAATCGCAAACCGTCAATGAGCGGCCGTCATCGGTCGCACCGAGCACACCGTTGGGGAGTTCTCTCAGGCCCGAGTCGAAGCCTGCCCAATCGCCTTCGCTGCTGGCATAACTGAGAATGTCAGCACCGGTGGCGCCGGGGTTGTAGCCCAGCGAGCCGCTCACTTCCAGCACGCGCTCATCAGGAATCCCCCTAGTCTCGATCATAATCGCGCCACCGGTAGTGGTGGCGAGCTGGTCGGCGGTAAATGATTTCTGAATTTCTATCCCACCGACTATAACGGTTGGGAACAGGTCTAACTCCACCTCACGACGCTGGGTATCAGTGCTGGGCATTAGCAGACCGTTAAGGCTACTGGAAATGTATCGCCCATCCAGGCCCCGCACGGTGGCGTACTTGCGGTCGATAACTGACACGCCTACCACTCTGTTCAGCGCAGAACCCACGTCGCTGTCACCGAAACGCTCAAGCTGGGCAGCATCAATAGCATTGGTGATGGATGTAGCATAACGTTCAACACTGGCGGCATTTTCCTGTGGATTGAAAACTCCCAGCACGAATACTTCTTCCAGCGGCTGGCCGCCGGCCCCAATCACTGGCGCAGCGATATCGATACCTTCAGGACGCAGAGTTACTGTTGCGTTGACGCCAAGGTCGGCCATCACTCGAACATCGGACACAGATGCCGTGTTAAATGCGGGCGCGCTGACATCGATGACGTACTCTCCCCGCGGTATTTGCAGTACATACACGCCAAATTCATCAGTGCTTGATGAATATTCGGTGCCTGCCGCAGCCACGGTCGCTCCCTCTATCGGTGCACCGTTAGCTCTCAGAATTTTCCCCGTGATAAAACCCTCACCTGCAGGAGCATCGACACCAAACTTACGAATACTCACCTGTGGTTCATCGCCCGACGCGGCGGTGAAAGCGACCTTAATCTCTACGTCCTGTTCCGTATCGGAACGGAACTCAATCGGGAAATTGATATTATCGTCGACAAGGGTGAGCACATGGCTACCGGGCTCCAGAAACGCGCTGACAGCGCCACGGCTGTCAGTGGCGCCGACATTACGATCGTTCAACTGAACAGTCGCGCCTTTTAGCGGTGCGTCATCAAAAAAGACCATCAGATAGACATTGGCGGCGCGTACCTGATGGGACAAAAGAAAAAGTACCAGTCCCGCGTACACTGCTAGTCGTTTCATAATTGGGTTTCGCCTTGACCTAAGAATACATTGGGTGGCAATAGAGACGTATTTGCGGAGGGCTGAGCGTCCGAAATTACCGTCGAGTACATGCAGAGTTAATCTGTCCTCATGCGACGGCATATTAGCCATGCAGAGTGACAGTCTTGTGATAGTTATGTTTCAGATTTATTAAATGTCTATCGGATTTAGAATTATTCAAGCAGCAAGCAGGCCGTGAGAACGCGGTGCCGGGCTCTGGCAAAGAAAAGAAAAGAAAATAGCAAAGAGCTCGCGCGAAGTGCACGCGTCATAAATTCCGTTCTGCAGCTTAAACCGTTAGCTACATTGGAGTGAAGAAGAGCAGACCCACCCAATCAGCCAACGTGATTGTTGTTTGGCTACAACCGCAGGGTGACTTTGCTATAGCCTTCTATGCAAGTACTGCTTGCCAGAAAGTCTTCGAGCTTAGGCGAAGAACCCTCAGCATCGTTTTCTACCGCCGAAAACATGAGACCACCATAATAGCCGACAGCCTGTGCGAGAATATTGTCGCGCTCCGTCTCGTCAAAGCCGTCTAGCAGTGTATGCGCTTTCTCACCGTACTCATCCTGAGTCAATTGCCCAAGCGACTGTTGCGCCAGTACACATGCCAATTTTCGAGAAGCCTGGAACTCCTCAGGGGCAAAAGACAGCGCTGCGCCTTGTGCGGCATAGGCGAGCAGCAGCGGAATAAGGCAAGTTCGAACCACGGATTTCATCTATGACTGGTCTCTCTTTTGTGCCCTGTCGGGACACGCTACTCGGCTGGCCAGGGCAGAGTATAAGAAGAGTTTCTTACACTCATGTGACAGCCCCATGACAATCCGGGTACTTTTTCCTGCCCCAAATACTCCAAACAATGATCTCTGACAGTGGCCGCCACACAAATCTCTACGGGTAAATCACACAATTGTTACAATTTGATGAATTTTTCGCGAAACAAGGTGGCAAGCACGGTTGATTTAGGAGTAATATTTTTTCTGAAGGCGCAACAGGAGCTACTTATAATGAATCCTTTACTGAAAACACTGATTATCCCGGCAATTCTGCTGGCCTGCCCCGTGGCCATGGCTGACAACGAAAAGGACTGCCTGCTCGAAGGGACCGTGATGCATGGCGCGCAGGGGAGCCAGGACGCGACTAGCGTGAAGATAACCTCCATCAGCAACTACGATGCAGAGTCTCGTTGCAATGTTAAACGCGGTGCGAAAATGGAGTTCAAGCTGCCGCAGGATACGCGGCTCAAGCAAGCGCCGTCGGGCAGCGATGTAAAGTACCGATACCGAACAGATGACGCTGGGCAGTCAGAGACGCAACTGATCAGCGTCGGCGCCTGAAGTGAACCAGTAGATCTGGACTGGTCGCTCTCGGCGGCCAGTCCCTGTGATGACATTTCAGTGCAATGTCGTTCAGCCAGTAAAATCATCCGCAGTGGCTTTCATCATTTCTTCCAGAAACCAGGCAGGGAACTGCCCGACAAACTTCTGCATGTCCCAGTAATCGCTCCAACGGTAAATCAGCCCATCCTTGATCTCATGCATACTGACAAACGTGTGGGCGGCGATCTCACCTGACGTGAATGTCCAAGTTTCGGTATGGTCGAGAAAAACCACATCACCTTCGCATGCAATGTGGTGCGTGACTTGCTCCTGTTTCTGCAAATGCTTGAACGCAATCTGCAGACGCTTTACGCAGTTCTCCGGGCCGTACGCACCCGGGTCATCGCTGGGTACGTCACGGTAGTGAATCTCAGGGTGCATGCACCCTCTCATGGCCTCCCAATCCATATCACTGAGCGCCCGCCACATTTTTTCTACGATCGTCTTATTAGCGCTAATCGACATTTTTTTCTAAGCCCCAAGCCTCTGTTTGAAGAGTTTCATTGTGACATAGCCTTCACTTTCAAATCCTCCCACGCCAGTGCAACAGTCAATACTTCTGTCAAATAATTTGCGAGCAAGGGTCATCGTCACAATTCGTTAACCGCTCGGTCGCGAGTTTGAAACAATTTCCGTTCAGTCTTCTACCAAATCCATTGCAAACGCGAGACATGCGCATGAATCAGCATCAACACAATCTGCAATCAAAGCAGCGTTTGCGACGTGAGATCAGTAGCCATATCGAAGATTTCCTGCATCGGGGCGGACGGATTGAGGTGATAAACGAACACCCTCAGTTCGACCAGCTTATCCGCTTGCGTTATCGACCGACAGCCGCCAATCTATCCACCATACTCGCTCTGCCCATGGAGTAGTTGCCACCTTTTTTTATGTGGCGGTTCATAGTCCTCTTGCGCTGGCGCTGACCCTACGGTTCTGAGACCATTCCTGAATTCTTGGGAGTGCAGGCCGCAATATGGATACAAGAGTGGAAGGTTAATGGCTGAAAGCAGGTTAGTGTCACTGGGTGCTGGCGTCATGCCGGAGTTTCCCGCCGAAAATGTGGTTTACGCGGCGGCAACGGCAGGCTTCAACGCGGCAGGTATCTGGTGTGAACCTCTGGCGTGGGACAGCCAGCGCACACGAGCGGTAAGAGCGGCGCTCGAAGACACAGGGATTTGCCCGCTCGATCTCGAGGTAATTTGGTTTAAACCTGGCGAATCCCTCAGTACTCATGACGCAATGATCGATGTCGCCCTGGAACTGGGCGTGCGCAATGTGCTGTGTGTATCATCCGAGCCCGACATCACTCGCACCAAACAACGGTTCGAACACTTGTGCCGACAAGCCGAAGGCAGTGCGCTGCGAATCGTTCTGGAGTTTCTCGCGATTACTGAGGTCCGCTCACTGCAACAGGCGCTGCAAGTGGTTCAGGAGGTCGCTCATCCTGCTGGCGGAATTCTGGTGGACGCGCTGCATCTTTATAGGACAGGCAGCTGTGCTGAAGATCTGGCCGCCATTGACCCGCAACTCATGCCCTATATTCAGCTCTGCGATGCCAGTGCCACATTGCGGGATCGCAGCCCGGAAGGTCTTATCGAAGATGCGCTGTACCTGCGCCAGATGCCAGGCGACGGCGACCTGCTCCTCACCGCGATACTGGATCAGTTGAATCCACACTTACCGCTGAGCATGGAGATACGCTCCCGCGCTTTGATGCAGCAAACGGAGGGCGATGCGGTCGCGCGTGCCGTGTCCGTATTCGAAGCCACACAACGATTCCTGAAGATCTGAT
>JBDNIE010000130.1:0-17422 GCA_041688425.1 Halioglobus sp. | reverse complement strand
TACGACTCATTTTAAGTAAGTAGAAGGCCACCGGCGGATGCAGGGTCGAGGTTTAAAAGTCATTATGATATGGCTGTTGCTGGTGCAATCTGTCGCCAGCCTCGCAGCGCCCTGTGCAATGCAGACTCTTGATAATGACAGGGTCTCTACTGGCAGGATGTCTAATGCTAACGTGTCTAGTGCTAGTGCCTCTGAAGATAGTGCCTCGCAGGATCTTTTCGACACAACTACTGAAGCGGCACGTCCAGCCTGCCATGAAGTAGCAGCGCCTGCCGAGACTGAATCAAAGCACTGTGATTCCTGCAGTGGTGGCTTACTGTGCGCCACTGCCTGTTCCATTGCATCCTCAGTAGTGTGTTCCGTTTCTATTTGGGCGGATATCGAGCATGCCCAAACGCAGTTTCCCACCCTCATTCAATCGATCACATCACCTTCCTCGACCGGGCTATATCGCCCTCCTAAAACAAGCTAGACAGCCTCGACGCCAGTCACTAACGGCGCTCAGATCCAACCACAAATTATCCGCTAGCAGGCTATGTACTAGTTGCAAACGGGGAATATTGGTCCTTGGAAAAGGTATTTAGCTTTGACATATTTATTCGGGCATAAGCCCAGCGCTGCGGGTGCCTATGCCGCGCGAGAAGCGTTTTTAGCCGCGATAAAAGCGCCGCAAAAGTCACGTCACACCTTCGAACTTGTTGGAATTATCGCTGCCTGTATCGGCGCCGTATTCCTCATAACATGCCTGCTCTCATCGGCTGAAACCCACGCTCAGGAAACTGCAGTCCTGCAGTTGTCGGATGCCCGCAGCCGCGCACTTGCCAACAATCCAGGGCTCGCCCAAATGCGGGAACGCTATGCCGCGCTCACCTATATTCCCGCGCAAGCTGCCAGTCTGCCCGACCCGATGGTGAGCCTGAACGCGATGAACTTTCCGTGGGACTCTTTCGACACTCATCAGGAACCCATGACACAAATGCAGTTGGGGATTAGCCAGACGTTTCCCTTCCCGGGAAAACTCGGCCTCAGAGAAGACGTTGCGCTGTTTGAGGCTGAAGCGGCGCTGCATTCCGTTGCCGAGATGCGTTTGAATCTCGTTATGAACGTCACCCAAACGTGGTGGGAAGTCTTCTATCTTGATCGTGCCGTCGAGACGGTCCTGAAGAACCAGACTGTGCTGCGCCAGCTGGTTGCTGTGGCCAGAACCAAGTACGAAGTGGGGGACGGATTACAGCAGGACGTGTTGCTCGCACAGCTGGAACTTTCGAAGCTACTGGATACTGAAATCCAGTTGAGATCAATGCGAGAACAGCGTGTTTTTCGTTTGAACATACTAATGGACGTTACCCCGGAGTCTCCGATAGCACTTGACCCGACCATGCCTAATGTCGTGGGCGTTATCGCAGGCTCATCAACACTTTATCAGCGCGCGGAAAATGCTCGCCCTCTGCTGCAGCGAGAGCAGGCTGAAATTGAGGCATCGCAATCCAGGCTCGCTTTGGCGCGCAAGGAATACTACCCGGACTTTAATGTGGGAGTCGTCTACGGCAACCGACAGGAGGATGAACTCAACCAGTCTCGCCAGGACTTTCTGTCGGTAATGCTCAGCGTCAACATCCCCTTGTACGCAGGCAATCGGCAGTCTCAGTCCGTACAGCAACATGCACGGCAGGTCGCCAGGGCGCGTTACTCCCTGCTCGATCAGAAGAATCTCGTGCTTTCAAGCATTTCCACCGCCAGCGCACAGTGCCGGCAAGCCGCAGCGCAACGAGCCCTGTACGAAGACGGCATCGTTGTGCAGGCACAGCAAACCTTCGAATCCATGCTTGCGGGCTATCAGGTCAATGCCGTTGACTTCCTGAGTGTGTCACGCAGTCAGGCCACACTGTTCAACGTCGAATTGCTCAACTGGAAAGCCTTTACCGAAATCCACCAGTCCATTGCGCGACTCACCGCAGCGGTGGGAGAGGAGAACATCTATGAATAAGGTGACACTATTGGCAGCGGGGCTGTGCCTTCTATTGGGTGGCGGACTTGGATACCTCCTTGCCGTAGAGCGCACCGATTCCGGTGCGGCCCAGGTTGTGGAGGAGCCGCAACCACTGTTTTACAGAAATCCGATGAACCCCGAGATCACCTCGCCTGTGCCGACCACTGACTCTATGGGCATGGACTATATTCCTGTCTACGCCGAGCAGGATGCAGGCCCAATCGCAGGAACCGTAAAAATCGATCCCGTGGTGCAGAACAATATTGGCGTGCGCACGGCAACGGCTGAACTGCGCAGCCTTTCGCGAACGATACGCACCACGGGCCGCGTCGATTACAATGAAGAAAACGTCATCAGCATGCACCCGAAAATCGAAGGGTGGATCAGGGATCTTCGCGTCGACAAGACAGGTCAGTCGGTGGCTGCGGGGGAGGTCATGCTGGAGATATATTCCCCTAAACTCGTATCGACCCAGCAGGAGTATCTGCTAGCGCTCAATGCGCTTGAATCACTAAAACATAGCCCGTATGACGATATTCGAGAAGGCGCAACAGCACTGGTGGATAGCTCACGCGCGAGACTGCGGCTGCTGGACGTCCCTGAAGACCAGATAAGGACGCTGGAAAAAACCCGCACCCTTAAGGAGAACCTTTACCTGCAGGCGCCCACTTCCGGTGTCATCATTGAGATCGGCGCCCGCCAGGGACAGTTTGTAACGCCCACAACACAGCTGTACAAGATTATTGATCTTACAACTGTCTGGGCCTATGCAGACATATACGACTACGAACTGCCCTGGGTGACAGTGGGTGACCCCGTAGAAATGACCGTCAAGAGCTCACCGGGGACGGTATTTAGCGGCGAGGTTTCGTACATCTATCCCTATGCTGATGCCACCACCCGAACGACAAGATTGCGGCTGGTGTTTGACAACTCGGGAGGCCTCCTGCGCCCGGAAACTCTGGCCGAAGTCGTTATCCGTGCGCAGCAGCAACAAGATCTGGTGGTAGTACCTGCAGAGGCTGTGGTGCGCTCGGGTGAATACAACCAGATCTTTGTGATGAAAGAGGAGGGCGTCTTCGAGCCCAGAACAGTCGTGCTGGGCGTTGAGTCCGATGGCGCCGTAGCGGTGCGTGAAGGCGTAGAGGCGGGTGAGAGCGTTGTCGTATCGGCTCAATTCCTGATCGATTCCGAATCGAAGTTGCGTGAAGCGACCGCCAAGTTGATGGCCATTGATGCAAGCGCAGAGAATGCCATCGATGCCCCCCGACAGGAGGGCGCTCAATGATCAACGCTATCATCAGCGCTTCTCTAAGGGAGCGTATTTTAGTGCTGTTGGGGGCTGTCATCCTTGCTATTGCAGGATTCTTTTCCTATACCAGCACCCCACTGGATGCGATTCCCGATCTGTCGGATGTTCAGGTCATCGTGATGACCGCGTATCCCGGACAGTCGCCGCAGGTGGTCGAAGACCAGGTGACCTATCCACTCACAACGGCAATGCTGTCAGTGCCTAAGACAAAAGTAGTGCGCGGCTATTCGTTTTTTGGACTGTCTTTCGTGTACATCATTTTTGAAGATCATGTGGATATGTACTGGGCGCGCTCGCGTGTCCTGGAAGCACTGAATTTCGCGAGTGCTCGCCTGCCTGACGGCGTTACACCAAAGCTGGGGCCAGACGCCACAGGGGTTGGCTGGATCTACGAATACGCGTTGGTTGATAGAAGCGGCCAGCACGATCTTGCAGACTTGCGCTCGCTGCAGGACTGGTACCTGCGTTATCCATTGCAGACTGTCGCAGGTGTCTCTGAAGTTGCCTCCATGGGCGGCTTTGTGCGGCAGTACCAGATCGAGGTCGATCCCAACGCACTGGTGCGCTACAACATCAGCCTTGAGACTTTAAAGAATGCCGTGAAGCGCTCCAATAATGCCGTCGGTGGGCGACTGGTGGAGATGGCTGAAACCGAGTACATGGTGCGCGCGCAGGGATACATTGAATCGTTAGATGATATAAAGTCGATCGCACTCGGCGTTAGCGAGTCGGGCACGCCCATCCTCGTAAGGGATGTGGCAAACGTTCAGTTGGGTCCGGAACTACGACGCGGCTTGGTGGACCTGAACGGGGAGGGAGAGGTGGCCGGCGGCGTGGTCATTATGCGTTTTGGTGAGAATGCTCTAGCCACCATCAAGGCGGTGCGAGAAAAACTGGATGAGCTGAAAAAAGGTCTGCCCGAGGGGGTAGAGATTGTCACTGTGTACGACCGCGGCGACCTGATCGAACGAGCCGCCGCCAGTCTCACAACATCGCTGCTGGCAGAGCTGATCATTGTTAGTTTAGTGGTGATGGTGTTCCTGCTCCATGCGCGGTCCGCTTTTGTCGCGATCATCACCCTGCCGCTGGGCATTCTGATGGCGTTTATCGTCATGCGTTTGCAGGGCCTGAATGCCAATATCATGTCGCTGGGTGGCATTGCAATTGCCATTGGTACGATGGTGGATGGTGCCATTGTGATGGTAGAGAACGGCCATAAACAGCTGGCAAAGGCGTGCGCTGATAAGGGCAGGGCCCTGACACGGAATGAGCACTGGCAGACTATCGAGAATGCGTGTCGGCAGGTCGGCCCGGCACTGTTCTTTTCCCTGCTGATAATCACCGTCTCCTTCGTGCCCATTTTTACATTACAGTCGCAGGAGGGGCGGCTTTTCAGCCCGTTGGCGTTTACCAAGACCTACTCGATGGCGGCGGCAGCCATACTGTCTATAACGCTAGTGCCTGTGCTGATGGGCTACTTTCTGCGCGGCAAAATAGTCGCCGAAGATGCCAACCCCTTGAATCGCATCATGCGCGCCGCACACAGACCGGTGTTGGCGGCGCTATTGAAATACAGGGTAGCAACCATCGTCTGTGCGCTGGCGCTGCTGGGGGCCACCCTGTATCCCTACAGTAAGCTGGGCAGCGAGTTCATGCCGCCGCTGGACGAGGGCGATATCCTCTACATGCCCACCACATTCCCCGGGATTTCGATCACCAAAGCCAAGGAAGTGTTACAACAAACTGACCGTATCCTGGCCACTTTCCCCGAGGTGCAATCGGTGTTCGGCAAGATAGGGCGTGCGGAAACAGCGACCGACTCGGCCCCACTGTCGATGATAGAGACCACAGTCCGCCTGAAACCCAAAGAGCAGTGGCCCGAGCCGAATAAAACCACTCGAGAGCTGATGCGCGAGATGGACAAGGCGCTGCAACTTCCCGGCATTGCGAATACCTGGACAATGCCGATCAAAAATCGTGTCGAAATGCTTGCAACAGGCATCAAAACGCCCGTGGGCATCAAGGTCTCAGGCCCTGATCTGGACACATTGCAAGCGCTGGCCATACGCATAGAGCAGGTCGTAAAAACACTTCCCGGAACACTGTCGGCTTTCGGCGACCGCGCGGCTGGAGGTTACTATCTGGATATCGATATCAACAGGGAAGCCATTGCCCGCTATGGCCTGCAGGTAGGGCAGGTGCAGGATGTGATCATGAGCGCCATTGGCGGAATGAAGGTGACCGAAACCGTCGAAGGGATCGAGCGCTATCCCGTCAATATCCGCTACCCAAGAGATCTGAGGTCAGACAGGGAAGGGCTGGAGAGGGTACTTATTCCTACCAGCGCGGGTGCAGCTGTGCCGCTGGCAATGGTGGCTGACGTTCACTACACCCGCGGGCCACCCATGATTAAATCTGAGGACGGGCAACCCAATGCATGGGTTTACGTGGACATCGAGTCATCTGATATTGGTGGCTATGTTCGTCGCGCCAAAGAGCTGATTGCCAGCGATGTGACGTTGCCAGCAGGATATACCCTGAGCTGGTCGGGGCAGTTTGAGCACATGGAGCGCGCTGCGGTGAGGCTTAAAATCGTAGTGCCTGCTACGCTACTGGTTATTTTTCTACTTATGTATATACACTTCAGGCGCATTGCCGAGCCCCTGGTAGTGATGTTGTCGATACCGTTTGGACTGATCGGCGGCATCTGGCTCACCTACTTGAATGGCTACAATGTCTCCGTCGCCGTTGCAGTGGGGTTTATTGCCCTCGCGGGTCTGGCCGCAGAGATTGGCGTACTGATACTGAGCTTTATCGATCAGAAACTGGCTGAAATAAGGCAGCAACAGACAGGCAGGTTGTCCAGAGACACTCTTGCCTATGCCGCGCTGTCGGCTACCTCCGAGCGCGTGCGGCCCGTGGTAATGACAGGGCTATCAACCATAGCGGGGTTAGTGCCGATTGCATTGAGCTCAGGGACGGGCTCTGATGTCACCCAGCGTATTGCCGCACCCATGCTCGGCGGCATGGCCACAGTTTTGATTTTGAACCTGCTGGTACTGCCTGTAGTTTACAGCTTTGTACTGGAGTGGCGGGAGGGAAGGAGAGACAAAGCATCGATGTAGGTATGGCAGGCGGGCAAAGCTACCAGGGGCTCAGGTTCTCGGGGGTGTAAGCGTCAATCTCCTTTCAACAACCTCAGCAGGAACGTGACGCTACTGCAGAGATAATGTATAGTTCGGCCCATGCTCAGGCCCTCTATTTTACTCGTCGCTTTTGCGTGCTTTTGTTTGCTCGTCTTGCAGCTCAGTGGTCTGCACATGCATGTTGATATAGGCAGTGACGATGCCGGATTACATGGAACTCACATGCATCAATTCGCATCGCCGAACGATGATCACCGCGCCGAAGTAGATGTAGCGTTACTAGAGCAGCTCGTCGGTCAATGGTCGAAAATTGCCGCTCTGGTTTGTTATTGTCTTTTGCTGATTGTCGCGGCCTGGATATTCCGGCCGGCATGGTCGCCTCCTCTGCGTTCTGGAACAGTCGAACGGCGCCTTCACTGGCGGCCGCTGCTGCGCGCCCCACCGCTCCACTTATAACGTCTTTTTTCTAGTTCCTATGGGCAGCACCCCGCTGCCTTTGACGGTATAGGTTTAAAAATCGTGCTGGAAATGCTCGATTGGAGATTCATCTATGTGGGTATCACTCATAAGGGTGGTTGGTGTCTGGTCTTTACTGCTTTGTGTAGGCTCGAGCGTCTCCGCTTTCGCCGATGAAAAGGGTTCGATCGACTTAACCGAGGCCATCGACAAGACACTTCAACACAATCCTGGATTGGTGGCATTTGGTTACCAAAAACAGGCGCAGCAAGCTCGGGTGATGCAGTCCCAACTGCGCCCCAACCCGGAGTTGGATCTGTACGTGGAAAACTTGCTCGGGTCCGGTGACTTCGAGGGTGCTGATGGCGCCGAAACAACGCTCAGCATAGGTTGGGTGTTGGAGCGAGGGAAGTTAGAGCATCGCGAAGGGGCGGCACGTGCGGGCGTGTCCTCCATCGAATCAGAGGCAGATATTCAGCGCCTTGATGCGATGGCAGAGACTGCTCGCCTAATCATCGTAAGCCTCGCCAACCAGGAGCGCCTGATTCTTACCCGGGAAGCCGTCGTGCTCTCGAAGAAAACTCTGGACGCCGTAAAAGAGCGGGTAGAGGCCGCCCGAGCACCGAATGCGGACTTGTCCAGGGCTCAAGCAGAGCTCGCCCGCGCCCGCCTTCTCGCCGATGATATTGAGCATGAGTTGGTGACCTCAAATCATCGGCTATCTGCACAGTGGAACCAGTTTGAGCCCGATTTTGTCAACGTTGCAGGTGACATTTATCGTCTGCCCACCCCTGATAGTTTTTCGAGCTTGCTTGCTCGCCTCGACCAGAATCCTGATCTTTCACGATTCCTCACTCAACACCGGCTGCGCGCAGCAGAGCTGCGACTGGCGGAAGCGGAGGCAAAGCCCGACTGGCGTTTTAATGCCGGTATTCGCCGTCTGGAGCTGACTAATGACAACGCATTCGTCGCGGGGATTACAATCCCGTTGCCTATGAGTAACAGGAACCAGGGCCGAATCGCAGAAGCTCGCGCCAAAATGGCAATGGTGGATGCCGACAGCGCAACGACTCGCCTGCAAATCGAAACACAATTATTTGCCGTCTACCAAGGGCTACAACATAGCCTGCACCGAGCCCGGATGCTGCGCGAAGACATATTACCGCACCTGGAACAAGCGCTGGCCGATACACAGCAGGCCTATGCCTTGGGTCGCTACGACTATTTTGAATTGCAGTTACTACAAGTCGAAGTTTTGAATACCCGCACCGCACTCGTGGAAGCGAGCATCGACGCACACACACATTTAATCGAAATCGAAAGACTGACCGGGGCGGCCATGCCCTCATCAGTTATACATCGGTGAGGTTTGGCATGAAAACATTTCAGAAGAAGATAGGGCTCATAGCGTTGGTCTTTGGACTTATGGCTTGTGATGGCGTCGGTCAGCATAGCGGCGAACAAGCCTCGAGCGGTCACCATGAGGAGGCCGCCGAAGCTGAGCCAGCCAAAGGGCAACACGGCGGGCGGTTATTGCGCGATGGCGATTTTGAGCTGGAACTGGCCATTTTTGAAACCGGTATGCCCCCCGAGTTTCGTGTGTGGGTGACCGATGCTGGCAGCCCCGTGTCTCCCGAGGATGTGAAACTGCATATAACCCTCACCCGGCTAGGTGAGGTGAAGGACGAGATAGCCTTTACACAACAAGACGATTTTCTGCGCGGGGATACGGTTATTTATGAGCCACATTCCTTTGTTGTCACTATCGAGGCGCAGCATCGCAACAACACCCACCGCTGGCAGTACGACAACTTTGAGGGACGCACCCGAATTGGAGCGGAAGTTGCCGAGGCTTTTGGGCTTGAAACCGAAATAGCGGGGTCTGGAATTATCAAAGAGACCATTACAGCCTATGGCCGTATTGTGCCCGATGCTGAAAAAGTTCGCGCCGTTAGCGCTAGGTTCGATGGTGTTATTGATTCTGTCCTCGTTTCTGTCGGCGACAGGGTCAAGAAGGGACAAGTGCTCGCTTCTGTAGAAAGCAACGAAAGCCTCAGGCGCTACACCCTATTCGCTCCCATCAATGGCTTAGTCACTGAGCGCGCGGCAAACCCAGGCGAGCAAACCAATGGGCGGCGACTTTTCACCATCATGGACACATCCTCTGTTTGGGCGGAACTGGCGATATTCCCATCAGACCGTGGGCGTGTTCGTCCGGGAATGCCGGTAACAATAGAAGGGGCGGGCGGTGAGGCCAAACACGAGGGTTTAGTGTCACTGCTCAATGCCGTTGCCCAATCCAACCAGTCAGTACTAGCCCGAGTGGTGCTGGACAATACGGACGGCACGTTCGTTCCGGGAATGTACGTAACAGGTGACATAGGGATTGCCGAACATCACGTACCACTGGCGGTAAAACGCGACGGTTTACAACGTTTTCGAGATTTCACGGTGGTGTATGCGCAAATAGGCGAGGAGTACGAGGTGCGCATGCTGGAGTTGGGTCGACAAGACGGCGAATGGATTGAGGTCCTCGGCGGATTAGAGTCCGGGACGCGTTACGTTACGAGCAACAGCTATCTCATCAAAGCAGACGTCGAAAAGTCTGGCGCGTCCCACGATCACTGAGGCCTGATTTATGCTTGAATTCATCATTAAATTATCGATCGCGCGACGCGGCATGGTTATGTTGGCGGTTCTACTCCTTGCAGGTTTAGGCATGTGGAACTTTACACGATTGCCCATCGATGCAGTGCCGGACATCACCAATATACAGGTAGTGGTCAATACCGAAGCACCTGGTTATACGCCATTGGAAGTCGAGCAACGTGTAACGTTCCCCCTTGAAAACGCCATGGCGGGAATTCCCCAGCTAGCCTACACACGGTCAGTGTCACGCTACAGTTTGTCGCAGATTACCGTGATTTTTGAAGAGGGCACAGATATCTACTTTGCGCGCCAGCAGGTAGCGGAGAGGATGAATGCTGCAAAAGCGGCGCTGCCGGCTTCACTGGAACCTGCCCTGGGGCCAATCGCGAGTGGTCTGGGAGAGATCTTCATGTTTACGGTTAATGCCGAACCGGGCGCTCTCAACCAGGATGGCACGCCCGTCAGCCCCACCGATTTGCGCTCCGTACACGATTGGATTATCCGACCGCAGTTACTGCGCGTCCCCGGCGTGGTTGAAGTCAATCCCATAGGCGGTTTCAAGAAGGAAATTCTGGTTGCGATTGAGCCTGAAAAGTTACTCGCGTTCGAGCTTTCCCATCTAGACATAGTGAGCGCTCTGGAGAGGAACAATAGCAATCGGGGTGCGGGTTTTATTGAGCACAATGGCCAGCAATGGCTGATGCGCGTGCCCGGACAAGCCAACAATATTGCTGAGATTGGCGCTATTGTTGTTCGTGAAACGGATGGCGTGCCCATTCGGTTGCGCGATGTGGCCGAAGTAGATGTAGGCCGAGAGCTTCGCTCTGGCGCCGCCACACAGGACGGACGCGAAGTAGTCATGAGCACTGTGTTTATGCTGATCGGAGAAAACAGCCGGGCAGTTGCCAGCGCCGTGGGTGAGAAAATCAAAGATATCCAGGCCAGCCTGCCACCTGGCATTACTGCAATGCCGGTCTATGACCGTACCGGTCTGGTCGACAAAACACTGGCCACAGTGAAAAAGAACCTGTTGGAGGGCGCTCTGTTGGTCATCGTGGTGCTCTTTGTATTTCTAGGCAACATCCGTGCGGCGTTGCTGACGGCAGCGGTCATACCGATTGCCATGTTAATGACCATCACCGGCATGGTGCAGACGAAGGTAAGCGCGAACTTGATGAGTCTCGGCGCGTTGGATTTTGGATTAATCGTGGATGGCGCCGTTATTATTGTCGACAACTGTATGCGTCGATTGAGCCAGCAGGGCGGAACCGCTTTGCCACTGGCGAAACGACTCAACGTTGTTTTCTCGGCCACTCGAGAAGTGATGCGCCCCGCACTATTTGGTGTCTTCATTATAACCGCAGTCTACATTCCTATATTTGCCCTTACCGGTATCGAAGGAAAAATGTTTCACCCGATGGCGCTCACAGTAGTGATCGCTCTGGTCAGTGCGATGATCCTCTCTGTAACCTTTGTGCCCGCTGGGGTTGCTTTACTCTTCCGTAAACCTTTGGAGGAGAAGCAGGGTGTCGTGATACGGGGCCTACACTCTCTGTATCGTCCAATTCTATTGGCATCATTGCGCCTTCGCTGGCTAGTGCTAGGGTCGGCTGTTCTGCTGGTCGTCGTATCCAGCGTCATGGCGACCCGTCTGGGCACTGAGTTTGTTCCCAATCTCGATGAAGGTGATATCGCCATGCATGCACTGCGTATTCCCGGGACCTCGCTTGAGCAGGCGGTGAAAATGCAGGAGGGACTGGAAGCCGAGATCAAAAAACTCCCGGAAGTCGAGCGCGTATTTGCAAAAATCGGTACCGCCGAAGTAGCAACGGATGCCGTGCCCCCCAGCGTTGCTGACAATTTCATTATCCTCAAGCCGCGCCAGGAATGGCCAGATCCCAGGAAGTCAAAGGCGCAGGTGTTGGATGAGCTGGAGGCACTCGTGACGCCAATACCCGGCAATCGCTATGAATTTTTACAACCCATACAGATGCGTTTCAACGAACTCATAGCGGGTGTCCGGTCAGAGCTGGCTATAAAAGTATTCGGTGATGACTTCGATCAACTGATACAACTGGGTGATGCAATCCAGGACGTCCTCAACCAGATCCCGGGGGCGGCTGATGTTGCCGTTGAGCAGGCAACAGGCTTGCCGGTTCTGACCCTTCAGCCAGACCGCGAGGCGCTGGCCCGCTACGGGGTCAGCATTGAGAGCCTTCAGGATTTTGTTGGCACTGCGTTTGGTGGGACCGTAGCCGGTCAACTTTACAATGGCGACCAACGCGTGGACATCGTCGTGCGACTGCCTGAGCGCTTGCGCGCAAACCCCGATAACTTACGAAGCTTACCGGTCCCTCTGGGCGATGGTGACTTTGTGCCACTTGGAGAGTTGGCAACAGCAGAACTTGTGAATGGCTACAATCAGGTCAACCGAGAGAACGGCAAGCGCCGCGTGGTCGTTACCGCCAATGTCCGGGGACGTGATCTCGGCTCCTTTGTGCAGGATGTCAAACTGGCAATAGAGAATCAGGTCGAGGTGCCAGCGGGGTATTGGCTAGAGTATGGAGGGACTTACCAGAACCTGCAATCCGCAGCGACACGCCTGGGTATTGTGGTTCCGCTAACGCTTTTACTGGTCATGGGTTTATTGGTTATGGCGCTCGGTTCATTTCGGGATGCAGCCATTATCTTCTCAGGGGTGCCGCTGGCTTTGACGGGTGGCATCATGGCATTGCTGTTAAGAGATATTCCGTTCTCTATTTCGGCTGCCGTAGGGTTCATCGCCTTGTCAGGTATTGCGGTATTGAATGGGCTGGTTATGGTTTCCTTTATACGCGATTTGCGTTCCGCTGGCGTGCCTCTCGAAGAAGGGATCATCGAAGGCGCACTCACCCGGCTTCGACCTGTTCTGATGACTGCCCTCGTGGCATCACTGGGATTTGTGCCGATGGCCTTCAATACCGGGATTGGTTCGGAGGTGCAGCGACCGTTAGCGACTGTCGTTATTGGCGGAATCGTATCTTCTACAATGCTAACGCTCATTGTCCTGCCAGCATTGTATAGCTTGCTCCACAGCCGTGATTCAAAGATCAAACTACCCCAACCACAGACGGGTGTGCAGACGGGTGTGCAAACGTGACTGAAAATTACGTGACGCACGATGCCGCAAAATACGGCAAGCGGTGGGGGCGTGCGTTTGAGTTGCTTGCTCTTCTATCTCATCCATTGAAAGTGATTTCGCTGCGTGCAGGTTGGTCATTGGGGTTGACCGCCTCTTGTTTCGCGGTCTATAGCTCTACAAGAAGGCAAGAAAACCATGCATAACCACAATATCGAAGACTGGCATCACGATCACACATTCTCTCAGGATAAGCGCAGGCCTGGCGAATCCCGTACACTGATTGTGATTGGCATAACAGCGATTATGATGACTGTCGAACTGGTGGCCGGCGTCGTTTACGGCTCTATGGCCTTACTGGCCGATGGGCTCCATATGGCATCCCATGCCGCAGCTTTGAGTATCAGCGCGTTTGCCTATATCTATGCGCGGCGCAACGCCCACAATAGCGCCTTCAGCTTTGGTACCGGCAAAGTGAATGCCTTGGGCGGTTTTACCGGAGCGATCTTGCTCGCTTTTTTCGCGCTGTTTATGGGCTTTGAGAGCATTGTGCGGATGCTCAATCCGATTGAAATTGTATTTAATCAGGCAATATTTGTGGCTGTAATCGGGTTGCTCGTTAATGGAGTTTGCGTATTTATTTTGGGCGGAGCTCACCACGGGCATGACCATACTCATGAGCATGAGCATGAGCATGAGCACAATACCCAAAGTGATCACAACTTAAAATCTGCCTATCTTCACGTCATGGCGGATGCGCTGACCTCCATTCTGGCCATTTTTGCTTTGCTCGCGGGCAAGTATTTCGGGCTGATATGGATGGATCCTGCGATGGGTATTGTCGGTGCGATTCTGGTTGCTCGCTGGTCATGGGGACTGCTAGGTGCTACCAGCGCGGTGCTGCTTGACCGCCAAGCTCCGAAAGCGCTTCGAGACAACATCCGGAAACTTATCGAAGCAGATGACGATACGCGGATCACGGATTTACATGTCTGGTCCATTGGTCCAGACATATATTCAGCGCAAATTGCTGTGGTCGCTCGCAACACGCTAGCCCCAGCGGACTACAAATCCCTCCTTCCAAGTTCGTTGGGCCTGGTTCATGTTGCCATCGAGGTTCATATCTGCGCCGACACCGCAGACGTCTGTGTGACTGCCGGTTTAATGGAATAGAACATCGCCATACAAATTGGCGCTGGTTGCTCCCGTGCCCCAGACATCCGAAACGTAAAGCGTCGGCTCGGCGTATGGCCGCAGTTTTGATCTTGCACCCGCTGGAGCCGCCTGTGGTTCCAAGCTTTGTATTGGAGTGGGGCGGAGGGAAGGGAAGGGAAGGTAGAGAATCCGCATACAGCAGGGCATATTGAGTAAGAAAGTAGGACCGCCGGGCCACCTTTTGGCTAGTTAAAGGCCAGAAAGCTTAGGTTTGAGTAATGTTGCATAGCATAAAATAGTAGTCTATTTAACATATAATATTCGGAATGCTGCGTAATCTTCTTTGTTCTTCCTAATCTTAGTTCTATTACGCGATAAGGCCGCCGCCACTCTCGTGTAGCGCTCGGGCAGCAATGTGGTTGAAGTAGGTGGGAGACTGCGCATTTCCGGTGATAGGACGCTTATCTGGGGCATCCCCATCAGTCAAAATATAGGGGAGGCGGGCTGTTAAAAACCAGGCCAGGGGAAATCGCCATTTCACTAAGTGCCACTGCGGTGGCAGGGTGGTACTTCATCTCTCCACTGCTGATTGATGAACGAGTTGATGAAGCACTGGTTTTAGCGCCGCTGCGTATGACCTCCGAAGGGCCTAACCAGACCAGACAAAAAGCGATGGCCGATCTGCCACAAAAACCAGATACCCGCGTGCACGAAAGCATGACGACATGAATTCAACAGTGCCGTTATCTGGTGTGAATTGTTTGGCGTTCTTTTTTCAACTGCACCTTTATCTGAGGTTGTCACAGCTCAACGTCCGGCACTCTGAGTTGCGGTGATCTGAGTTGCAATAGCAAGTTACCGCTGGCAATCCGTCATCGCTGAAAGGCGTCCGTAACGCCGAAAACGCACTGAAACCCTGAAAACACCGTATATCAACAAGTCCGGCTAACTTATTAAATATGCGTATAATATATATTATGTTAAATAGAGTATTTGGACACACAGTTATGCACCGGTGTATAAAAAAGCGCTCATTATAGAAATCCACGCAGCCGTGAAAATCAGGTCACTCCCCCAAGCAGCGAGACATGAGTAAACCCTATCTAGCTGATAGCGATAGAGAAATGGTGTTTTTTTGGGCCTTAAAAGCCCTGCATGACGCGGTAATGAACCGCTTGGAGCGAGATATCAGGTAGACGCCAACGCCTACCCTAGATTGAGTTGGAGTTCATCTGAGTGATCGGCAGAGATTTCGAGGGTGGTTATCTGTAGCTTGGCTCCATGCTGACCATGCAGCTCAAGATCGTAGGACGACTTCAAGCCGGCCTGGCCCGGATAGATCAGGCAAAGCTGCGTAGTGTTATACCTGTTACCGTATGCCTGCATCTGATAGAGATCGGCCTGCGAGACTCCCAATTTGGCCTCTGACACCTCTAGCAACTTCCATTTGGCATCAGCTATCAACACGGGTATACCCGATGCGTTCACAAAGCTTATATCTGGCTTCATCTGGAACACGTCCCGTTGCAAATCCGATCGATACGCAAAATAGCGCCTAGGGCCCTGCTCCCTTAATCTGAGTCCGTGTTTGTGGGCCACAGGCCTCAAAATGGAAGCTACCCAGCTCTCGAAAAGCTGGTTCATATCAAACATCATAGAGAAAGATTGCTGTTGCCCTGCATTGAAATCTGGAGCGAGAGATTGGACAAATAGCGAGCAGATATCAACGATGCTCTGGTACCGGCTTTCGGAGCGATTAAGGCTAAGGCTAAGAAGGCGTTGGAGGTCTATGGGATTATCAGAAATGCCGTCAAATACAAACAGCAGCCGCGCGAGGGCTTTCTTTACAGACTGCGCCCTCGCTTTTGGATGCAGTAGCCTTAATGTGTACTTGATGACCTGATTTACGAAAACATCCTCGCTGAGTTCGTCGTACTGGCAATAGAGGCGCTCCTTGTGGGCCAGGTTATGGCGAAGCTGCATGCCGCTCAATAGCTTCCCTCGCAGAACAGGCAGGTTCTCTTCCTGGGTGATGTATTGTCTCAATTTGCCCTGTAAGAGCTGCGCGCTGATCTGCTGACAAAGATCGATGATAAAAACATCGAGCAAAGTATGTTTTTGAACATTGACTGTCGCCCCACCGGGCTTATGTAGCTTAATCAAACCTGCCCTTTTCAGCATTCTTATTAGCGCATCTCTGCACGAGCCAACATTCGATTCTTTACCATGAATTTTCGGCAAGATTTCCAGGGTCAAGTCACCCAAAAGCACCAAGCCACAGAATTGGGACCACTTGATACTATTGTGCCCCCACGTAAAGGCACGCAGAGGTAGAGTCGTCATCTGGCTAAGTAGCTGCGCATGTCTATGACTCAGAGCAATGTCGCCATTCTGACGCTGCTCGACTATTGGAACGCTCTGGTGTTCAAGGATGCTTATGACCTCGGTCATTCGCCGCCGGGCTCCTCATATATTTTGCGAATACTGTCTGGCGTGATCGTTGATGCCGGTGCGACCTGGTACTCAATGAGATCATCGAAATCGTCGTGATCGAAGCCCAGTACATCGGCTTCCTTAATTTCACGATGTTCAATTATCTGCGGCTCAACCTTCTGGTTGCCCTGCCCCACATCGCGAAAAACTAGCTGTATGCGATGCCAGTCGTCATAGAAATATTCTTGTAGGAGTGGAATAAACTGGTCTAGGAGTACCTCCTTCAGTCCGGCAAAGTCTTTTACCTTGCAGAGATAGGCATGCCCCAACATAAGGTCTCTATTCAGCAGAAACTGGATGCGCATATTCATGGCATCCAGCATCGCGCGCAAATTGATAACCCCGCCTTCTCCATCCTCAATGTAGCCATCCCCTCGGGATCCGGTGATAATGCTGGCGTTAGGCATCAGTTCTTTAAAGGTAAATCGACGGCGTAAAGCAGTATCCAACAAGGCGATGGATCGATCCGCAGTGTTCATGGTGCCGTAAATATCCAAATTTTTGGGCACGCTGAAGCTGTCAGCTGAATACGGCAGGGTGAGTGCCATGCCCTCCCCCTTATTGAGAATTTCTCCCTCAAAGTCAAAAACGGCTCGCTTGTCTTTTTCGATGAGCGTTATGAGTTCACCAAATATTTTGGCGATGTTGCCCCGGTTAATTTCATCGATAAAGAGTGCGTATCTATTGGCCTGATCATTTTTTGCCTTCTGGCAGATTCTTCTGAAAACCCCCGGCACGACGCGGTAGACCAGTTCTCCACTATCTTCATCCTGCACTGGGCGTATTCCTTCCACAAAGTCTTCATAGCTGTACGCTTGGTGGAACGTAACGAACTCGTATCGCAGCTGCTTTTTGCCGCCAGGTGGCCCAGTTTTGAGGGCTTTGGCTTGCTCTATCTGGTCGTCACAGCTGTCCTGCCAGTCTTCAGCGAGACTCCAGACACTACTCTCATCTTTTCGAAAAACCAGAGGGGCCTGGCGCTTGCTGTATTTTACGTTTTCACACCCCTCAATCGTGTGCGTCTGCAAGCATGCCCATATCTGCTGTTTTACATGCTTGGTACGTCCAATGGCCTTGGCTTTTTGCTGCACGAATTCGTGTTG
>JBDNIE010000129.1:0-36102 GCA_041688425.1 Halioglobus sp. | reverse complement strand
TGGCATCTGACGAATTACGCTATCCATCAATTGCACCGTGCTCTGTTTCCAGTCGATTGACGGTATGCGCCCGGAATCAGGTAGCGTCGCTTCGTTGTAGGACGTTAACCACGCCTGTATGTCTTTAGCCAGCCCTTTGCCGTCGGTGGACTCAAAGTACCAGGCAGATTCGCCACAGACTTCCCGGAATACCGGCAAGTTCCTGGCAAGTAGTGGCGAGCCATAATATGCGGCCTCAACCAGTGGCAAGCCAAACCCTTCTCCGTGGGATGCCATCAGCGTGCCTGCGGCGTCTTGATAGAGCGTCTTCAGCATGGGATCACTGACAAAGTCCAACCAGTAGACGGACGACGGGCCCTCGCTGAGTCGCTTCAAACGATCTGCCAATTGATCATCGATCTCGCCAATACAGCCCGCGATCACCAGAGAGAGTTTGCATCCCTGCAATTGAAGCGCTTCAAATGCCGCTAACACCTGCGGGTGCCCCTTTCTTGACTCAACCGCTCCGACCATCAGCAAGTAAGGCTGGTGTTGAATCTGATCCATTATTGTTTGTTCGGCTGCGTTGAGAGTGCCAATCTCGCTCTGGGCTTCCATATCTGCGCCCAATTGAAAATGGCCTATAGTTGGGCGTGATCCGGCGTCGACCTTTTCCTGATCCAGCCACTGGCAGTATTCATCGGCAATAGTCCGGGAAGTGCAGACCACGCAATCACTGATCCGGGTAACGGCCTTTAGCCAACGGGTATAGAGGGTGCCCGTATCCCCAGGGTAAGAATCAGGCAACGTAATGGGCAGCAGATCGTAGACGACATGACATATCCGTACTCCTCGCCCACGCCAAAACTGCAGCCAGTGCCGAGAAGCGGCCCGTTCGGCCACGCGATAGCACAGGTCCAGGCCCAGGTAAATGTCGCCCGGCAACGCCTCTACGGAGTCATCTGACAAGTACAGGGGAGGCAGGCCCATGAAGTGATTGGTGAACGTTCGAGCGTATCGAAAGCATTCTGTCTCAAAGTCGTAGTAGACCGGCTCCACCCGGTAGCCCAGATAGTGATCCTGCAGCAACTCCCTCAGTACATTTCGCACAACCCGCTGGATACCCTGTTTGGCGTCATGTTGTACTAACGCTGAAATATCGATGAACAACTGCGGCCCGGCTAATGCAGTTCTCCTGACTCCAGCGCAACGCATTAGATCGTCTATTGCTTCACTGCATGCATAAATAGTATCGGCAGACAGCTCATGGATTTTTGATCCCAGAACGTCCGTCTGCAATTGATCGATCAGCACATCCGGAGACTCCCGGTATCGAGCTTCCATGTGCTCAGAGTATGCCGCGGTGACATGCTCGGGGCTGTGGTATGTCGCTATATAAGACTGCGCGTTCCTCCCGACAGTCAATCTGGATTCCACATCTGTGGCAGCAAAAATGAGACTTTCAGCCAACTCTACTACTGTAAAATCGTCGCTAAGTTTGAACACTGTTTCATCCGGTATTTCGGCCATGCTGCCGTGTGCATTGATAATTGTGGGCAGGCCTGCTGCCATGCAGTCGAGGAGTGCGCCAGACGACTCACCGCGCGAGTTTCGTCTGAGTTGCACTGCCACATCCGAGGCACTCAGATACAAATCGTATTCTGAAGCCTCTACATATCCCGTCATTATTACTTGTTGCGGATACGGCAGCTTCGAAAGCCAGGCCTCAATCTTGTTTTCCATCTCCCAGTTGGTGCCACCCCCAACGAAGCAGAGTTTTGCGTTAGGACCTTTCGCAAGTCCCGAGCCGACCCAAGCGTCCATTAATTCATCAAGGCATTTGTTCATGTTGATCATGCCAAAAGTGCTGTAGAGCGTAACATCCTCAGGGATGCCTAGACGGCGGCGGGCGCTGGATTTCGCCGTATATTGCTTAATTTTTCGAGCGTGTGGAACCTCTGTCAGTGTTGATAGCATCTCGCTGGAAAAACTTTGGGTCAAAATTTCTCGCGCATGGCTATTGTGAACCACGACACCATAGCTACCAAGGAAAACAGAGGCACAGGCAGGGTAGAGGGTAATGGCCTGCTTGACCGGGCCATCACAGTCTGGCATTGCGGCCCAGCCATGCGATGCGTAGATTTTCTGAGAGAGTTCTGTTGTTCCAAACTGTGCCTGGTTGCTAAATATACAATCTCCTAGATAGGTGTCGTGTAGTACCACGATGCCAGGATGAGCCTGTAGTAACAAAAAATACTCGTAGTGAAATGAGGAGTTACCGAAGTGGTACATGATGCGATCAAATCTAGACCCCTCGCGCATCATTTGTTTGTGGCTAATGACCATGAACTGATTTGCGAGTTCGACGGCAATGTTACCCGGTTCGGTGACTACCAGGGTGATATCGTAGTGCTGTACCAAATGGGGAAGAATTTCAGTGCAATACGTCGCAATGCCTGAGGGTGTGGGTGCGAAAGGTGAAACAAACGCCAGTTGTGCCTTTGGAGTTTGGCATGTCCGGCGTTGATAGCATAGCTCCAGAGGAGCATAGCTAGGTATTTGGTTCGAGTCAGGCGTTACGGTCATATAGTGATCCGCATCGAGGCACTGCAGAAAGACTCGGTGGATCTTTTCTATATCCTCTTTAGGAAGATTCGCCTGTAGAGCACTGTCGTTCGGGTAAGCCAGCAGTCGGTCGGCGTTGGGTACAATAGTCCTTAAGCCCGTCAAGTCATCCGCGTGGGTTAGACGGCAAATCAAACGCGCATCATTTTCGGACAACCATTTGGCAGTTAACCATACGGGCCATTTGGCATTTTCAAGCCAGACCCTGGATTCCGTGAGATCTATGACTACGCTCATTGTGGGCGGGCGCTCCCAGTTCCCGATGTGGGGCGACTCGCGCAACTGATTCTCAATAGGCTCAACTCCGCGCGGCTGAGCGATAGTAGTTGCGGTGCTTCTTCATCTTGGACAAGAGCATTCCTGGTAAGACCAAAGTCCTGCAGCAAAAATCTACGCTGAGGACAGAGTTGTTGCAGCAGAAGCCAGTGCCGACGTTCGCTAGTTATTTTTGCAGTTGGCCCTGTGTTTGTTGCAGTATTTACCAACTCAACATCTTTCGGACGATGATAGATGAGCGGTGTGATCTCTCGTGCCTCGCCAGGTGCACTGCCAAGATGGTCAAGAAGCCTTTGCCTGATGAAACCCATCAAGTCGCGCAGTGGTTTTATCCGCCATAACACCCGCCAGATCAGATCGCGACCAGCGGTGAAACAGATAAGTATCAAAAGCAGGGGCCATAGAGGTGCACTGACCAGCGCTAATATCGCGACCAGTAAGAGTAACTTCCAGCGGTGCTTAAGTTCGGGCAGAATACGGACGATGCCTAGCATTTTCCACGTCACGCTAGATTCCATTTCTTTTATCTTACTTTCATGCTGCTTAGCTAGTATCTTCCAGCGCAGAACTTCCCGGCGCAATTGAATGCTCTCATTTTGCGCCTGCTCCATTTTTGCCAGCAGTTCGGGTGACGCCGCATGTTGCAACTTGTTGTCTGATAGGGCGGGTTCGGATGCCATATTATTGTCGGCTCAAGTTTTGGACAAAAGTATATCAAGCTTACTGGTGTATATCATTCGTGTTGCAGGTATTCGTAGTGATAATAGTTGTAACGCTTTACCCCATAAAGTTTCATGGAAAGCATTATGACTTAAATCCACGAGCATCCAATTGGTTCGCCTCCAAGAATATGATAAATTAGCTGAAATAAGCGTTCGTTTTGTGCGCTCGCTAGCACTATTTATCTTTTTTATGAATCTTCAACTCGGACATGGTTAGACTCGGGTGGGCACGATACCCTCCCACGGGGGCTTCGCCTAAAGCATTGTTTGGTGTGCCAGAAGCCGCCAACCAGGATCCGAAAAATGATGGCATGGAGAAGTTGATGGGTAATGCTCCTCACTAGTATGGGTATGGGTATGGGTATGGGTATGGGTATGGGTATGGGTATGGGTATGGGTTTATGACGGTAAAACAACAGCTGAGCGCCCAGCAAGATACTGAGTTTGCTCGTCGCGCAATGCAATTGCTCAGTGACAGGATTGCACTCTCTAAGCGTGATGAATTGCTGGACTATTTTGATGCATTGATCCCCAAGTATGAGATGCCTGTGGTCCGCGTTGGATACATCGCGAGCAAGCGCAAAAACTACGACTGGTCAGAATTTTTGGAATTTTCCGGTGATAACTTCGTTCGCTACGCCTATCTGTGTATCGTGAAGCGCGAAGCTGATGATGCCGCATTGAACTGGGCTGCAGCAGAGCTTGGTGCAGACGATGGTTCTCGCATTATATTTTTGTGGCGATTACTCGACTCAGAGGAGGGTCGTGGACAAGCTACAAAAATTAGGGGGCTTTGGCCCCGGTATCGGTATCATTTAGCCCGTCTTGAGCAAAAACCTTTTCGCGCCAGGCTGTTTCATTTGTTATTGAAGCTGGAGAGTTTGTCTCGTTCTCGTATGGATGGAATATTAGTGAGCCAGAGACGTGAGATTACAGAATATGGTTTAGAAATATCCAGACTCGAAACCCGTCTTGTTCAGCACTACAACGACACGTTGAGCAATGTGAAATACGAAGTAGGCGAAGCACTCACTCCAGACATTAATCGATAGATTAGGCGATTATTTGATGAATATAGCAGTTCTGAATACACAAATACCGTTTTGCGAAGGAGGCGCTGAGGTGCTAGCCGATGACTTGGTTGAGGCTTTGGCGGCACGGGGTCATAGTGCGACATTGATAACTGTTCCGTTTAAATGGTATCCGCAGCAGTCGCTTGTAGACGCTATTATCGCCTGCAAACTCCTCGATATAGAAGAATTCAATGGCGTAAAAATCGACCAGGTAATTGCATTAAAGTTTCCGCTGTGGCTGGTTGAACACAGCAACAAAGCCTTGTGGATATTGCATCAGCATCGTACTGCTTATGACTTATGGGACTCGCAATACAATGAAATGGCATATATGCCAGATGGCCACCGGGTTAAAAATCTGATTCGCAGAGAGGACGACCGTGCCATATCTGCCTGCAACAGTGTGTTCACTATCTCGCAGAATGTGACTAATCGGCTCTATCAATACAATGAATTGGAATCAACGGTTCTTTATCCGCCCCCCAGAGCCATGGATAAGTTTTACTGCGAGAAATATGGAGACTTCTTTTTCTTCCCCAGCCGTATTACACCGCTAAAGCGCCAGGAGCTTGTAATAGAAGCTCTCTCATTTGCGTCGGGTGACGTCAGGGTGGTATTCGCAGGCAAGGCCGACGACGACAGGTATTTTGAGAAACTGAAAGCACGAGCCGCAGAGTTGGGCGTGGAAAAGCAGATTATATGGCTGGGTCACGTTACCGATCAGAAAAAGCTGGAGTTGTATGCGCAGTGCCTGATGGTGCTTTTTCCTGCGTTCAACGAAGATTATGGGTTTATCACACCTGAGGGCATGCTGTCATCGAAAGGGGTCATCACATTGGCGGATTCCGGAGGAGCGTTGGAATTCGTTACTCATGACGAGACGGGTAGTGTGGTAGATCCCCAAGCGTGCCAATTAGGCGAAGAGCTCGATCGAATTTGGAATAACCGCGGCTTGGCTAAAACTTACGGTACCAATGCGAACACCAAAGTGAGGGGCATGGATATCTCATGGGACCGGGTAATTGGTAGTTTGCTGTCATGATTAATGTTAGATGGTTTTCTCCCTTGGACCCGGAGAAAAACGATATCGCTAGATATGCCCATTCTGTACTGCCTTCTCTGCATAAATGCTTTCGCTTGGGTATGGTTAGTGAAGGCCCTGATAGCATTGATGAGGATGAAAACGGCGAAGCATTTCAATGTGATAATCAGGTTGTGGGGATGGAGCCAATAAACATCTACAATATCGGCAACAGCCACATGCATTGTTCGATATTGAATTTGGCTCTACGGCAGCCTGGAGTGGTGATCCTGCATGACGTTGGTCTGTTTGAGCTATCCTTAGCTTATGCTAGAAAGAACGCTGATTTTTCCATTCGTGATGTGATTATCAACGAATATGGTCTGCAGGCGGTGCACGACTTTGATCAGATGTTCGGCGGAAGCGCTTATGATTGGCACGGGCATTCACAGGAGCAGCATGATAATTTTGTAACCTCCTACCCGCTGTTTAAATCGTTTATCAGCAATGCTCGTGGGGTTGTGGTCCATTCGGAATTTGCCCTAAAACGCGTGAAGAAGATATACCAAGGTCCAGTTGTTAAGCTGGAGCTCCCCTGGGCGACCCCCTTGTCTGGTGTCACGGCTCGTCGGCATGAAGAGCCGTGCCAGATCGTGTTTTGTGGTCATGCTGGACCGAATCGACGTTTGAGACAGTTCATTCAGGCTTGGTCAGAGACTTCTCAGCCAAGTTTTTTTCGGTTTTCGCTTTATGGCGCCATCGACAAGGCCGACGAGATTATTGCGCTGGCAGCCGAGTTCGGGCTGGCTGAATTTATTAATGTTGTAGGGTTTGTGAGTGTCAAGGAACTGGATGATGCTATCTCAGCCTCTCATATTGCACTGAACCTACGAAAGCCCACAGTGGGAGAAACATCGGGCAGCCAGCTTCGCCACTGGGCAACGGCGATACCTTCTATAGTGACCGATATTGGCTGGTACAGCGAACAGCCCCATGATGTGGTGATAAAAGTTTCCCCAGACCGGGAGAAGCAGGACATTGTTTCGATCTTGGAGAAATTCATATCTGGTGACCATCCTTATTACGAATATGGCATGAATGGATACAAACATCTCTTAGAAGAACACAGTATTGACCGGTACGTCAGTCGTCTCGCCGATTTTGTCGGTGAGATAGAAAAGAGGCGCTTTGTGACGTCAGAGGTTGATGAACGATTAGTCGATCTTTTTGCATCAATGTGCAGTGATACTGAAGATTCACACCTATTTGAGAATGCAATGAAGAAGATATCGGAAACGTTCAACGGTGTAGAGCAAATTCAGCCGAACAACTAGTGTCGCGAGAACATTGCTGTAATGGTTAGCGATAATGCCATTACTAATCATCATCGAAACCGCAAGGTTGCTCTATGTCAGACTACACCTATCATTTTGACGACTCGGCGATTGATCGATTCAATGAAATTTTGGAGAATCGACTGGGCGACAGATCAGGTTTTCATGAGCAGGAATTCTTTGATATCCTGGCTTTGCTGCTTGCCATTAATCGCCATGGCTCGTGCCTGGACGTGGGAGCCGGAGTGGGTCGAATTACATCGATTGCGATAGAGTCTGTCTCTGATGTTGTTGCTTTGGAGCCCGATGAGTCTCGATGGCGAGAATGTCATCGCCACTTCCACCGAGAAGGAGCCTGCGAAGTTCTCTGTCAAACCACTAGTGAGTATATTCAGCGCAACCCCGATAAACGATTCAGCCTGATTATCGTCAGCATGGTCATACAGCACCTGGCTACCGCAGCAACCGAACAACTGATGCGCGATATCGCAACGTTACTCCAGCCTAATGGCATAGCGATTGTATCGACTACTCACACGATTGAGGTCGCAAAAGGCTTTTCGCTCTCTGGTGATCCAGATCGAGTCTATATAGAAAAAGATGAGTTCAATGCTTATGCGGGACAGCCTTCTTTAGCGCAAAAAATGGGTCTGCCGGTAAGGCGCTTCAGCAAAAATGATCTATTTGAAGAGGTTCAAGCGGTTGGCTTAAAGACCATTCTTTGGCGACAAACCTCGTACTATAAACCTAACGGCGCTGCTTTCTTTGCGAATCGGTTGGGTGTCGATGCACAGGTTCTGAAAGACGTTGGCAATAGTCAGTTTGTAGTAGTGCAAAATGGGCTTGGTAATCAATAGAACGGCCGGGAATCTTCTAGATGTAACTCAGTGGACTGGGAAACGTGCCCCACGCTTACAGAGCTACTAGGTAAAGACCATTATTGAGATAGCGTGAACTGATTTCCTCTACGGTGAGTATCCGCTCTGCTACGATCAGAGACAATTGTCTGCTAAGCGAATTATGCGATATTATCCTGAGCGTTATATTACTCACCGCCTTTAGGCCAGTGAATGGTATTTAAATCTGCAAGCGTCAATAAGGTTATGTGAGTCAATGTTAATACATCTCCACATTGGAATTGATAAAGCCGGTAGCACCGCTATTCAGTCAAACCTGAAGCGTAATCGAGACTGGTTCCACCACAGGGCTCTATTTATCCCCAATACTGGGTTGGTTTCTACAGGATACAGGGAAGTGTTCGACGAACTCCCTATCGATGTCTTTGAGCGGGTTTATCGCGAGCTGGATCTTGCGGCGGCCATGGGCTTTGAGCACGCGTTCATGTCTTGGGAAGGAATCAGTTTCTACAGTGATAGGCAAGTACGCAAGCTAAGGGACCGTCTGGGAGATCACGAAGTTAAGATTTACGTCTATCTGCGCGAACAAGCCGAGATTGTCCAAAGTGGATACTTCCAGCAAGTGAAAACCAACGAGCATCGCACCTTTCTGTCTGAATATCATAAAGAGACAGCGCTGTTTTTTCCTGATAACAGAGACTACGCAGTGATGCTCAAAAGATTCGCAAAAGTGTTTGGTGAACATGCAATCAACGTGCGCGTGTTTCAGAGAGAGCTGTTAAAAGGCAACAATGTTGTAATCGACATGTTAGACATGTTGGGACTTGAGCCAGACGATGATCTCAGCCTGCGGTCCGGAGAAGATAATCCTAGCTTGGATACAGCAAGCGTGAAGATTATGCATTTGTTGGATGCGCAGTTCACCAACAACAGTTGGGGCGGGAAGAAAATTTCGCAGCGTGGTGTGTCGTCTGAACAGAAATACTCAGGTCCTTTGCAGCAACAAGCGGAGGCTATTCTTACTCTCTACTATGGAGAAAGCCCCCAGGGACGCGAAGACGTTATCGACATACTCCTGAACATCATTGACATTGAAGGTAAGGTTGGAAAGTATTTTCTAACTGAGGTAGAGTGTGAGCGCATTAGATTGTTTTACTCTCAATCTAACAGAGAAGTAGTAGCGCGGTTTTTTCACGAGAGCTGGCCTTACTGCGATCTGTTTACCTACTCAAGGCTGCCCGTTGCAGACGCAAGTGTAGAGGCTATAGCCAGTGTGGTACCGTTGCGCCTTGAAGCAATTATGTCTACGCAGGGTTACCGAACATGGGATGGTCGTCCGCTGGAAGGCAAACATGTAGCGAGCATTATCGATGAAGCTGATGGTTGGTGCGGCTTATCAGAACTTGGCGTTCAGTGCGATGGCGCCAAGTCTACCCTTCGGTTCAGAGTCGCCTGGAAACATATCAACTCTATGCACACTTGGATTGCTCTGGTGACGGAGGTTCAAGCATCCAAACAGTACTTGAATTCAACTGTTTTGGTAAATGACCAAAACCTGGGTGATTATGATTTAAGACGAGTAAGAATAGAAATACCGTTGACCCTGCTAAGGCCACTGGGGCTAGTGGATATTGTGATGCAACACCATTTCACTTCTTTCGATGCGCCCGCAAACATTAAGCCAGCATCTGGAGAGCCTGGATTCACACTAAAACTAATAAAGTATATGTTAAGGCAGTGATGATTAAAGCTAACAATTCAGTCAGCACACTGCAGTGGCGTCTGATGCCGCCCGGTAGCCTGTCTGGTAGTTCTTTATCACTTCTTTATCTCCAACCACACATAGTTGATGGGATTGGGCGATGCAGATAGTCGTTTATCAGACCGGCGCAAAATTACCGTAAATTACATTGGGTTAGTTAAGTAAACCAAAAGGGCTACGCGATATTGACACGAATGGACGATTCACTACCATATTGAAAATTGGTTGAAGAATGGTATGGGAGTATTTTTCGTCGGCATCGCTTAGGTTTACAGCAATCACAGCCGGATTACTTCGCATTGCGCCCTGCATGGCAATCGAGGGTTTGGAAGGTCTTGGCGTGCCGCCAAAGAATCCTGGGGGAAGCTCCAATTGAAAGCTTTAGTTCATATCGGAACCGAGAAAACTGGCAGCAGCTCCATACAAGAATATCTGCACTTAAATAGAGAAAATCTCCGCAGGGCCGGTTACCATGTTGCTACAAGTGGGGGGCGCGCTAATCATCGTGCTTTTCCAGCTTGTTGTATTGCAGATGAAAAACCCGACGATTTTCTCCAAGCAAGTGGGATTAGTACGCTCGCAGAAAGACAGGAGTTCAAGCAAAGGTTCAGGGAGCGTTTTGAAGCTGAGCTGGAAAGCTTACCGAAGAACATTCACACGGTTATTATTTCTAGTGAACATTTCCATTCGAGAGTTACTGCCGAAGAAGAGGTGGACAACGCCTACAAACTGCTCAAAGGCTTTTTCGATGAAATCCGGATCGTCTGTTATCTCCGAGAACAGGTTGATACCTGTAGTTCGCTTTATTCGACACACCTGAAAAACGGCGGCACCAAGTCATTTAGTGAATTTCTGCAACGTTGTAAACCTGAGATATACTACTTTAATTACTCGACCATGTTAGCCAATTGGGAAAGGTGTTTCGGACTCGAATCATTAGATGTATCGCTATTCTCGAAAAAGCATTTTCTGAATGGAGATTTACTCGACGATTTTACTGCCAAAATTGATTCTTCACTGGTACCGCATTTAGATAAATACGTGAAAGAGGAGAACCAATCGCTTAGACCCGCAGGGCAAGCGCTCGAGCGATTGGTAAACATTGTGTTCCCTGTCAGCTCAGCGATTCCCGAAGTCGCTGTAATTCGGGACAAATGTAAAAAAATCATCAGTTTTAGTATGCATGGGAAAGGACGGCAGCCAGATCGGGAGCAATCGCAGGTGATCTATGACAGTTTCATGACGAGCAATGAGGATGTGCGGAAGAAGTTTTTCCCCCAGCTTAAACAAATGTTCACGTGCCCGCGAGACTGTAACTAAATCTGTGGAACTGCCTGTTATTCACACATACATTGGGCGAGGATAGGCACTATGAACAAGAAAAAACTTCAGACAATTGCTCAGACGACCAGCAAAAACATCAAGACAGAAGCGGACGTCAATTAGTTCCGCTAGGCGCTGTAGAAGGTCACCGTCGAGACTGCACCAGCGCATCAATTATCGGATCCCACGTAATGTGCTCTACACTTTGAAACCCGCATAAGCCCATTTCTGCGCAACGAGCTTTGTTGGAAACCAGATTTTCAATATTTTGCCCCAGCTCTTCGGGAAGAAGAGATTGTGAGATCAAGCCACTAATCTCATGCTTCACGAACTCCAGTGGCCCTCCGGAATCAACTGCCGTGATCACAGGCTTCTGTGACAAAAACGCCTCCAAAGTGATATATCCGTAATCCTCGTCTAGTGGAGCAAAATAAACAGCTGAACTTTTTCCGTACAGCTGAATAAGATCTTCATCAGTAACATAACCCAGAAATTCCACCCGGTCGGAGATATTCAACTTCTGAGCCAACTTCTCGAGTGGCTCTCGTTCGGGTCCAGATCCGGCTATTTTGCATTTTATCTTGGTGTCTACATAAGGCAGAGCGCTTATAAGAGCATCAATTCGCTTGAGTTTGTCCAATCGGCCGACTGACAAAATGTAATCCTCAAAGGCGAGGTTTTGATATCGACCCACAAGTCGTGGAGGATGGTATAGCGCTTTGGATGCTAGGCCATTGTATTTCTGCAATCGGTCAGTTGTATTCTGTGCGATGGTAAGGCGATTCTGATACGAGGAAAGCGCCTGAGTATCCATGGCCACTAATTGATCGCGTAGTTCCCGATCTCTCGAGTCACGCATATCAAAGCCGGAATAGGGAGAGTCCAGAAGATCATACATTTGGCGATACTGGTGTATTAGCCACAATACCTTTCGGGGATGCTGGATAAAATAGGAAGGGAATTTAGTGGCAATCACCAGGTCTATCTTCTTGCCATTAGACTCAGTCAGATCCAGCTTTTTCCATAAATTCACACTTTCCAGAAGCTGACTGTGCGGATACCACTTATACGGTATGTTAATGAGCTCTACCTCATAACCCCTTTGTCGAAGCTGCTGTATCAGTACATCAACAAGTATCTCGGCTCCTCCGGAGAAAAATGGCACCTGTGCTGCGCAGACAGCAATAGTCTTAATTTCAGGCGTACCGAAGCTATCATTTAGCATGTTTATGTTTCTCTTAAATCGACCAGACAAGTTACGGAGCGTTCGCGATATAAGACTCAAACTACGGGACTCCGATAGGAAAGGTCGTTGATAGCAACAAGTTTAGTGACATTGCTTGTAGTGCACAAGGACGTCGGAGTGAGTCGAAGAAAACCGGGTGACAGGATTTAGGTTTTTTGGAATGCCCGTTACTCTAATGCTGCGTCGTAAGGTATTCACGGTTCGGGGCTAGCCTGACGCCTCTGGTGAGGCGGGTCACGCGGTTCTGTATGTGTTCGAGGAGAATTACCATAACATGCTTTCAAAGAGTCATTTTCCAGCGTCTCCTTTCTATAGATTGAGACGTTTGAAAATGAGTTCCGGGATATTGCGGATAATGGACATAATCCAACGCCAGATCCGGGGTGTATAGACAGTGTTACGTTTCTTATCAATTGCTTTGAGAATATCAGCAGCTACCCGCGTCGGTTGTGCCCACAACATAGTCTTATCGAAGTGCTCAGTCATCGGTGTATCGACAAAGCCCGGTTTGATATCGAGAACACTGATACCCTTGCGATATAGCCGGTTTCGTAGGCCCTGGAGAAAAACCGATACCATCGCTTTGGCAGAGCCATAGACATAGTTAGACTGTCGTCCCCTGTCGCCGGCTACACTGGTAATTACTGCGATAGTGCCATCGCCCTGAGTTTGCATTCGATTGGCGATATGAGTCAGGAGCGAAATAACACTTACGCCATTGATGGAGAGTGCTTCAAGCGTTTTTGTAACATCGCTCTCACAGACTTGTTGGTCAGGCAGGCTTCCGTGGCAAATTAATATGACGTCAAACTTTCCACAACAATCGAATGCTCGATCAACACACGCAGCATGCTGCTCAAACTCGCTAGCGTCGAAACGAGCATAGTCTACGCTTTTTGCGCCTGTGATTTTCAGGTCCTGTGCGTGCGCTGCCAATTGAGTTTCATTTCTGGCGAGCAGATAAAGCCTGTCTGAGCGTTGTGCCCACAGTCGGGCGACGGCTTTTGCCATTGCTGATGTGGCACCGATAATCAGGATGTTTTGCGTAGTCAAATCTCGAGCCTTCTTGATTGATTGGAGTTAAATACGGCGTCGGCTCCGTATCGCTTTCGTGTTTCGATAAACGTTTCCCATGCAGGGTAGCTCTGTCTGAATGTTGTTGCAGACATTCGCGCATCCTTGGTCAAATACAACTTTCCACTATGTGCCAGGACTATCGCATCTAGCTCATCCAGTAGGGAAAAAATGCCCGGGGTGATTTTGAAATCCAGAGCCAGAGTGTAACCACTGCTGGGAAAAGATAGTAGATTCGCATTTCCCTTCCCAAAGACTTTTAAGACAGCGAGGCAGGAACCACGGCCTGATTGCGCAATTCTAGTCAGTACAGTGCGGATTCCCTCCAGCCCCGCCGCCAGTGGCAACAAAAATTGGTACTGCACAAAGCCAGCTTTGCCATACAGCCGATTCCAGTTAGCGATGCCATCGAGTGGATAGAAAAAGGATTCGTAGTGACGTAAGCGTTTCTGTTGCGGTTTCCTGACGCGGTTATAATTAAGTGCGTTAAAGACCTTTATGCTGTAGTGATTCAGGACGAAGGAAGGCATGTTACACGGCACAGATACAGAAGTTCCTCGAGCGACCTCGAATTTGCCGTCGTCTGCATGTTCGCCCAAGTTGATCAGGCTACGGCCCAGTGAATTGCCAGATGACAGGCAATCAATCCAAGCCACTGAGTAGCTGGCAGTCTGATTGGCCTCAAAAAGTTCGAGCGCCTGGTCGAGGTTTTTCGCCTTCAGTATGGTCTCGTGAATCATTGAACTGCCTATAGGCTTCAAGCGAAACGTGGCCTCCAGGATCACACCGGTAAGCCCCATGCCGCCCGCGGTGGCGCAAAACAATTCTGTGTTGGACTGGGGGGAGCAGGCTACGACTCCCGCTGCTGGTGTAGCCACCTTCATGGAAACTATATGATCAGAGAAGCAGCCGTCCAGATGGTGATTTTTACCATGCACATCGCTTGCAATGGCACCTCCCACCGTGACATATTTTGTTCCGGGGGTAACGGGAAGAAACCAGCCCTGGGGAACAAATATCTGCAGAATCCTTGCCAAGTTGACTCCGGCTCCGCACCTCAGCACACCCGAACTGGCGTCAAAATCAATGAAGTAATCTAAGTTACGTGTGTTCAGTAATCGCGGCGCCAGGGCGCTGTCGCCATAACTTCGACCAAGACCCCTGGGAATGAGCGTGGCGTTACTGGGGAGGTCGGCCATTGCTGCCAGCACGGCCAAGCTATCGCCAGGCGAAAACTCCTGAGCCTCGATGACCGGATAATTGCCCCATCCAGAAAACTTCATCCATGCTCCCTAGTCACAAATACAAAGCGCTTATCGAGTTGATACTTCAAGCAGTAACCGATGGACAGACCAATCACCGCGCCGAGATAGCGCATGCCCTTTGTTTGGAAGTGATATTCGAATGAGAATTCGAAAATCCAGAAAATCAGTGTCGTGGCCAACCCCGTCACCGTGTACAACAAAAATGTCGCGGTATCGTGCTTGGCGCTTTTGACTGCGAACTGAAAAATGTATTTTTTATCCAGGACATATTTTGTCAACAAGCCGATGAAGGTACCGATAAGGACGGCGATTACGAAGGCGTATGACTGGTCATATAGTCTCAGGAATGCCTCTTGCCCAAGGATATTCATCACAGTAGCTACAACTGCAAAAAGGGTGTACTTTAGGGCGATTTCCACAGTGAATTTTCTGACTCTTTTTTTGGTTCGTCCAACGTATGTTAACGTGAAAAATAATAGAAATACATCTGAAGTTGTCGGATTGCTGAAGCTATTGCGGCCGGTGCAATGGGTCAAAAATGGCTTCGTTCTCGCTCCGCTGGTTTTCACAGGATTGTTCACCGATCTGTCCGCTATAAGCAGCGCATTGCTGGCCATGGTGCTTTTTTGTCTGGCGTCGTCTGCCGTTTATATCGTCAATGACTACCGGGATATCGAGAGCGACCGTGCTCATGCCGTAAAGTCAAAAACGCGTCCATTGGCTGCTGGGGAGGTCAGCGTTCGGCAGGCCTTCACTTTGCTTGCTCTGGTTCTGGCGATACTGGCAAGTGGAATTTGGCTGCAGCCCGCAGTAATGGGTGTCATCGCTTGCTATCTTTTGATCAACCTGGCGTATACATTTGTGCTCAAAACGCAGCCTGTGCTGGATATATTTGCCATTGCAATCGGATTTGTTTTAAGAGTGTATGCAGGAGCGGTGGCCCTCGATGTGTCGCTTTCAAACTGGATGTTCGTAACCACACTTTGCCTGGCGCTCTATCTGGCAGCCCTTAAAAGGCGGCAGGAGTTAGTGCAAGCCGGGACACAAGGCAGAAAGGTGCTGCAGTACTATACGGTCCCTTTGATTGAAAAATACGCGCAGATGTCTGCCACCGGCGCTTTGTTGTTTTATACCTTGTTCGTGATGACGACAAAACCGGAGCTAACGATGACGATTCCATTGGTCATCTTTGGCTTTTTTCGTTACTGGTTCGTGGTTGAAATTATGAAAGAGGGCGAGTCGCCGGTCGATGCACTGCTTCATGACGTGCAGTTGCTACTGACGCTTGCACTATGGATTCTTATGAGCGTTTGGGCGCTTTGGCCTGGAGGTGTTTGAACTGTGGATGTGGATTTGTCATACGCTGTTGTCCCGGCAGTCGCATGGTTAGCGGCGGGCTCTGCCAAGTTTCTTCTAAACAGCGCAAAAAGTCGCAGGTTAGCGTTTGATCTTATCGGTTACGGCGGAATGCCCAGTACGCACACCGCAATAGTCGCCGCTACAGCTGCCCTGATTGGGCTCAAGGAAGGAGTAGGAACTCCCGCATTTGGCGTTGCCTGGACACTGGCCTTCATTGTTATGCTTGATGCTAATAGTCTCAGAGGACAAATCGGTAAGCAGGCGCAGGCCATCAATCGGTTGATAGCAGATTCCTCCAAACAGTCTCTGCGTGAAAGGGTCGGGCACACACGCGCCGAAATCGCTGCCGGAGTGGCCGTGGGAGTAGGCACTGCCTGGTTGGTAAATGATGTGTCTAACTGGTTGCAGTGACGGCGATTAGCCAATATAGAATGAACTTTGAGACAGAGATACGCATGGGGGCTGCTGTCAGGCAATGGCACTAAGCCCTAAAACAGTTAAACAGCTTGTTCTGTTTGCCTTTGTCGGAAGCGTCGGATTTGTGATAGATGCGGGCATCCTCACGATTCTGGCGAATGACTTTTCAATCAATCTTTATGTGGCGAGGGCTATCTCGTTTCCTGTTGCGAGCTTCGCAACCTGGATGCTAAACAGAATGTTTACGTTTAAAAATATTACTGGGAATATAGATGCCCACAGTGCGGAATATCTGCGTTATATGCTGGTCCAGATGGGTGGCGGCGTCATCAATTTACTGGTATTCGCAATTCTAGTGACGATCTATACATCACTGCGAGCGCAGCCGGTATTGCCCTTGGCGATTGGCGCAGTGTTTGGCCTCGCCTTCAATTTCGTCGGAGCCCGCTATTGGGTCTATCCGCCCAGGGAGCGCGATCTTGACCAGCTATAACGGTACTGACAATCTAGAAATCATGGAGGAGGCGGTTAATTACAATCGCTACCTGGAGAACCTTATTGTTGCAAATGGCCCTGTCGATGGACAAGTGCTGGATTTTGGCGCGGGCATCGGCACATTCGCTTCAAGGGTCCTTGAGCGGGGTTTTGACGTTCACTGCCTCGAAGTGGACGCGGCACAGGCCGCGACGATTGAACGCAAAGGTATGAAGGTTGTTGCTTCAGTTGCCGGTATTCCGGACGAGGCATATCACTATGTCTACTCGCTGAATGTCTTTGAGCATATTGACGACGATGAGCAAGCGCTGCGAGAGTTGTATCGGGTCGTGAAGCTAGGAGGTAGCGTCTTGATATATGTGCCGGCAATGCAAGTCCTGTTCTCCAGCATGGATAGGAAGGTTGGTCATTGCCGCCGCTATAGTAAGGGATCACTGGTGCAACTTGCTGTAAGTGCAGGATTTACCGTTGAGAAAAGTTACTATGTCGATAGCCTTGGTTTTCCGGCAACGCTAATTTATAAATGGTTTGGAAAGGAAAGCGGTGAATTATCAAGGCTACCGTTGATTCTTTATGACCGAATTGCTTTTCCCATCAGTCGATTAATTGACAGGCTAACCGGGTCATTATTCGGCAAAAACGTTTATGTGGTGCTTGTTAAGAATCCTGATCATTGAGAGAAGCACACTGGATCATTTCTCGAGGTTGGGCGGGGTCATGCGCAGCAGTTCCAGTTCGAAATGGCGTCGATCCTGCTGACAGATCGAGTCCAGGATCAGACCGATCGAGGCCAGCACTACAGCTATCAGCTCCAGTCCGGTTGCAAGAATGGCGAGGGGCACGTGGTGTATGTACTGCTCGCGAATCCAGTCCTGAATGACCGGCACGGCCACCAGTAGGCCCATGATCGCGAACAGCATTGCGCAAGCACCAAAGAACAGCATGGGCCGATAGTAACGAAGGATGTTCCAGATCGTAATGAGAACCTGAAGACCATCCTTCACTGTGTTGAGCTTCGAAAAGCTACCTGTGGGACGGTCACAATAGTCCGATGGAATTTCAATGATGCGGAGTCGCTTGTCCAATGCATGCAACGTCATCTCGGTCTCAATCTCGAACCCTTCCGCGAGAATCGGATAGGTTTTTACGAATCGCCGATTGAATACGCGATAGCCACTCATGATATCGGTTAGCTCCGCATTGAACAGCCAGTTAACCAGGCCCCGCACCAAGCGGTTGCCAAAGCCATGTAAGGCGCGCTTGTTCTCATTTGCATACTGGCCCTGGCTGTGACGGTCACCCACGACCATATCGGCTTCATCCGCCAGAACAGGCTTGAGCATTGCATGAACATCAGAGGCCGGATAGGTGAGATCGGCATCTGCCATCACGTAAACATCAGAGTCGATATCCAACAACGCGCGCCGGATCGCATTCCCTTTACCGGGACGAGTTTCATTGATAACGCCGCCCGAGCATTTCAGGCGCCGTAGCGTGTCTCTGGCCAGTTGCTCTGTCGCATCAGTAGAGCGATTGTTGACCACCCAGATTGACGCCGACGGTAGCTCTCGGTGGAAACTTTCGATCGTCGCAGACACGGTCACTTCTTCGTTATAGGCTGGCAAAATGATTGCGATACGGCTCATGTTCATTCCTTAGTGATTTCTACTCGAGTGAATCCCAATCCAAGTCTTCTGGATTCCCGAACTGATTCACCCTTCGCAGGTTTACCCGCTGCCGGAATTTGTATGGTCAATCGATCGGCACAAACGTGCTTGTTGACGAAATACATCGATTTGTTGCCTTGCGATAAGTCAAAGGCTGCAAATCCATCTTGTGAACCCAGGGTAAATCGTACCGATTGTCCGACATTCGCTCCGAACGCACTTGCTGTCACCGAGACACGCAGCGGCCCCTGGGGTAGGCAGGCCTGAAACCCTATCTCGGCCGTATCGCTATCGGTCCAGCGGCCCCAAGATTCTTGAGAGGAAAACCCCAGCATCCATAGCACGCCCTTAGTCTGTGCAAAATCAGCATCGACAAACGCGGCATTGATGATGACCCCCTTGTTGGCCAGCGTATGTGTACCTGGTATCACCTCACATGCGGAGTAGCGGCCAATGGCCGTTTTCATGTAAGAACAATCCAGCGAGTGGGTGTCCGAACTAAAACCGAACTCTTCGAGATGCGACCAGATGAGGGGAAGGCTGCTGTCCTCAGCCAGAATTCGTATTGGTATCTGCGAAGGCTCGCGCAATCGCTGTGCAATTAGCGCGTTACTCGCTCTGGACAAGTTTAAACCGTAGAAAATGCTGTCAGCGTGAAGGTAAGGCAACACATAGGAAATCGTAGAACCCATCGCCAGATAGCGAGCAGGTGCAGACACCAGTCGCTCCGGCAGCACTACCGAGAAAGGTTTACCCGCGCCGACATCCGCTGGTCCATGCCCCCAATCTGGCACCTTGAGCGTAGCAGTAGACACCCCCACCAGAATTAACAGTGCCAGGACCCTGAGAGATTCAGGCCTAAAAATGCGCGCAACCAGCACCCAGGCAACTAGCCCCAGCAGCAGTTCAATCGGGATCAGGTAGCGCTGGTAGGCGAACATCACCGCCCACAGTATAAAGCTCACACCGACAAACAGCAGAACAGCGGCCCCTGATTTACTCTGTTTGACAGCAGGCTTACGTATTAGAGAAGCCAGCAACGCAACCGGAATCAATGCGCTTATCGACAGTAGCCGAGCGTCGGCAAATGTCACTTCTGATGTTTTCACCGTACCAATAGCAGATTGGTAGAGGTACGACCAAAACTCTCCGAACGAAAAGAATTTCCAGTTCTGATCCCGAAAATTTCCAGGATAGTAATAGGGAGATTCAAATATACCGTTATACAGCGGGAACAGGGGGCTTTTCCACTCAATCCATAGATAACCATACCACCAGGCAGTCAACATAAAGCCGAAAAAACCACCGGCGACGAACACCATCACCCGGCACATGAACGGACGCATTTTTCCGTCATAGGTCAGGAGCAACATACAAAACGCAGCGACGGCAAAAGGCGCATTGGTCAGTTTCAGTCCTGAGGCAAAACCGAGCAAGGCACCCGCCAAAAAGAGACTGCGATGCGGAACATGCGCAACCGAAAAACAGCGCACTAGTAAGTAGACTCCCCATAATATTGCGGGTGCTGTCCAGGACGAAAAGAAGGTGGTTCCAAGCTCACTCCACCATAACGGTGACAGCAGACAAAGCATTACGGCCAGTAATTGCGACAGCGTAACTTGACGATAACCCAGACCCTTGCCTAGTTCACGGGCAATAAGCGCAATGGCGGGGAGACTGACGAGCTGAACCAGCAAAACAGTCCACGCGCTGAACGGAAAGGGTAGATAGCGGAGCGACACATACGCAAAGAGATTGGTCGCCGGATGCAGGAACGATTGAAATCCAGCAGCTGCGATGTCCTGCGCGTAACGTCCGGTTAGCAGGGCGTAGCCAGTGTAGAAGTGATAATTCCGCAGATCCCAGTTAAGATCCTGCCCCCGCTGATAGACGAACACAAACGCGACCGCAGTCGCCACTAATAGCAAATAGACAACGAATTGGCTCGTACTAAACCAGCGTTGCCAAAGACTCTCCGAATGTAACCTGCGGTCGCTCAACTGATGACTTCCCCGTTACTTTTTCTTCAACACAAGGAATTGGGAGTTTCCAACATTCATCAAGTCAGCAGGCTCAACCTGGTGTACCTCGGCAAAGCGTTGCAGGTGCTCGGGTCGGTAATAGGAAAACTGCGCCCACTGCACAATCTCGAAACTCTGCGGCACTAATGCTTCAAATTCCGATCGAGAAAAACGATGGACTGGAAGGCCCTTATCTTGCGCACTTGAGTCTGCCGCGTACGCGTTAAACTCTTGTTCACTTATTCGCGCATCCGCGACATGTTGGTAGGTGAAGCACCTTGCTTTTTCAATGGCATGTGTCGTGGAAGCAATTGCGATTCCGCCGCTTCGGGTCAATGTGGCCACATCTTCCAGCACAGCCGCAGCCGCGTAAGTCGGTAAATGCTGAACCACCATCCCCAGAACGGCAAGATCAAATTGTATTCCTGGATTCTTCGCTATGTATTCCTGAGTCATCAATTCTTCGACGCTCGCGCTTTTATATTTGGACAGCAATTCGCGCGTCCAGTTGCATCTGCCCGGGTCTGGCTCAAGCGCAACGATCTCTCTGATTTTTCCTGCGGCTGATTCGCTGATACGTCCGCGGCCAGTGCCGATATCGATCATTGAGCCTGAGTTGAAGGCGGCCACCAATAATTTGATCGTATCAAGATATACTGCTTCGTGATTGCCAGTGCCATCTCCTAGTCGGCTGGTCAGCATTGCTGACAGAGTCGGCATCGATTCTTCTTTATCATTGTAAATATAGTCGCTCACGGTATTCCTGTTTTTTTATAGTTGTGGCCTGAATTTACGCACTTGAACGGCCGAAAATCAATGCTACCTAAACTGATGCTGCCAACTGCGCAGAAGAGTTGGATATTTGATGGGGTAATATGGCGATCATTTCGATTATTGGCCAATTCAAAAACTATTGCTATAGGCGGCTGAGTCATCTTGAAACGTATCAATTTTCAACGCTGATGCGGGTCATTAGCACGTGCCAACATCCGGGCATTACGGTCTCGGCCTTGTCATTCGCGATCGCCGCTTCTATGCAGCAGAACCGTCGGTAGTCGTCATCGGGAAGGTCACTGAGAGCGGTGGATTTCTCAATCCATGGATTCCAAACTACAGTCGAAGGACTACCGCTCTTCTCGATAAGTAGCGTTCTTCCGGAAAGGTCGTCGATCAGGATTGTTCTGCTGGCGCTATCGTAAACGCGGTCCACTTCCCGGTTGAAAGCCACATCCCCATTCTGGACTCGCATTTCTGGTTCACCCACAGTGTCTAGATAGCTGTCGTTATTCAGATTCATTATTCTCACTTGCCCGATATCGGAAACAGCAAGGTAGGTATGCAATGCCCCTGAGATAATAATCGGCGTATCGGAAGCGTTCTTCGAGCACAGCGAGACTTCAAGTGCTTCACCCGCATGAACTGTGACTTCCGCGTTCCATACCGGACTCTGGAATTCGAATCGCAGTGTCGCCCCAGATGAATCCTCGGTAGCATCCAGCAATGTCCAGAAACGCGTCCTCACCAGCCCGTGTGAGGGTTGCTCCGGATCGGCGGGATGCTTACCGAACCAGGGCCAGCAGATCGGGATGCCCCCGCGTATTGCTTTCCCCTCCTTGAAAGCTGAATCTGGGCTCAAATAGAGCACTTCCTCTTCATTCGTGGGTTTCCAGGACATCACATGCGCCCCGTGCAGGGCTACCCGCGCCGTGCATTTGGGATGTATGATTTCGAACACTGGGTAACCTGGCACTGGGTCGGTCAGGCGGATGGTATCGGGAAGAATCATGGACAATAGTATTCAGTTGGAATAGTCAAGGGACTGCGGTTTATCTTAAGCCATACTATGGTTTCTGGCATCGGATGTTATAGTGATCGACCTCACATTGTGATGATAAAAGTGTCGCTCGGTGAAGAGAAGCAGGGCAATATCAGGTGTGGGAATCGGTTCGTTTTTCGGAACTCAAACGTTTTTGAGTCTCTTTGGGCGCGCCAAGCGATCTGTCAGAATGATTTTTGAGCTCGGCTACGATCGACGGTAAAACTTTATCTTTGGAAAATAAAATGAAAAAAGCAGTGGTAACAGGAGTGACGGGCCAGGATGGTGCATATCTGGCAGCATTATTGTTAGACAAGGGCTATAAGGTATACGGCGCATGTCGACGCACTAGCTCCATTAACTATTGGCGTATGCAGGAGGTGGGCGTACTGGATCATCCTAATCTGGTGCTGGTCGATTACGACCTGACAGATTCCATGGATGCTGTTCGGTTGTTGGAAGAAACTGGAGCGCAGGAAGTGTATAACCTGGCGGCCCAGAGTTTTGTAGGCGTATCATTTAAACAGCCCATGGCGACATCACAAATTACTGGATTAGGCGCATTGAATCTGCTGGAAGCGATACGAGCGGTTGATCACAAGATTCGATTCTATCAAGCATCTACCTCTGAAATGTTCGGCAAGGTGCAGGCTGTTCCCCAGAGTGAGGAAACGCCTTTTTATCCTCGCAGTCCCTATGGCGTTGCCAAGCTGTACGCCCATTGGATGACCGTTAACTACCGCGAGTCTTACGATATTTTTGGCTGCAGCGGAATTCTCTTCAACCACGAGTCACCTTTGCGTGGCAAAGAGTTTGTGACCCGGAAAATAACCGACGCTGTAGCGCAGATACATCTCGGGCAGGCTGACGTGCTAGAGCTTGGTAATCTGGATGCGAAGCGGGATTGGGGATTTGCCAAGGATTATGTCGATGGCATGTGGCGAATGATGCAAGCGGATGAGCCTGACACGTTTGTTCTGGCGACCAATCGCACTGAAACGGTCCGCAATTTTGTAGAACTGGCGTTTGCGGCGGTGGATATCTCCATCGAATGGAGTGGCAAAGAAGAAAATGAGCTGGGTAAGTGCAGTAAATCTGGCAAGACACTGGTTAAGATCAACCCGCAGTTCTATCGTCCTGCAGAAGTTGAGTTGCTGATTGGCGATGCGTCCAAGGCAAAAAAGGTGCTCGGTTGGGAAGCTGAAACCACATTGGAGCAACTGTGTGACATGATGGTGGAGGCCGACATCAGGCGCAATACACAGGGCGTATCGCATTAATGAGGCGCGCACTGATTACAGGAATAGGGAGCTTTACCGGCCCATATATCGCTCGAGAACTCGCTCTTAGCGGTTTCGAGGTCTACGGACTTAGCCAGCACGCGCTGGAGATCGAAAATGCCAAAGTCTTAGTAGGCAATATTCTCGAACCCGAGAGCCTGGACGATGTGGTCGGGCAAGCTCGTCCGCACGTTGTTATTCACCTCGCAGCAGTGACGTTTGTGCCACATGGCGATGCGGCTGAGATCTACCAAACAAACGTTGTCGGTACGCGTTGCCTACTTGATGCACTTACCCGCCAGCCTATTGCGCCGAAAAAGGTGCTTGTTGCCAGCAGTGCCAACGTTTATGGGAACGCGGAAGCCGAATCGTTGGACGAGGTCACGAAATTCTCACCTGAAAACGACTATGCAGTCAGCAAAGTTGCGATGGAATATATGGCGCGAACCTGGTCCAGCCGGCTTCCTATTTCAGTAGTACGGCCGTTTAACTACACCGGCGTTGGGCAAACAAGCAAATTTCTCATTCCTAAAATCGTTTCGCACTTTAAAGAGCAAAAAGCAGGTATTGAACTTGGCAATACCGACGTTGTAAGGGATTTCTCCGACGTTCGTTTCGTAGCAAGTGCGTATAGGGAGCTGGTTGAAAAAGCTGAACCCGGTGAAGCCTATAATATTTGTTCTGGAGAGGGGCATTCTCTGCAGCAGATAATCGACGCGATGAATGAAATGGCCGGCTATAAGATTAGCGTATCGGTGAACCCCGATTTCGTCAGAAAAAATGAAGTCAATAAATTGGTCGGCAGCAACGAAAAGCTACTCAAGCTTTGCCCTTCCCTGAATCGTATCCCGATCACAGATACGCTCAAATGGATGTACTTGAACCCCGCGTGAGCCCAATTTTTTAGCTTTCTGCTATTTGCCTGGCATCTGAAAGTGTCGGTTATTGCACCATCAAATGGTCATCTGTTTTGGTCTTAGCCGGTTTAATTTTTCCTTTATGCGGCAGACGGGCATCATCCAGATTTAGGCGATACATAATTTGGTTGTAATCGTACCGTGGTGTGAACTGATCATTACCTGAATAACTCTGTGTGTAGGTGCCTTCAAAGTAAATGTATTCACCGTTGGCGAAATAGGGGTGTTGTTTGACGTTGTAAAAGCTGTAGCGATCATGCGTAACGATTTTACGCGCCTCAGACCATGGGCCCTCTGGATGTAGCGCTTCGGCATACCACACTTCACCCAAGACACTGGGCGTTCCCCAAATTTCTCCAAAAATAATTATCCAGCGCTTGCGATACTCATTCCAACTTACACTCCCGGAGTGCGGTATGACCGTGTCACCGGTTTCGCTGTCAATGAACAAGTACTCACCGTCATTGGCATGTACCAGGCCCTTTTGCTTGAGCATCTCCCACCGCGCGGGGGTGATCACATCCGTATCAGATTTCCATGCCCACACCAGGTTGCCATTTTTGTCACGTTCTAACGGGGGCGCATCATCATTCCAACGGGTCCGAGGTTGCAGACAAGTGTATCCCTGGTAATTCCCGGTATCTAACAATGCGCTGAGATTTGCAGGTGCTCGAATGTCGGGCCTTGAGCGGCCAAAGTAGAACCATTCTTCTCCGTCTGAGAAAACTTTTAATGGGTGACCACGTGGCGTGAGAGGGGTATTTAAGGGGAACTCAATTAATTTCTCGAATATCTCTTTTTCATCATTCCACTTAGCGATACCAATTTCCTGTCGCTCAATGTTTCCAGTCATACGCGCATAGCCGCTCAGCATAGTCTCGCGATCGTTGTCTTCAACAACCAGCAGGCCGCTTATCCATACCGCCCCATCACTCTTTAGCGGAAACATCTCTCGTACAAACCCATCCTGATTTACAAAGTACGTTAGATCAATAGCGTCCTCAGGGCTGTAAGTACCGTTGTCGGCCAGAGGCGAAACCGCCCCCGAGACCTTGAAGTTCCCCAGTGGCCTATCTCCTCTTAGTGTGTCTCCCCAGAACCAGTACAACCGGCTCTTGTAAATCATATTGACGACGGAATCCTGTCCAAAAACACCGCCTTTGGGCGAGGCTTCGTAGGGTAGAGGTGTGTTCGCCGCAATAAGTTGCGAATCGCGATAGATTCCCTCGCCAGTCTCCCGGTAGAGTCTTTCCGCGATATTTATGCGGCTCAGCTCAACGATTTGTGCTTTTCCGGCCTCCGGTGTCACAATTATTCCCTGAAGTTTCTTTTCTTTGTCTGGCATTTCATAGCCATGGCTGCGCACGCTAAAAAATAGTGTATCGCTTCCCACCGCGCCAGGCCGGATAGCGATCCTTCCAGCACTATCGCTGATATAATGAACACGGTTCATGGTTTCTATCTCTACAAGGGGTACGCCTCGCCCGGTCACACTGTCGACGAATTGCAGGCTGAAGTAATGATTGGGGGCGTGGGTACAACTTGTGAGTACGATAAAAAAAAGTAGAACTAAACTAACGTTTAAAGCAGGCTTCAACTCGATCATAGATGGTGTCTGCGTAATGACGTAGGCCATATTGGTCGCCAAAAACTATAGTTATGTATCCAAAAAAGAATTGGACAATGGGCGCGTATGAGGCGACACGGCGGCAGCACAGACTGTACAGAGTGTAAAATTTTAGCCTCCTCTAATAAGCGATGATAGTGTCAGGCTTATTTAGCTGATACCGTTCTGAATTCCTACTCAACGTGGTGATTGCAACCTGTAGGTAAAACAATAGAATAGCGAATCGTAAAGCGCAATAAGCAATACTGAATGGAAAATAGTCTGCTATGAAAACCCCGATGATGAGTCAGTTCGAGCCACCAATTTCTTGCTGCTCTCGCCGCCGGTTTATGCTGCGAACCATCAACTGCATCGCAACAGTAGCGGTGTTCTCTGTATTTGCGCCTCTGGCAGCCAGAAGTGATGCTGTTCCGAGCGTTGCGGACCTCGAAATTGCTTCTCTAGGCGACTGGCTGCGAGAAGCTGACCCTAATTTGGCATCTCAATTGGAAGCCGAAGCCCGCGAGGCGAGTCAGTTGACAGCTACACAATCCATTGATTGGACTACTGCGCAGGTTGCGAGAGTGCAATTGACTGAAGACACTCGCGTTGCCGGGGAATTGGCCGGCGCGGATATCATTTTTGTGGATGGTTGGCTGCTCGCGCGTTCGGAGGCAGGTGCAGCGCTTCTCTTTGCAGTTGCCCGAGCTCAAACACAAACGCGGCTCGCAGCGTGATAACCGATGGTAGCGATGTTAAAGATGGGACGACTTTCGAGGCCGATATCTGCGTAGTCGGCGCGGGAGCCGCGGGAATTACACTGGCGCTTGAGCTCGTGCAACGAGGATTGGTGGTGCTTCTTGTCGAGAGCGGCGGCCTGAATTTTGAAGCGAGGTCACATGAATTACTCGACATTGAGTTGAGCGGGCGAAGCAGCGAAAGTCTTGTGAAACACACGCGCGAGCGCTTTTTTGGTGGAACCACCAATCACTGGGGAGGTTCGATTCGCTCATTAGGTGCTTTCGAGTTTGAGGCCCATTCCTGGGTGCCCAATAGCGGTTGGCCGATTACCCGTTCAGATTTGGACCCCTATTATGTTGCGGCAGCAAAAATACTGGGACTTCCCGAGGTAGATCGCCCTTTCGATGCAGCCGCTCTCGGGTTTGGTGATCGCCCTCGACTTATCAGCGAGACTGAGACGGCCATCGAGGCGCAGCAATGGCGAACAGTCCCGCCAGAATATCTGCGAATGGGGCAAGCGAGACGGGATGAGACCAGTAAGAGCAAATTACTTCACTGCGTGCTGAATACAACAATTGTAGAAATACATCCCGATGAGTCTCGGGAGCGAATCGCATCATTGGAGGGTCGCACATTCGATGGTAAAACCCTGCATTTTCGCGCGAAGGACTTCGTTTTATGTACTGGTGCCATCGAAAATCCGCGACTTTTGCTGGTCTCAGACACAGTCGTGCCGGGGGGGCTGGGAAATCAACATGACCTTGTTGGGCGGTACTTTATGGATCATGGCGCAGCCAGGATGGGTCCGTTGATACTCACAGCCCCTGCAGCGGGCCTTTTTCAGGAAGAACTTCTCGCTGATTCCGGTTTGACGGGCTGGGCAACCACACCGGCAACTCGCACCGAGTTTCAGCTTCAGGGTTTTATGGCGATCCAGTGGCCCAATGTGGTGTCCCCGCACCCGACACTTCCACTTACCCATACGCTGGGGATTAGCGAGCTAGTGCAGCCGCAGCCTGCTCGCACCTCGGACGAGCCGCCGCGTTACCTGAATGTAACAGTGAACTGGGAACAGTCGCCAAATCCGCTCAGTCGAGTGACACTTTCGAAGCAGCGCGATGTGTTAGGAATTCGAAAACCCAATCTGCATTGGGACGTAACAGCTGGTGATATTTCGAGTGCCCACAGAAGTGCTGAGCTATTGTGTTTGGCCGTTGCACGGTCAGGTTATGGGCGTCTTCGCACGATTGATCTCAAGGACTTGCCTGGAGTGCCGCTTACTTTGGGAGGCGGGCATCAAATGGGTACCACCCGGATGTCCAATGACCCAAAGAAAGGCGTGACGGATGCAAATGGCCGGGTCCACTCGCTAGAGAATCTGTTTATCGGTGGCAGCTCCTTATTCCCAACCGGCGGCTGGCAGAATCCGACCTTTACGATTGTTGCTCTCGCTCTGCGACAAGCAGATTTTCTTGCGTCGCGCGGCACTTAAAACTGCCTCAGTTGCAAAGTCTTGAATGATTGTAGGAGACTTTTCGGCATTCTTGGCTGAGGGGCGTATTGCCGGGGCGTATGCTAAGTGGATTACAAAGGTGATTGAAAATTTGGATTCTGCACATCAATCAGCCTCTGGAAGGGCCGATAGCTTCCAGAAAGTTGCAAGCGTAAGGATTGCACTGACCAATTTTCACGCAGTACTTTTTACTATTCAGCGTATTTCGGTTTATATTGTATGATGTCAAATTGCAGTGAATTCTTTAGGGGAAAAACTTGAGTGTTCTTGGTCCCAATTTACCAGAGATAAATGATCCACGTTGGGTCGGCTTGATCGATGCAGAACAGAGTGGTTGGTACCTGAATAAAACCGATGAATTATTTCGCGGGTTTCATATCTCGGCCAGTGATTATGTACTTGATGTTGGTTGCGGCCCAGGGCACGCGACGCTGTTCTCTGCTCGCAGAGGAGCGCATGTAACGTTTACTGATGTTGTAGCGGAATCAGTAGCTGAGCTAGAGAAAAACGTCAGTGAATTAGGAGTGGCGCGTGGGTTTAAGGGTATTGTCTGTGACAGCGACCCGCTGCTGGTGCCCGATGCGAAAGCAACCAGAGTCGTGTGTCAAGAAGTTCTTGAGCATGTCAGTGACCCGGACCGCGTGCTCGGCGAGTTAGTGCGCGCTGGACAACCGGGCGCACTCTATCTAATAACTGTCCCCGCCGAGCAAGGTGAAAAAGTTCAAGAAAAGTTCGCGCCCCCAATGTATTTCCAACACCCCAATCATATTCGTATTTTCAGTAAAGACGAGTTTATATCAGTAATTGTGAATTCCGGCTTGGAGTTGATTAGCTACACGCCTTATGGATTCTACTGGTTTTTTGGAATGTGTATGCACTGGGCTATACAAGCGGCGAAAGGTCAGGATTTCAAAAGTCAGCCTTTTGCAGTCTATGCATCAATTGCTCCGCCCTTCGACGAGAGTCTCCAATCCTGGGCGACACTGTGGCGCAGAATGATTTCAACGCCTGAAGGCGTTGCACTCAAGAGGGAACTCGACGCTATATTGCCCAAAAGCCAGGTTATCTTGGCGCGTAAGCCACTCTAAAGAAGTGCCGCAGCGCGTCCTTTTAAGTCGCTATAAAATCTCAATAATGAGTCAATGCAGACATCAACCTAGCGATTGGGCAAGATGACATGAACGCGAAGTGATCAGAGTTTCACAGCCATTAGTCTCTCGTAGATGTGTTGCACCCTGTTCAGCAGTTTCCTGTCGATATTTTCTACAGAGTGATTTGGAGCTTGAGAAATGCTTTCAGCGACATCTTTACTGCAGGGTATATTGAGACGCATCATCAGCCTTGCAAGCGTTTCACACCGATTTTGGCAGAGATCCTCGTAAGAAAGGAATATTGAATCTGTTGGCGCTCGCTCTAATGTGTGAATGTAAGCGCTAGCCCATTGGTCAAGCCAATAGTCAATAGAGTGCCGACTGACAGTTGGGGGGACGTTGCCGGTAAACTTGAATGGCTTATGGTTTAGGCCAAATTCATGGTGACCCAACCAGTTCATGTATTTGAGAGAGAATCTATCTTCACTGTGGATATTCAAAAAATTTTCGTGCTGACGGAGTAAAGATAATGCGTGCTGCACAGGTTCTCGAAAAGGTATAATGATGACCGAGTGAGGAAAGGAATTTTTTAGACCCTGTAATCTCAGTAAATTATTATTATTTTTTGAGAGATAACGCAAATTTTTGGACGCGCTTTCGCTTGCCAGAATGGAGGCAACATAACGCCTGAATTGTTCACATGCTTGGTCGTCAAGTATTTGGCTCTCCAGATAATCGTCCTTAATATACTGTTTGCCATAGAAAACACGCCAAAAGACTTCTTCAAAAGCTTCCGGGCTATCGTAATCAATTGCGATTGAGTCGCCGTGGGCTCTCTCCGTTGCAGTCATTTCTTGCCGAAAACCTGATGATACCTTACGCCATGTGCCGGGCATCAAAACAAATGGCATATCCCTGTAGGTCAAAGAGCGAAACACATCAGTTTGATATAAAGATCGCAGCAGTATCGTTGTGCCTGCTCTGGCCAGGCCCGCTATGAAAACTGGCGATTCATTCACCTTGCCCGGGTCGAACTTGTTGAGCATTTGCTCCATATCAAAGGATGCTTCTGCAACTGCTCGGGACCTAAGAGCCAATTGGTGCAACAGTTTTGAGGCGAGCGAATAGCCCCTATTTAGCAAGTTGACCCCTTGGCGATGCGCGACGTGCGGCAAAAATTATATGATTTAGCAGCGCTGATCTGTGTAGCTAAAAGCGTAAGTATGATTTGTGTCGGCAGCTTTATGAGTTTAAGGGGGCATGCCGAAACGAAGGCGATTACTACAAGGTCCATACGTTATTCTGCATCATATTATTTGCCAATGAACGAAATAGGTGCTGCTTTAAAGGGAGTCTAAAATACAATGTGTATGGATCATAGTACTTTTGCTGAGCTTGGTGTTGCCGACACAGCGCAAGTAGTTGGAATAATTCAGTTCTTCGCCGCGCGGGGTAAGCAGCTCTTCCGGTCCGATCAGGCTGTTCGAGTGTTGTTCAAGATTAACAGCAAGGGTAATCCAACCACCCTTTCTATTAGAAATGCGACTATGGGAGTAGCGTCCGGCATAAAAGTAATGTGAGAATATTGATTCCTGGGAGCAGTGGTTCTAGCAGAGGAAGATTGAATTAAAAATTTCACCAAATCCAGCGCCATGCCGTACATGGACTTTATAGACGGCATGAGAGCAACGGCAGTCATTGCTGTAATCGTTTACCATTTTGGTTTTCAATTCCTACCCGGCGGGTACACCGGTGTGGACGTATTTTTTGTTATCTCCGGTTTTCTCATCACGGGCATTATCCAGAAAAATATCCTGGACAATACATTTTCACTTAGAAAATTCTACGAAAGAAGGTTCAGGCGCTTGCTTCCGGCGCTGGCGCTGGTGGTGCTGACCACTCTTGCCGTAGCACCGTTTTTTCTTGGCGATAATTCACTCATTGATCTCTCCCATAGCGCCATGAGTGTTGCGCTATTTTTGTCCAACATGTTCTTTTGGCAAACCGAGAGTTACTTTTCGGAGGCAGCGAGTTTGAGACCATTACTGCATACATGGTCACTCGGCGTCGAAGAACAATTTTATGCTGTTTTTCCTCTGATAATGCTGCTGTTCCTGCGCCTTCGCCGACGCGGAGTCGTTCTGGGAATGACCGCACTTTTGTTGATTTCTTATGGAGTCAATATTTACCTTAGCCAACACTATCCCAATGCTGCATTCTATTTTCTCCCCGCACGGATCTGGGAGTTTTTACTAGGGTCATTGATCGCCATGAACACAGCAAGAGCCCGTTTATTATCGGGCGCCTCGCGCAATGGCTTGATGATACTTGGCGCGCTGTTACTCGGGTACGGTTTTTTCACTATTAGCAGCCATGATGTATTCCCTGGCCACGCAGCACTCATTCCAGTTTTGGGAAGTTGTTTTCTCATTATTGGCTCCCTGGGTGGGCGGACGCTGGTAGGTGATGTGCTCGGCGCAAGACCAATACGATATATCGGACTCATTTCCTATTCTCTCTATCTTTGGCATTGGGTCATTGCCGCATTCGCCCGTTCAATTATTAACGGAGAATTCTCGTTCTTACAGCAAATCATACTTATCGCTATGACGTTCTTTCTCTCGGTTTTGACATTCCATTTTGTGGAAAAGCCTTTTCGCTTTTCCCCCCGATTTTCGAACCTACTAAAGCTTCGCGGTAGTCTTGTACTATTGCTTGTCATGCTGCTAGTTGCTGCGGGTTATGGCATGTTTTTCAAGCAGCGAGTTGCCGCCGTGATCGCGGCGATGCCCGACTCGGGGATGTTGTTCCACTTTATGAAGCCATGTGAATTTTCCAAAGAGTTCAGCCCAAGTGATAATGATTGTAGCTTTGGCGATGCTGCGAGTGAGAAAATATTTCTCGTTTGGGGTGACTCCCACGGGGTAGCTCTACTTGCAGGCTTTGACAAGGCGGCACGCGACGCGGGTTGGCGTGGATTGACTGCAAGCAGAAGAGGGTGTCCGCCGTTGATGGATGTGTATACTGCAGATGATCGGGTGCGGTGTAACGCAGAATTCGCTGACGATGTCATCGGGTTTGTGCGCGGCGTAGGCGTGGATCATATTTTCCTAGTCGCGCGGTGGCCGATGTACCAGACTGGCAAGATTATAAATGGCCGACTCGCAGCTGACACGCACTTTATTTCAGATGGGCATGGGGTTAGTCAAAGCCCTGAGGCCAGCGCCCGAGTATTAGAACGCTCGCTGCTTAACACAGTCGAACTTCTAACGTCTTTTGAAATACCTATCACGATTGTTCTTCCTACCCCGGTGTGGCCTCACATGAGAGAGCAATTTACCCCTCAGGATCAGGCTCTCTCTAGAGATGAGTACAGGGCACAACGAGACTCTGTAGACAAGATGTTGGTTGCGTTAACTCGCAACCCATTAGTGAATGTTCTTGATCCTGCCGATGTTATTTGTCCACTCGCTGAGTGCCAGCTTTTTCAAGACGAGGAACCTCTGTATCTCGACAATAATCATCTAACGCCTAAAGGTGCCAGGATGTTGAGCGGATTAATCGAAGACGCGCTGGCGACTGAATAGGAACTAAGGAGTAATCGAGTAAGCGCCGCATGGTGTCCCAAGAAAGCACTCTGGCACAGAGATATGCTATCGAGCCTTTTTTGAGCTTTTGGCTTGCTCGGCATTCTGGCTTAAGCAGTTAGCGCTCGATACCAAAACTGCTGCCGCGTGCTATATGAGCCTCGTGCAATGCTGTGAGTTCAGCGACGACCTCGGGATGCGTTGACCATAGATTGGTGGTCTGCCCAGGGTCGGCTTGCAGGTCGTAGAGTTGCCCCGTCGGGCCATCAGGCTCGGGTTCCAAATTTTTCCTGAATTGCTCGCCAGACCCCAGGAAATAGGCCATCACCCATTTTCCCTTGCGTACAACAGGCTCTCCGTTAAAAGTGGATAGTACCGCGTAATCACGAATCGGTGGGCCGGTGTGGGCGCCGGTCAAGTAAGGCAAAATGTTGTAGCTGTCTTCAGCAGACCCCGAAGGTAATTCAACACTTAGAATTGCGGCGAAAGTGGCCATCAAATCTTCCAGAACAATGAGATTATTATCGATCGAGCCGGGTGCAATATGCCCCGGCCAACTGGCGATAAAAGGTACGCGGTGGCCACCTTCCCACAGGGACCCCTTAAGTCCTCTCCAATCACCATTCATTCTGTGACCATAACGCGCGGTCACACTGCCTGGAGGAAACTCCATAAGACTGCCTACTCCGGCCATGCCGTGTGAGCCGTTGTCACTGGTGAAAATAATCAATGTGTTGTCACGCAATCCATCCTCATCAAGTTTAGCCAATATTCTCCCTACGTCAGCATCTGTCTGCATCACAAAATCTCCGTAGAGACCAATATCGCTTTTACCGATAAATTCACGTGTAGGAACCATAGGGTCATGAATTGCCGGGGTGGCGTAATAGAGAAAGAAAGGCTCGTCCGGGCGTTCCTGCGTGTTCCAGTCGATATAGTCCAGCGCTGCTTGAGTCACAGCGGGTGTGGCATCCACCGGTTCGTAGCTTTCGGCCTTGGGTATTCCATTGACAATTTCAGACGGCACTTCTGTGACCAGGCCATTCGAAACCAGCGCCTGTAGACCGTGAGCCTGAGTAAATAGTACTCCGTAAAAAACATCAAAACCGCGGTCAAGAGGGCCGCCGGTGATGGGACGCGACCAGTCTGTGGTTGCACCAGGGCCCGCTGGACGACCATTTTCGTCGTAGAATGTCTGCCCAAGGTGCCACTTTCCAAACGCACCCGTATGGTAGCCATTTGCTTTTAAAAAATCGCCTACGGTCAACCTGTTTTCGTCGATCAAGCTGGACCATAGTTGCTGAGAGATGAGTCCCCAGTCCTGGCGTGAGAAGTGTTGGCCGGTCAAAACGCCGTAGCGAGTAGGGCTGCAGACAGCGGTGCCAGAATGGGCGTCAGTAAACCGCATACCCTGCTGCGCTAGTTGGTCTATATGGGGGGTAGCAATTTTACTCGAACTAAAATTAGCTCGGACATCGCCGTAGCCAAGATCGTCCACTAAAATAATGACAATATTCGGGGCGCGCTGGGGAGGCGCAGGCCAATAGTTCAAGGAAAGTGGAATCGCGAGTATTACAAGGACGGGTATAAGGTACCAAGGCGACTTCTTAAATCGTCCTGCAGCCATATCATTACACTCTCACTAGCGAAAGACTCGCCAACAGAATAGCATTTTTATCATGCTCTGTAGGTGGCATAATAAGTAGTTAGAGACTATTTTTTGTTCACGCATGACAGGTGCGTTCACACAAGGATTAATATGAATACCGATAAGTCAGAGAAAGATGGGTCGGATATTGTCGCAAAGATTCTATTTTCTTTTTCTTTGGGTTTTCTTGTGTTTGCATATGGCTATTTTGCTCACAAATTCCAGCTTTTTCCTCATGGTTTTCTCGAAAATGCGGCGCAGGGAATGAGTAAAGTTGGAAGAGAGGTTACCGACCAGCGAAGCTGGCTTTATAAGCCTACTCAGGTGACAGAGAAAGTTGCCAAATATGACGCCTCCAGAGCGCATAACGCGCTGTCGATGACTACATCGGTGGGCGAAGACAATAAAAGGTACGTTCGAATTATTGATATGAAAGGCAATACTGTTCATGAGTGGAAAATAAGCTGGGGTGAAGTATGGCCCAATGCCACTCATATTCCGCAGAGTGAGATACCCAAAGAAGATCCCGGTACACACATTCACGGTGCGGTAATCATGGGAAATGGTGATGTAGTATTTAATTTCGAACACCTTGGGCTTGTGCGACTCAATCCATGTGGAGACGTTGTATGGCGACTTCCCTACCGAACGCACCATTCTATATTCCAAGATGACGTAGGTGATTTGTGGGTTTCGGGGCAGATAAACCACGATGACGCGGATCCATCAATACCCAACTATAAGGGCGCTTTTATTGAGCCCACTTTGCTGAAAGTCTCCCCGCAAGGAAAGATTCTTCTGGAGAAATCAGTTATCGAACTGCTACAAGAAAACAACCTGCACAGCCTCTTATACATGACCGCTGAAGACGACATATTTATGTCAACTGGAGGCGACACCTTGCACCTTAACGACGTAGAAGTATTCCCCACTGATATGAATGAAGGCTTGTTTAAGTATGGAGACGTAATGGTCTCGTTACGCAATATTAATGCCATACTGGTGTTTGACCCAACGACGTGGAAAGTCAGGTATAAAAGTATAGGTGCCTTTTTGCGCCAGCATGATCCTGATTTTATAGATGGTAATACTATTTCTATTTATGACAATAACAGCATTGCTCAACAGGGCGGGAGACATAGCAGGATTTTGCTCGAGGCTGTAGATAGCCAGAGGACCACTAGCCATTTCACCGGCAGTAAGGAGAAGCCATTCTTTAGCGCGATAATGGGTAAGCACCAATGGTTAATCCTGCCCATCAACAGTGGACACGCCATTAAGCGACTTTTTTTGCCTCAAATGCTTCGGGGCTGATAAAGCCATTGGCACTGTGTCGGCGGGTTCGATTGTAATCCACTTCAATGTACTCGAATACGGCTTGGCGCAT
>JBDNIE010000128.1:0-31451 GCA_041688425.1 Halioglobus sp. | reverse complement strand
TGGTGCCCGGAGACAGAATCGAACTGCCGACACGGGGATTTTCAATCCCCTGCTCTACCGACTGAGCTATCCGGGCGTAACTTCTTTTTACTGTTCGCGCATTGCGCGAAAGGCGCGTATTAAACCTGTCTGGCCAGCGTGAGTCAAGCCACAGCTGGCTTGCGAGGTTCGCTTACTCGGTTGGTGGAACGTAACCGTCCGCCTTGTCGTAATCTTCGCCAGAAAAGTACTTGTCCATTTCGCCCTGCAGGTATTTTCTGGCCTCGGGGTCTACCAGGCTCAGGTGCTTTTCGTTGATCAGCATGATCTGGTGACTCTGCCAGTCCTGCCAGGCCTGCTTGGAGACGTGTTCGAATATTTCCTGACCTTTGGCGCCCGGATATGGCGGTGTATCGAGGCCCTCCATTTCCTTTTTGTACTTCTTGCAGACGATCATTCGGGACATTCTCAATACTCCGTTTTGGGGCCGGTCTGTCGAGCAGAGCCAGCCAGTTTTGCCAGCAGCGATGCCACCGGAGCCGCGAGGCCAATTTGGGGGGGGTGACGAAGGTTATACCAGAGGTGCCCGGAGGCTTCCATCACTGCGTGTGGGGTGACGTTGAGTTCCACCATTACGGGGGTGATATCCAGATGGTAGTGGCTGAAGGTATGGCGGAAGGCGGCCTGGACTTCTACCGAGGCCGGTTCGGCACTCCAGAGATCCAGGCATCGCGCCTTTGCAATGGCGGGCTCGTCGATTTCCGGGAAGCACCACAGGCCTCCCCAGATGCCGCTCGGTGGGCGTTTTTCCAGCCAGATCGTATTGTCAGTATTCAAGTTGCCACGGCGGTCGCCATTGCGCACTATCAGGAAGCAGGTCGATTTGACGGGCAATACCTTGCGCGGTTTCTTGCCGGGATAGTCGGGTTGATCACCGTGCTCCAATGCCTGGCAATCGTCCGCCAGCGGGCATTTTTTGCACTCAGGCGATGACCGTGTGCAGAGCGTCGCCCCCAGATCCATCATCGCCTGCGTGTAATCGGCGCAGCGCTCGGTCGGAGTGAACTGCTCGGCAATATCCCACAGTGCCTGATGCACGGCAGATTGGCCGGGCCAGCCTGCCACTCTTTTATAGCGCGCCAGCACCCGCTTCACATTACCATCGAGAATACTTGCCCGTTGGCCGCAGGCGATACTCAGGATGGCACCTGCAGTGGAGCGCCCTATTCCAGGCAAATCGCAGAGCCCCTCCAGTGTATCGGGGAATTGTCCACTCGCCTCATTGGCGATTCGCTTTGCCGCCTTGTGCAGATTTCGGGCGCGCGCGTAATACCCGAGGCCTGTCCACAGGTGCAGCACCTCATCGTCGGGTGCCGCCGCCAGCGTCTGCACATTGGGGAAGACCGCCATAAAGCGCTCGAAATAGGGGATGACGGTTTTTACTTGGGTCTGCTGCAGCATGATTTCTGACACCCACACCCGATAGGGACTGGTGTCGTGCTGCCAGGGGAGGTCCTTGCGACCGTGCTGGTCGAACCAGTCAAGGACGTTTTGGGCAAAGGTTTCAGGGCTTGGCATAACGCGGAAGCGGAAACAAAAACAAGAAGCACAGAGTAATGGCTCACCTGCCATAGTGCCAGTGAATTCAGCGGCGCATTCCCCTATAATGAGCGCCTTTTTCGGGGATGGGTTCCCCGATGTTACCCCGCTGGAGAACCCTATGGTTGAGCGTAAGGCCACCATTACTCGAAACACGCTGGAGACGCAGATCACCGCCACGGTGAATCTGGACGGCACCGGCAAAGCTGAATTTGAGACGGGCATTCCCTTCCTCGATCACATGCTGGATCAGGTCGCGCGTCACGGCATGGTGGATCTCAACATCAACGCCAAAGGCGATCTGCACATTGACGCGCACCACACGGTAGAGGATATCGGCATCACGCTGGGCCAGGCTGTAGCCGAAGCTGTGGGCGACAAGAAAGGCATCCTGCGCTATGGGCACGCCTATGTGCCGCTGGACGAAGCGCTGTCTCGCGTTGTGATCGACTTTTCCGGACGACCCGGCCTGCAGTTTAATGTGCCGTTTACTCGCTCCTCGGTGGGTGGCTTTGACGTGGACCTGTTCATGGAGTTTTTCCAGGGCTTCGTGAATCACGCGTTAGTAACGGTGCACATCGACAACCTGCGTGGCGACAACAGCCACCACCAGGCAGAGACAGTCTTCAAAGCCTTTGGCCGTGCCTTGCGTATGGCGCTCACGGCTGATCCGCGCATGGCGGGCATTACGCCCTCCACCAAGGGTGTGTTGTAACAGGAATTTCGGCTATGAGTGGCATGGTTGCCGTTATTGATTACGGCATGGGCAATTTACATTCTGTGGCCAGCGCGCTGCAGCATGTCGGCGCCGATGAGGTGGTGGTGACGCATGACGCCGATCTGATACGCAAGGCTGATCGCGTGGTGTTCCCCGGGGTGGGTGCCATTCGCGATTGTATGACCGAGATTCACCGCCTGAAATGCGATGAGTTACTCACGCAAGCTCTCACCCGGCAGCACGTGCCGGTGCTTGCCATTTGCGTGGGACTGCAGGCACTGATGGATCGCTCCGAAGAAAACGACGGTGTGGATTGCCTCGGTATCATTTCGGGCGAAGTACGTTTTTTCGGCAATCCGTTGACGGACGCCGCAGGGCTGCGCCTGAAGGTGCCGCACATGGGCTGGAATGAAGTGCGTCAGCACCGGGATCACCCGCTGTGGGCGGGTATTCCCGATATGAGCCGCTTCTATTTTGTGCACAGTTATTATGTTCATGCAGAAGATCGCAGCCTGTTGGCAGGCAGCGTCGAATACGGCGTCAGTGCCGATGCCGCCCTCGCCCGCGACAACCTCTTTGCCGTGCAGTTTCACCCGGAGAAAAGCGCCGACGCCGGGCTCACACTGCTGAAAAATTTTCTGGAATGGAACGGACAATGCTGATTATCCCCGCCATCGATCTGAAAGACGGACAGTGCGTGCGCCTGCGCCAGGGCCTGATGCAAGACAGCACGGTGTTCTCCGATGATCCGGTGGCGATGGCCGCGCGCTGGGTTGAGGCTGGATGCCGGCGTCTGCATTTGGTTGATTTGAACGGGGCGTTCGCCGGTGAACCCGTCAATGGTGATGTGGTGACAGCAATTGCCGCAGCCTACCCCGATTTACCCATCCAGATCGGCGGTGGTATCCGCAATCTGGAGACCATCGAGTATTACGTCAAAGCCGGTGTCAGCTATGTGATCATCGGCACCAAGGCGGTCAAGGAGCCTGAATTTGTGGCTCAGGCCTGCGCCGCGTTTCCGGGTAAGGTCATTGTGGGGCTCGATGCCAGAGACGGATTGTTGGCTACCGATGGTTGGGCGGAAGTCTCAGAGGTGCGCGCCACCGACCTGGCTCGCCGTTTCGAATCCGACGGCGTGGCGGCCATCGTCTATACCGACATCGCCCGCGACGGCATGATGCAGGGTGTAAATGTAGAGGCGACGGTAGCGATGGCCCGGGCTTCAACTATCCCGGTGATCGCCTCCGGCGGTATTACCAACATCGACGACATTCGCGGCCTGCTTGCAGTCGCAAAAGCAGGCATCTGTGGCGCCATCACCGGCCGCGCGATTTATGAGGGCACACTCGATGTCGCCGCAGCGCAGCGTCTGTGCGATGACCAGTGCGATGATCTGTACGATGAGATGCCGGCTTAGTTATGGGCTTGGCTAAACGTATTATTCCCTGTTTGGACGTGGACAACGGCCGCGTCGTGAAGGGTGTCAATTTTGTCGATATCCGCGATGCGGGCGACCCGGTTGAAATCGCCATGCGCTACAACGAACAGGGTGCCGATGAGGTGTGCTTTCTCGATATCACGGCCAGTTCAGACGGCCGCGAAACAACGGTGCACATTGTCGAGCAGATCGCCGAGCATGTATTTATTCCACTCACTGTGGGCGGTGGTATTCGAACCGTGAACGATATCCGCACCATGCTAAATGCCGGCGCAGACAAAGTCAGCATCAATACAGCGGCCATCCATAACCCCGAACTGGTGCGCGAATCAGCGCAGCGCTTCGGCTCCCAATGTATTGTTGTCGCCATCGACGCCAAGCGTGTTGACGACGTAGACGGTCAACCGCGCTGGGAAATATTCACGCATGGCGGGCGCAAACCCACGGGCATAGACGCTGTGGCCTGGGCGGTGCGCATGGCAGAGCTGGGTGCTGGAGAAATCCTGCTCACCAGCATGGATAGAGACGGTACAAAAAACGGATTTGAGTTGGGTGTGACGCGCGCCATTACCGATGCGGTGGAGATTCCAGTTATTGCGTCTGGCGGTGTCGGTACGCTGGATCATTTGGTCGATGGTGTAATCAAGGGCGGCGCCGACGCGGTGCTGGCCGCCAGTATTTTTCATTTTGGCGAATTCACCGTGCCGCAGGCCAAGGCTTATATGGCACAACGCGGTATTGAGGTGCGCCTCTGAGGCAATTCTCAGGAATCGCCCGCATCCTCAACGCGCGGCTTTCTTTCGCGCATCCCTAAAATATTCAGACCTTTTAGCAGCGCCAGCGCCTCATACAACTGGTTGTCGTCGTTAAGCAATGGGCTGGTCTCGGCCTTCTTGCGTTTGGTCTTGCCATTGACGTTGTTCAGGTGGCCTGAAAGGTCTGCTTCTGTAATCTGGCGTGGGCTGTTATACGCCGTAATCGTTGCGCGCTCGACCTCGATGTCCGGCACGATACCTTCCGCCTGAATAGAGCGGCCATTGGGCGTGAAGTAAAGTGCTGTGGTCAGCTTGATCGCCCTTGATTCAGACAGTGGCAGAACCGTTTGCACCGACCCCTTGCCAAAACTCTGCGTGCCCATAATCACAGCGCGACTATGATCCTGCAGGGCTCCGGCGACAATCTCCGAAGCACTGGCCGAGCCCTCATTGATTAGCACCACAATCGGCACGTCGTCGGTAGCGTCAAGCGGGTCCGCGTCGTAGTACATATCCGAGTTGGGGACGCGACCTTCCGTGTACACCACGTTACCGCCGTCCAGAAATAGACCGGCCACATCAACACTGGCACGCAGGATGCCGCCCGGGTTGTTGCGCAGATCAAGCACCAGGCCCTTGAGCGCCTCCTCTGACATCAGTTTGTCGAGTGCCTTGCGCACGTCTGCGCCTGTGCTGTTCTGGAACTGGGCAATACGAATATAACCGTAACCGGGCTCCAGCCAGCTCTGGCGGACGCTGGCCACTTTGATGGTGTTGCGCACCAGTGTGACGTCAAACGGTTGGCTTTCGCCCGACCTGCCGATGGACAGCTCGATTTCGCTGCCCTTCGGGCCGCGCATGATCTCGATCGCTTCGTTCAGGGTCATGCCCTTCACCGGCACGTTGCCCAGCTTGAGGATTACATCGCCGCTGCGCAGCCCGGCTTCAGCCGCGGGAGAGCCATCGATCGGCGAAATAATTTTGACGTAGCCGTCTTCCATGCCCACTTCCAGGCCCAGCCCGGTGAACTCGCCGGACGTACTGTCCTGCAAGCTCTGGAATGCATCTTCGGTGAGGTAAGTGGAGTGCGGGTCCAGGCCCATGAGCATGCCTTGTATGGCAAATTCAAGCAGCGTGCTGTCGTCGATTTCCTCAACGTAGCCCTGTCGAATCTGGTTGAACACCTCGGCAAACGTGCGTAGCTCATCCAGCGGGAGTTTGGCCTGCTGCTCTTCCTCCACCGCCACCAAAGGCACGGAGACGGCCAGAGCAACTGCAGCGGTGATGCTCACCAGCGAATTTCGGAATGTGGAATTAAAGCGCATGAGTAGTATCTGCGGACCGGTAACCTAAAGTGCCACAGTCTACCTTATTCCGGGCTACCAGCGCCAAGCCGGTTAATGTGCAAATCTGCTCAGTTTTTACACCAGTTGGCGGGGTTAGTGGGTTTGCCATTGTGGCGGATTTCAAAATACAGTGCCGTCTGCTCTTCGCCGCCGGTATTACCGACCGTGCTGATAGGTGTGTCGAGTGTCACCCACTCCCCCACCTCCCGCAGTAGACTTTCATTGTGCGCATACAGACTCATATAGCCGTCTCCATGGTCGATGATTAGCAGGAGACCGGAGCCGCGCAACCAGTCGGCGTAAACCACGCGGCCATGGTGAATGGCTTTAACCGTGGTGCCTTCGGCGGCGGGAATCGTAATGCCCTGCCAGCGCATCTTTCCCTCGTTGCGCGGTCGGTCGAAGTTGTTGCTTGGTTTGCCGGCAACGGGCCACGGCATCTGGCTTTTGGCGCTGTGGAAGCTGGCGTAGTTTTCGGGCAACTCCAGCTCAACAATCGCTTTTTCAATGGCGCTCAGCAGGTCTTCCAGTTGTTTGCGATCCTCCTCTTTCTCCTTGAGCCGGGCGCTGTTGTTGCTAATGCTGGAAGTGAGCTTTTCCATCGCCAGTGCGCGGTTGGCTTGTACGGTGGTGAGCGTGTTCTGCTGCTGCTCGAGAGTCTCACCGCGTGTAGCCAGTTCTGCCTGGGTAGTATCGATTTTTTGTTGCAGTTCCTCCAGATCTCGCAGCGTCTGACGGTACTGTTCGAGCAGCGTATTGCGAGCGCGAAAAAAATAACGGTAGTAGCCCAGTGATCGCGCTACCGTGTGCGGATTCTCCTGATTGAGAATAATTTTGATCTCACCTTGTCGGCCCATTTGCCATGCAGTCTTCAGTTCCTGCGCGATGCGCGCCTGCTGTTTGTCGCGCGCCTCTTCCAGTTCAGGGCGTTGCGCTTGTAGCGCGAGGAGTTCTTTTTTGCCGTCTTCCAGAGCCTGCTGGTTTTCTGAAATCTGGCGCTGCAGGGTGCCCAGTTCCACTTCAGCTTTGCGCAGTTGCTGTTGCAGCTCGTCGTGGCGGTTACTGGCCGCCGATATTTCCGCCGAAATAATCTTGATATCCGCTTCCAGCTTCTGTAGTTGGTCTCGCGTTTTCTCTTCGTCAGATTGCGCAAAGCTCAAAGCGGGCAGGCCACTGACGACCAGCGCCAGAATGAATGGCAGCCAGTGACGCAGTAGTGCAGGAGAGTGCTTGGGCGGTTCAGACATTAGCGGGTTCCGCGCGGTGCTTGTCTGCGCCCTTCAATCACGCGCTATTAGCAGATTACAGCCGGTCATTTCGGTCGGCTGCGGTAGGTTCATCAGGCCCAGTAGGGTCGGGGCAATATCTGCCAGAATGCCGCCAGCGGCATTCAGGCTCACGTGTTTTGATCCGAGATAGATGAGCGGCACCCGCTCAGTGGTGTGCTGCGTATGCTGTTGGCCGGAGTCATAGTCGAGCATCTGCTCGCAGTTACCGTGGTCTGCGGTGACCAGCGCCTGGCCGCCGACCTGTAACAGTGCCTGCTCCACGCGGCCAAGGCATTGATCCAGGGCTTCAACGGCCTTCACGGCTGCGTCATAAACACCGGTATGTCCGACCATGTCGCCGTTGGCATAGTTGCATACGATCAGGTCGTACTTGCCGGACGTAATGGCCGCCACCAGCTTATCGGTGAGCTCAGGCGCGCTCATTTCTGGCTGCAGGTCGTAGGTTGCGACTTTGGGTGACTCGATCAGTTGTCGCTCCTCGCCGTCAAACAATTCTTCGCGTCCGCCACTAAAGAAGAAGGTCACATGGGCATATTTCTCAGTCTCGGCGATCCGCAACTGCGTCATATGCTGTTGGGCCACATAGTCCCCCAGCACGTTGGTCAGTTTCTGTGGGGCGAAAGCACAGCTGGCGCTGATGTCTGCTGCGTACTCCGTGAGTGTCATGAAAGCGGATAAATGGGGGACGTCCCTACGCTGAAAATAGTCAAAATCCTTTTCCACAAAAGCGCGTGTCAATTGCCGTGCGCGGTCCGAGCGAAAGTTCATGAACAGTACGGCGTCGTTATCGGCAACGATGGCGGCATGCTCTGGCGCATCACAGATTATCGTTGGCAGCACGAACTCATCGTTTTCTTCGCGCGCATAAGCGTCATGCAAGGCAGCTGCGGTGCTGGCGGCGCGGTGCTCGGTCACGCCTTCGGTGAGCATTCGGTAAGCGGCCTCGATGCGCGTCCAACGGTTGTCCCGATCCATCGCGTAGTAGCGGCCACAAATAGTTGCGGTGCGGCCGCATCCGAGTTCTGCGAATAAGGCGTCGGCTTTTTCCAGGGAAGGCGCCGCGCTGCGCGGTGGTGTGTCGCGGCCATCGAGGAAGGCGTGCAAATAGACGCGCGTTGCGCCGCGCGCTGCGGCCAGTCGAATCGCAGCGAATATTTGCTGTTCATGGCTGTGGACTCCCCCGGGTGAGAGCAGGCCAAAAACGTGCACAGCACCGCCAGCGCCGATGGCTTTGTCGATGGCGCCAGTGAGGGCCGGATTCTGGTTAAAGCTGCCGTCGCGGATCGCCTTGTCGATGCGCGTGATGTTCTGGTAAATGACGCGACCAGCGCCGAGGCTCATGTGGCCCACCTCGGAATTGCCCATCTGCCCACGCGGCAGGCCTACGTCCTCGCCAGAGGCGGAAATCACGGTGTGTGGCGACTCGGCCCACAAGCGGTCCCACACTGGAGTATTGCCATTGGCAATGGCGTTGTCTCGTGTTTCCTCGCGGTAGCCCCAGCCATCCAATACGATAAGAACGGTGGGCTTCTTGTTGCTGTTAGTCATGTGAATTCCAACCAGACGGGAATTGGGCAATGTGAGAGCACACTATTTTACCCTGTCTGGCAGGGCCGCGCATTGCTCTGTGCCATTCTAATCCCGGGCATGTGGCGCAGTAGCGATACGCGCACTACCGGGCTGGTTGCTCTGTGGCAGACCCTGTATACTCGCGCCCCTTGAAACGGCGTGGCGCTGTCGCAGCGCGGCAACGTTACGCGCACTTGTCACCCGACCGCAGCAGCTGTCCCCAACAGGTAACAACAAGCGAAGCCATGGCATTATTCTTCGAATTTTTGACGCAGCAGTGGATACTCGTTGCCGCCCTGTTGACGGTTATCATCATGCTGGTCTTGCATGAAAGCCGCAAATCAGGCCCGTCCCTCTCCCCGCAGCAGGCAATTAACCTGGTCAACGCCGAAGACGGTATCTTTCTGGATCTGCGTGATGCGGCCGATTTCAAGAAGGGCCATGTCGTAAGTGCGATCAATATCCCTGCTATCAAGCTTCCGGTGCGCATGGTCGAACTGGAAAAATACAAGGACAAGCCGATCGTGCTGGTGTGTAAAATGGGTCAGCAATCGAGTGCGGCGGGCAAGCAACTCAAAGCCAGCGAGTTTACCAAGGTCTATAAAATGACCGGCGGCATGATGGAGTGGTCTAATCTACAGCTGCCCACAGTTGTCTGACTGGAACACTGTTATATGATCCTCGGAGTCACTCTTTATACTACCCAATTTTGCCCTTTTTGCGTCCGCGCGCGCAACCTGCTGGATGGTAAGGGCGTCTCCTATAATGATATTGCAGTCGACAACGATCCGCAGTTGCGCCGTGAAATGATGACTCGCAGCGGCCGCAATACGGTGCCGCAAATCTGGATAGGCGAACAACATATCGGCGGTTTTGACGATATGTACTCGCTGGAGCGACAGGGTCGCCTGGATCAACTACTGGCGCGTGCAGGCGCAGCGTCCTGAATCTTATAACTTCATGCGGAGGATGGCGTAATGGCCGATGAGCAAGCAGCAGTGCAGCAACAGTTTTCAGTGCAGCGTATTTACACTAAGGATTTGTCGTTTGAATCCCCTTCCACGCCGGCAGTGTTCAAGAAGCAGTGGCAGCCCAAGGTAAGTGTCGACCTCAACACCAAAAGTAATGCTATCGACGAGGACGGCAACTTTGAGGTTGTGTTGTCTATCACCATCACCGCGAAAATCGAGGAGGAGACCGCCTTTCTCATTGAGGTGCATCAGGCTGGTATCTTCTTTATCAAGGGTTTTGAGGGCGAAGATCTGCGTCGTGTTCTCGGCACGGCGGCGCCGAACGTGCTGTTTCCCTATGTTCGCGAGACCATCGATACGGTCTGCGTCAAAGGCGCGTTTCCTGCCATTATGCTGGCACCGGTAAATTTTGAGGTGGTGTATCAGCAGGCACTGGCGCAAGCGCAAGCTCAGAGCACTGCAAACGGCGCGGCCCCGGCTCAGCACTAAGCCGTATCAGGAAGTGAATTACAGGGGCTTTGCCCCTATTTTATTGCCCTGCATAAAAAGTGAGTAATCACTTATGATAAACTGGGAAATCCTAACTGGCGCAGCCCCTCGTAAACGACCAGCGCTGCTGCATTGCTCAGATTGAGGCTGCGGCTGTTGGGCCGCATCGGAATACGCAGGATGCCAGCGGCGCCGAGTCGGTCCAGTACCGGCTGCGGCAGGCCGCGAGTTTCGGGGCCGAACAGGATGGCATCGCCGGTCTCATAGCGAACCTCGTGGTACAGGCTGCTGCCCTTTGTGGAGAGGCCGAAAATGCGCGAGTCGCCATGCTCTTGGCTGAAGGCCTCCAAGTCAGCATAGAGCTTGATGTCCGCAAACTCGCGGTAATCCAGGCCTGCACGGCGCATCTTCTTGTCCTCAAGGTCGAAGCCCAGCGGTTCTATAAGATGTAACGAGCAGCCGGTGTTGGCACACAGGCGAATGATGTTGCCGGTATTGGGTGGAATCTCCGGCTGATAAAGAACGATTTTCAGCATGCGTCAAGGTATCACGGATGCTCGCGACGAGGAGCCCTGCGCCGTAGTAGCATCATCCCAAGTTCGACAGGCACCTAGAGTTCCAGGTCTTTGATTTTGCGCGTCAGGGTGTTGCGCCCCCAGCCCAGCAGTTCGGCGGCGTCCCGCTTGCGCCCTTGCGTGTGCTGCAGCGCCACTTCGATCATGACCTTCTCGAAAGCCGGCACAGCTTCTTGCAGTATTTGTTGTTTACCCTGTACCAGTTCGTTGCGCGCCCAGCGAAACAGCAGGTCAGGCCAGTCCGACTGCTCACTCGCCACCACTTTGGACGAGACCGTGCCCAATTCGGGGGGTAAGTCGCTCAGGTGTACTTCCCGACCGGAGGCCATCACTGTGATCCAGCGACAGCAGTTCTCCAACTGCCGCACATTGCCCGGCCAGTCCAGTCCCACTAAAAAGGCCTCGGCTTCGGGTAGCAGGATTTTGGTTTCACCGCCCAGTTCCTTTGCCGCCTGCTGAAAAAAATATTTCATTAGCCGTGGAATATCTTCGCGGCGCTCGGCGAGCTTGGGGATGTGTATTCGAATCACATTCAGGCGGTGGAACAAATCCTCTCGAAACGCTCCGGTCTGCACCAGGCTTTCGAGATTTTGATGAGTGGCTGCGATAATACGGACATCCACAGTAACCGGAACGTGGCCGCCGACGCGGTAAAATTCTCCATCGGCGAGAACCCGCAGCAGGCGCGTCTGGGTATCGGCAGGCATGTCACCGATCTCATCCAGAAAGAGTGTCCCACCATCAGCTTGTTCAAAACGACCCTCGCGCTTGCTATTGGCACCGGTGAAGGCTCCCTTCTCATGCCCAAACAACTCTGATTCCATCAAATCCTTCGGAATGGCAGCCATGTTAAGGGCGATAAAAGGGGCATTGCTGCGCGGGCTATGGCGATGCAGGGCATGGGCCACCAGCTCCTTGCCGGTGCCGGATTCGCCGTTTATGAGCACCGTAATATTGCTGTGTGCCAGTCGGCCAATGGCGCGGAACACTTCCTGCATGGCCGGCGCCTCGCCAATGATCTCCGTGTGCGGCAGTTCCTCTACCACCGGAGCGCTGCCTTTTCTCTCTTTAGCGTGAGCCAGCGCGCGCTCGGTTACCGCGATCACCTCATCGAGGTCAAAGGGCTTGGGCAGATATTCAAACGCGCCCTTCTGGTAGGCCGCTACAGCGCTTTCGAGGTCAGAATGCGCGGTGGTGATGATGACGGGGACGTCGGGATGCTGTTCCTTGATGAGTGTCAGTAGCGTTAGACCGTCGGTGCCGGGCATGCGGATATCGCTGATGATTACGTCGGGCTGGCTTTTCCCGATTTGCCTGAGCAGTTCATCCGCGTCAGAAAAGCTTCGGTTGTCAATACCCGCTTGCGTCAGTGCGCGCTCGAGCACCCAGCGGATCGAGTTATCGTCGTCGGCGATCCAGACTTCAGTTTGTCGAGGCATGTTGGGTTTCCATAGGTAAAAAGAAGGTGAAGCGGGTATTGCCTGGAGAGCTCTCACATTCCAGGACGCCCCCGTGCAGATGAATGATGGACTGCGCGATCGACAAGCCGAGCCCCGTGCCATCAGCCCGGCCGGTAACCATGGGCGCAAAGACAGAAGGCTGCAATTCTGTGGGAATACCCGGGCCGTTATCGATGATGTCCACCCGGCAGGCCAGGCGATGCACCTGCGTGCCAACGGTGAACTGCCGTTGTGAGCGGGTGCGTAACAGGATTTCGCAGTCTCTTGGGTTGGCCGCGGCTTGCAGGGCATTGCGCATAATGTTCAGTACTGTCTGAATCAGCTGGGCGCGATCACAGGAAAAGTCCGGCAGGCTCGGATCATAATCGCGGGCGATGGTGACGCGGTTGTCTGACTCGGCCGCGATTAAATTACGCACATGTTCAAGAATCTCGTGGATGTTCAGTGGCTGCATATCCAGTTGGCGATTGGGTCCGAGCAATCGATCCACGAGATCACGTAATCTATCGGCTTCGCGGATGATGATGCGGGTGTACTCAGAGAGCTCTTCGTTGGGCAATTGCCTGGCCAGTAACTGTGCCGCGCCCCGCACCCCGCCGAGCGGGTTCTTGATTTCGTGGGCCAAGCCCCGAATAACGGCCCGCGTGATTTCCTGAGAGTGCATCAGGCTTTCTTCACGACTGATTCTGAGCAGCCGGTCAACTGCCATGAGCTCAACCAGCAAACCAGAATTGTTGTTATCGTCAGCAAACGGGGTCACGATGATATCGACCTGAATTTCCACCCCCGAGAGCAGCAAGAGCGAGACGCTACGACTGGCACGAGGGCTCTGGTTGGTCAGCGCCTGATTCAATATGGCCAGCCATTCCGTCGGTTGAAGCACCAGTTTTTCCGCATGCTGCCCGACACAGCGGGTCTGGGATGTTTCCAGCAACCCCTGGCCTGCCGCATTAAGCGCAATGACGTTTAACTCGCTATCGAGCGCAAGAACACCTGTACTGATAATGTCCAGCATACGTGGATCCTGATTTATCCTCGTCTTATGAATGGCTTAGGTCGTCTAGCGGGCTGCATCGAATAGGTCCTGTTACGGCCAGCTCACAACTCGCTCATCCCACACCATACATTAAGCAAAAATAGAGCCAGAACGGGTCAGCGAGCCTGAAAAAGTTAAAACGCGTGCATATAGTGCAATCCAAGAGAGTGAGCGCGCACATACACGCCGTACTCTGCCTATCAAGCGCTGGCGGCTGACTCAAACGTGCAAGGGTAGGAGCTGACGCCGCGCATCACGCACCAATATGGTGCGTCACAGAAGGCATCGTGTCCAGTTGAATTATTGCCGATTTTTGAAGTTGGTCGAAGGACGGTGTACGAACACACGCACCGATTCTGACATTACAAGAATCTGCCCCGAATTGTCGACCACCGCAACGGTGATGTCGTGCTGGCCGCGGAACACGTTTGTGAGGTCCCACAGGATGTCTCGTTGGGGCGAGCCTGTTGGCTCGCCGTCTACGAATAGCTGCACGCCCTCATACTTTTGCAGTGCGGGATCGACCCGCACACTGACCGAAAAATTACCCGGTCCCATGGGAAATGACGTTTCGTTCGCGGGTGAAGTAATCGTGACTGTGCGGGCTGGCATTCCCGACTCTTCGCTGGCGCCAGGCTGGTCGGGAAGCGGGTTGATCGTTTGCGGCGGCTGGACTGTATTGGTGCGTTGGATCTGCACGGGTTGCGCTGGCCTGGCACTGGCATTGGGGGCGTCGGTGAAGACGACATTCCCCTCTGCATCGGTTGTGCGGTAGATCGAGTCCGCCGTGCTGGCGAAGGAGGCCAGTAGCAGCGCGAGTAGCAGCAGTCTGGACATAGGAGGAGTCTCAGGTGATAAAAAGTACCTATACCCTACCAGAAAATGCTGCTGCAAAAGCGTCCTCTAATAAGATCTGCGGACGTGTGTCGCAAAAAAAAAGCCCGCAAAAGCGGGCTTCGGTCATGCAGTGCTGCGGCTTAGCAAGAGTAGTACATCGCAAACTCAACAGGGTGCGTTGTCATATCCAGTCGCTGGACTTCACCCGACTTCAGTGCGATGAAGGCATCGATCATGTCATCGGAGAAAACACCGCCGCGCGTCAGGAATTCGCGGTCAGCATCCAGTGCTTCCAGCGCCATCGTCAGGCTTGAAGCAACAGTGGGGATCGCTTTGCCTTCTTCCGGGGGCAGATCGTACAGGTCCTTGTCAGAAGGGTCGCCGGGGTGGATCTTGTTCTGGATGCCGTCAAGGCCAGCCATCAACATGGCGGCAAACGCCAGGTAAGGATTGGCTGAAGCATCCGGGAAGCGAACTTCGATACGCTTGCCCTTTGGATTGGCTTCGTAGGGGATGCGGATGGAAGCCGAACGGTTACAGGCAGAATAGGCCAGCATGACCGGTGCTTCGAAACCCGGTACCAGACGCTTGTAAGAGTTGGTTGAGGAATTGGTGAAGGCGTTCAGGGCACGCGCATGCTTCATGATGCCGCCAATGTAATACAGGGCTTCGGTAGACAGCCCGGCGTAGCCGTCGCCGGCGAACAGGTTCTCACCGTCTTTGGTAATCGACTGGTGCACGTGCATACCCGAACCGTTATCGCCGACGATCGGCTTGGGCATGAAGGTTGCTGTTTTGCCGTAAGCGTGTGCCACATTGTGTACGCAGTACTTCAGGATCTGCACTTCATCGGCTTTCTTCACCAGGGTGCTGAAACGCGTACCGATTTCACATTGGCCCGCGGTAGCAACCTCGTGGTGGTGTACCTCGATGTCGAGACCCATCTGCTCCATGGCCGTACACATGGCGCCGCGGATATCGTGCAGGGAATCGACGGGTGGTACAGGGAAGTAACCGCCTTTAACGCCCGGGCGATGGCCGGTGTTGCCCTCTTTAAACTTGTGACTGGAGGCCCAAGCGGCCTCATCTGAATTGATCGTAACGCCGCAGCCGCTCATTTCGACATGCCATTTGATGTCATCAAAAACGAAGAATTCCGGCTCAGGACCGAAATAGGCGGTATCACCGATGCCAGTGGACTTCAGGTATTCTTCAGCGCGGTGTGCGATGGAGCGTGGATCACGGTCATAGCCTTGCATGGTAGAGGGCTCTGCAACCGTGCAGCGCAGGATTACAGTGGCGTCGTCAGTGAATGGATCCAGTACCGATGTGGAGTCGTCGGGGATCAGTACCATGTCGGAATTGTTGATACCTTTCCAGCCTGCGATGGATGAGCCGTCAAACATTTTGCCGCCATCGAAGAAGCCTTCACTGACTTCCTTGGACGGGATAGTGACGTGCTGCTCCTTGCCGTGCGTGTCAGTGAAGCGCAGGTCTACCCAGCGGACTTCATTATCTGTGATCAGCGTAAGGGTTTTCTTTGACATCTTTTGGTCTCCGTAGGGCAGTGATCGGGCCGGCATCAGCCGGCTCGTGTTCTTTTTGTCCTGACGCCAGGCAATGCAGGCGTGCTAAACAGTCTCAATGGAAGCAAAAGCTGTGCCAGAAAGGTGCTTAGGTTAACGTACTGAATCTTAGGGGTTTAATGCCACCAAAGGCCTCACAAAAAAAGACTCTGCACCAAAATAAAACGATATTGCATCATTTTAGTGCAAATAAAGGCGACGCGGGCATGGCACTTTGATCTGCATAAACGCAGAGTGACGTGCGATTAACGACGGCCCTGATCAGACGCACAGGTTATGGCCTCAATGCAATTCGATGTCAAGTATTTCTCTTAACCGGTTACGAAGAGACATCGGATGCGGCGCCAATTCCTGCGATAGCGCGATATTCGTACACATTTTACATAAGTCTCTAGCAGCCGGATGTAGGATGATAGGGTATAATCCGCGCCTTTTTTACGGCGCTGCAGTGCCTAGAGGTAATTCCCTTGATTAGAAATCTTCGCAATATCGCCATTATTGCTCACGTAGACCATGGCAAAACCACGCTTGTTGATTGTCTCCTGCAGCAGTCCGGCACCCTTGATCGACGGTCAGATGGCGCTGAGCGTATTATGGATTCCAACGATCAGGAGCGCGAGCGCGGAATTACTATCCTCGCCAAGAACACCGCTATTGAGTGGAACGGCTACCGCATCAATATTGTGGATACCCCCGGGCACGCTGATTTCGGCGGTGAGGTTGAGCGGGTACTGTCGATGGTTGATTCAGTTCTGCTGCTGGTGGATGCCGTTGACGGCCCCATGCCGCAAACCCGCTTCGTGACCTCCAAGGCGTTTGAGCAGGGCCTGAACCCGATCGTTGTCGTTAACAAGGTGGATCGCCCCGGTGCAAGGCCCGACTGGGTGGTGGACCAGGTTTTTGACCTGTTTGACCGTCTCGGTGCCACCGATGAGCAGCTGGATTTCCCCATTATTTATACCTCCGCCATTATGGGCATCGCCGGGCTGGATCACGAACAAATGGGCGAAGACATGCAGGCGCTGTTTGAAACGGTCATCGAAAAAGTGCCCGCGCCCGCTGTGAACTCCGCCGGTCCGCTGCAAATGCAGATCAGCGCGCTTGATTACAGTAGCTACGTCGGGGTGATCGGAGTCGGTCGTATTACCCGTGGCACGCTGGTCCCCAATACGCAGGTTGTTGTAGTCGATGGTGAAGGTGGTATTCGCAAGGGACGCGTGCTGCAGGTTATGGGACATATGGGTTTGGATCGTGTCGATGTGCCCTCTGCGGAGGCTGGCGACATCGTCTGTGTAACAGGTATTGAGGGTCTTAATATCTCTGACACGCTGTGCGATCCGGCCTGCCCGGAAGCGCTGCCGCCGCTGTCGGTGGACGAACCGACAGTGAGTATGACTTTTCAGGTCAACGACTCACCCTTTGCCGGCAAGGAAGGAAAATATGTCACTTCTCGTAACATCAAGGAGCGACTGGAGCGGGAACTGATCCACAATGTGGCGTTGCGTGTTGAGCCGGGTGACTCGTCGGACAAGTTCAAGGTTTCGGGGCGCGGCGAATTGCACCTTTCCGTGCTTATTGAATCCATGCGGCGCGAGGGGTTTGAGCTAGGTGTCTCGCGGCCCGAAGTCATTCGCAAGGAAGTCGACGGCGTGATGCATGAGCCCTTCGAGCAGTTGGTCATTGACTGCGAGGAGAAGCACCAGGGCTCTGTGATGGAGGAGCTGGGATTGCGCCGTGCCGACCTGGACAATATGATTCCCGACGGCAAAGGCCGTGTTCGCCTTGAATTTATTATCCCTGCCCGTGGTCTGATTGGTTTTCGCTCCATGTTCATGACGCTGACGTCTGGTGGCGGTATTCTGACGCACGTGTTCGATCACTATGGCCCGGTCAAGAACACTGAGATAGCGCATCGCGCCAATGGCGTGTTGGTATCTATGGTCAAGGGCAAGGCGCTTGGCTACTCTCTGTTTAACCTGCAGGAGCGTGGGCGGATGTTTGTGGATCCGAACATTGATGTCTACGAAGGACAGATTATTGGCCTTCACAGTCGCGGCAATGATTTGGCTGTCAATCCTATCAAGGGCAAGCAATTGACTAACGTGCGCGCCTCCGGAACGGATGAGGCGTTGACACTGACGCCGCCGGTGCGACACAGCCTGGAGCAGGCACTGGAGTTCATTGAAGAGGATGAGCTGGTCGAAGTGACTCCCCTCAGTATTCGCCTGCGCAAGAAGTTGTTACTGGAGCATGAGCGCCGCAAAGCGGCCAGGAGCTAAGCCCGGACGCGCAGTCGGTGAAGGCCTTGCTGCAGCGTGTCAGCCGCGCCAGTGTCAGCGTCGATGCGAAGAGCGTTGGCGAGATCGAACAGGGCCTACTGGTACTGTTGGGCCTGGATCAGGACGATGACAGCAGCGCCGCAGACCGCATGGTGGAGAAAGTACTGGCCTACCGTATGTTCGCTGATGGCGAAGGCCGCATGAACAGCAGTGTCGCGGATGTGCGCGGGGGTGTGCTGCTGGTCTCTCAGTTCACGCTGTCGGCAGATACGCGCAAGGGGCTCAGGCCGAGTTTCTCGTCCGCAATGCCGCCTGCTGCGGCCGAGCAGTTGTATGATTACATACTGTTGCGTTTGCGACAGCGTCACTCACCGGTGGCGTCGGGAATGTTCGGTGCCGACATGCAGGTCAGTCTGGTGAATGACGGCCCGGTGACTTTTCTGCTGGAAGTTTAGTGACGCTAGGCACTCTCCGCAGGTGCCTGATAGCGCATCTGCCTGTGAAGTATGCCATCCTCAAGGCACTCAATGCCCTCGCCGACGAACCCCAGCGAGGTGTAGAACGGTTGCAAATGGGACTGGGCATTGATGCGAATATCGCATCCCGGCCATCGCGATAAATTATGTTCGATCCCGCGCTGTGCCAGTTCTTTGCCCAATTGCTGGCCACGCATCGCAGTTGATACGGCGACTCTGCCCAGCGAGCTCTCGGCATAGCGCAGGCCCGGCGGTAGGCATCTCTGATACGCCAGCAGCACGCTGTTTCTCATGTACAGCATGTGAAACGCCTGCTGGTCAAGATCGTCGATATCTCTGTAGATACAGTTTTGTTCAAGCACAAAGATGTCGTGGCGCAAGCGCAGCACTGCGTACAACGCCTCAGTAGTCAGGTCGGCAAATGCCAGGGTTGTCCACTGCATGGCTTCGGCGCTCCCATCGTGTTGCGCAATCGTAACAAAAGTGAAGTGCGACGTTCTCCGGCGCGGCTTTAGTTGCTATTATAGCCGCGCAGTTCGGGCACCAACAGGGTTCTTTTGCTACTCATCACGGCCGCAATGCTGCCGTAAAAGGGGCGCGTATACTGCCCCCATTCCAGTCAGAGCAGGACATAGGTGATGTTGGTAAGTATCGACGCGCAGGATATCTCAGCGCTGAGCCAGCAGTTTGGAAAACTGGTTGGTGCGCTATTGGAAGTGGTGAAAATGCCCGCTATGCCGCTGGATGTCGATATGACCCCTGCGGGTAACTTTCGAGGATTCGACGGCGGCCAGTTTTACGTGGTGGAGCAGGGCTCCATCACGGCACGCTATCAGGACAAGCTCATTTATACATTGGAAGCAGGTGATATTTTATTGCCCGACATCGCAGGTGGTTTGGACCCTCATATTGCTGTGTTTTACGGCAGTGATGCCGGCGCGCAGCTGCGCTGCTATCCGGCGCTTGAATTTATGCAGCGGGTCTTCAATGAGCCGGCTGCCATCCGCTTATGGACGCGCCTGTTGGTAACTTATACAGGGCTATTGCTAAGGATAACCGCAGCCAACTTGCAAGAAGAGAAGCCCGCCACGCCGGGCTTCGAAGTCTATGAGCCCGGTGATATTATCATCCGTCAGGGCGACCGCGCGGACTATGTTTACAATATGAGCGCCGGAGTGGCTGAGGTGCTGGTTGATAATGTCAACGTCGGCCGCATCGGCGACGGAGAGATTTTTGGTGCGATGGCGGCCCTCACCCATGCCGATCGTAGCGCCACGGTCAGGGCCAAAACAGCATGCTCAGTGGTAAAAGTTCCCAAGGAACAGTTTACTGAGCTCATCAAGGGCAACCCGGCTACCATTCACAGCCTGTTGATCGATATGGCGAACTCTATCGTCAATCTCAACGAGCAGCTGGTAAGCCTGCAGGGTAATCGCCGCGAAAGTAATCGTGTGGGCTGAGTGCCGGGTAGCTGGATAAAACATGACTGACATTCTGGAGATCGATAGCGACGGCACTGAGCAGGTGTTGCTCAAACTGTATGCTGAGAAGGCTTATCTGGATTACTCCATGTACGTCATTCTCGACCGCGCGCTGCCGCATGTCGGCGATGGCCTGAAGCCGGTTCAGCGGCGGATTATTTACGCCATGAGCGAGCTTGGACTCAAGTCCACAGCCAAGTTCAAGAAGTCGGCGCGCACAGTGGGTGACGTGATCGGTAAATTTCATCCGCACGGCGATAGCGCAGCCTACGAGGCCATGGTGCTGATGGCGCAAAATTTCAGTTATCGCTATCCGCTGGTCGATGGTCAGGGCAACTGGGGCTCCCCTGACGAACCTAAATCATTTGCTGCTATGCGCTATACCGAATCGCGCCTTACTCCCTATGCGGAGGTGCTGCTGAATGAACTTGGTCAAGGCACGGTGGATTGGACGCCAAACTTTGACAGTACACTCGATGAGCCGGTGGTGCTGCCTGCCCAGGTACCCAATGTATTATTAAACGGCACGACGGGCATCGCTGTCGGTATGGCAACCGATATTCCTCCGCACAACTTGCGCGAGGTTGTGACCGCGACGGTGCGTCTGCTGGAGTCGCCAAAATCTACCGTTGAGGAACTGTGTGAGCATATTTTAGCGCCTGATTTTCCCACCAGTGCGGAAATTATTACGCCACGCGAAGACATACTCAACCTTTACAAGACCGGGCGCGGTGGACTGCGTATGCGAGCGGTATGGGAGCGCGAGGGCGGCGATATCGTGATCAACGCCCTGCCTTACCAGGTGTCCGGCTCGAAGGTGCTGGAACAAATTGCGCAGCAAATGCAGGCCAGGAAACTGCCCATGGTGGCAGATTTGCGCGATGAGTCAGACCATGAAAACCCCACTCGGCTGTTGATCATGCCGCGCTCCAACCGCGTCGATCTGGACGCCCTGATGAGCCATTTGTTCGCCAGCACAGACCTGGAGCGCAGTTACCGCGTCAATCTCAACATGATTGGCATAGACGGTCGCCCGGGCGTGAAGGGATTGGATCGCCTGCTCAGGGAGTGGTTGCAGTTTCGTACCGATACCGTGCGGCGTCGTCTTGAGCACCGTCTCGACCGCGTGGTCAAACGTCTGCATATTCTCGATGGTTACCTCGCAGCCTTTCTTAATATTGACGAAGTTATCCACATTATCCGCACCGAGGACAAGCCAAAGCCGGCCCTCATTGCGCGCTTTGGTATTTCCGATATACAGGCCGAAGCCATTCTGGATCTGAAGTTGCGCAATCTGGCCAAGCTCGAAGAGATGAGTATTCGCGGTGAGCAAGATGAGCTGCAGCAGGAGAGCGACCGTTTGCAAAAAATTCTCGGCAGCGAGGCCCGGCTCAAGACTCTTATCAAGAAGGAGTTGCTGGAGGTTGCTGAAAAGTTCGGCGACGAGCGCCGTTCACCTCTGGTAGCGAGACCTGAGGCCAAGGCGTTTAGCGAACTGGAACTGGTGACCGCTGACCCGATCACGGTAGTGATGTCTGAGAAGGGTTGGATTCGCGCCGCTAAAGGTCATGATATAGATCCGACCAGTCTCAGTTACAAATCGGGTGACAGCTTTAAGATGTTGGCCTTTGGCCGCAGCAATCAGCCTGTTGTGATACTCGACTCGACGGGCAGGGCGTACTCTGTACCGTCGCATAACCTGCCGTCGGCGCGCGGCCAGGGAGAGCCGGTGACGGGGCGGATTAACCCGCCTTCCGGCGCAACATTCACCGGCATGATGATGGGTGTAGAGGATTCCATGTACCTGCTGGCAAGTGATGCAGGCTATGGTTTTGTTGCGAAATTGGGTGACCTGCAGTCCAAGAATCGAGCGGGCAAGGCCGTCATCAGTTTGCCCAAGGGCGCACAGGTGCTGCAGCCTGCAGCGATAGCGTCGGTAGAGGAGGCTCTGGTTGCGGCGGTGTCCAGCGAAGGGCGTCTATTGATATTCCCGCTGGCCGATCTGCCGCAAATGGCGCGCGGCAAGGGCAACAAGATTATTGGCATCCCCCCTGCGCGCCTGCAGGCAAGGGAGGAGTTTGTGGTGGCTGTTCAGGTGTTTACAGCTCAGGATACGTTGTTGATTCACTCCGGCAAGCGTCATCAGAGTTTCAAACTGAAGGATCTCGAACATTATTTGGGAGAGCGGGGACGGCGTGGCAATAAGCTCCCGCGCGGCTTCCAGAAAGTGGATCGCATGGTGGTGGAGACCTGAGCAACGTGCCGGCCGCTCAGCGTTTGGCGTTATCTGTGAGGCGCTTGAGTATCAGGCGTAATTGCCGCTCCAGAAGATCCTGGTAAGGGCCCGCAAACTCCTCGATCAGCGCATAGTCCATCACGTCCGTAGGGCGATGTTGCAGGCGGCTTGATACATCGATGTCTTCGCAGGCCGCGGGTGACAGCAGGATATTGGGCGGCTTGCTGGCGCATACCACCTGCAACTCGTCCAGCGTGTGTTGGGTATACAGGCCCGGATAGATATCCGTGCCGCTGCCGACACCCAGTTCGCTCTGCGATATGGCCATGGCGATGGACAGTGAGAGCGACATCTGCTTTTGCAGCGACTGGCTTACTTCACGCACCAGCCAGGCACAGGAAGCGGCCCGAAACGCAGCGCTTCCGGCGCTGTTATTGCCACTGAAGTAGACGGCCAGGCCAAACTGGCGGGCAACTTGTAAATCCCCCGCATAAAACCCTGCGGCGGCATATACCACCTGATGTAGACGCTCCGTGTAGCGCTGCAGCGCGCGCTCGTCGAGAGTGTCGACATAGTTCACGAGGCTGCACAGGTGTAGATACAGTACGGCCGTGGTGCGGTAGTTTTCATCTTGCGGCCCGGGATCACTGCGAGTGCGCAGTAGATCCATTGGCAGGGCATCGACCTGTTTTGCCAGCAGCAGTAACTCATTCCTTGGCTGGCGCTGCGGATCATCATCTTCCAGCGCGATTTTTCTGGTCATAGTGGTCAGGTTGTTTCCGACGCGTTGCCCAAAGCGCCGACCAAGAACGTATACGGCAAGGCTGAGAAGCACCGCTAGCCCGAGCATGCTCAATAAAAAGCGCTGCTGCGCTGCCTTGGCGACATCAGCATTGATAGTGATAGTGATCGTCCCGGCAATATCTGATGCGATGTATACCGGCGCAGTATATTGAAAGAGGTTGTGTCCAAGCGCCTCCCCTGCCTGCCCCAGAGCCTTGCCATCGACATCAGTAATGGTGATGACCTGGACGGCAGAGGTCTCGCGCAACCGCTGCAGGCTGGCAGAAACGCTGAGCAGATCGCCGCGTTCCATTGCCGTGCTGATGCGCACGGCTGCCAGACGCGCCAGCGAAGTGCCGTATTCCTCCTGCAACAGCATTTGCATATGGCGCATTGAAGTCGCGCCCAGGGCGACCAGCGCCAGGCTGACCACAAGGCACAGTCCTGCCGTGATCATAGCCGTTTGTTGGCCGAGGCTGATTTGACTGAAGCGGTTATTCACGCGTGATGAAGGGCTTACCAGATTGCAAGAGCGCTAGTATAAACCAGACTCCGCCGTGATTGCCCACTTTGTCAGCATTCGAGAGGCAATATACGGCAACTGAGGGACGAAACCGTATTTTCACTGTTTGGGCCTTACGGGTAGAATGGTCCTCCGAGAGAATAAGGAACGCCCGGTGTGAATCAGATATTGCTTATCACCATTTCCGGTGAAGACCAGGCGGGAGTCACCGCCGGTTTGACTGCTATGTTGGCGGAATACTCCGTGAACATCCTCGACATCGGTCAGGCTGTGATACACGCCGCCTTGTCATTAGGCTTGCTGGTTGAGTTGCCCGACAACTGCCCCTGTGATGAGGTAGCGAGTGCCGTGCAGAAGTTTGCGTTACAGCGTGACCTGCGGGTAGTTACCAGTGAAGTGTCTCACCCCAGCTACAGCCAATGGGTTGAGGCGCAGGGCCGAGCGCGCTACATCATTACCCTGCTCGCGCGTAAGATCACTTCGGATCAACTGTCGAGGGTAACGAGCGTCATTTCACAGCATGAGCTGAATATCGATGGTATTAATCGTCTTTCCGGGCGGATACCCCTGGGCGAGCTGCCCGCCCTCAGTAAGGCTTGTGTCGAGTTTACTGCGCGCGGCACCCTGCGCGATTCGGCCGCCTTTCGTCGTGATCTGCTGGAGGTGGCGGGCGCCCTTGAGGTCGATCTGGCTTTCCAGCAAGACAGTATGTACCGCCGTAACCGGCGTCTTGTCGCGTTCGACATGGACTCCACGCTGATCGAAGCAGAAGTCATCGACGAGCTGGCGAAGCTCGCTGGAGTCGGCGAGCAGGTCAGCGCGATAACCGAGCGCGCCATGCGCGGTGAGATCGATTTTAGTGAGAGTTTCCGCAAGCGGGTCGCTCTTTTGAAAGGGCTTGAAGAGGCCGCTTTGGCGCGGGTAGCCGAGCAACTGAAGATCACCGAGGGCGCTGAGCATTTGATTTCTACCCTGCGCAAACTGGGCTATAAGACCGCCATCCTATCCGGCGGCTTTACCTATTTTGCCCGTCATCTTCAGGCGCGTCTGGGCATTGATTATGTGTTCGCCAATGAGTTGGACACCGCCGATGGGGAGGTCACTGGTAAGGTCAAAGGTACCATTGTCGACGGTGCACGCAAGGCTGAGCTTTTGCGCCAGTTGGCCTATGAGGAAGGCATTGATTTGCAGCAGGTCATTGCCGTGGGTGATGGTGCCAATGACCTGCCTATGTTGAGCATTGCGGGGTTGGGGATTGCGTTCCGGGCGAAACCGCTGGTGCAGAAATCAGCAGAACAATCGATCTCTACCCTGGGTTTGGATGCGATCCTGTATCTGTTGGGGTTTTCAGACAAGTACCAGTCGTAGGCCCACGGCTAGTGCGCCGCCGCGTTACGCGCACCTAAGTCGACAGGCGACCTGTTGCGCTAGATATTGCTCCAGAGTGAGTCAAATTCCCCGCCTGCGTGCCCATGCCCATTGTCTGCCAATACATCACCCAGTTCTTTTATCTCGCGGAACTCGAACTGGGAGTAGCTCCCTGTTGAGGCAATGTGCCGCAACAGCTGGATGGAGTGCGCCTCGGAACTTGTGCCCAGAGTGATCTTCTGCCGTTCCTTGAAACCGGTGCGCGGCGTGATCAGCGTTTGCGGTTGGGCTACGAGTTTGATTTCGGGAAGCAGTAACACTCGCGTCGGCATTGTTTTGTCTTCGCCCTTCCGGTGAATACTCGCGGCATAGGCAATGGCGCGCGGGCTCAGCAGTTCAAGTCCGATCAGGGTCCTGGCGTTGTTCAGCTGGCTGACCCAGCGGATAACTGCAATTACCCACTGGTTGTGTTCGTCTTCTTTGATGCCGACAATATCGCCCGCCTTGATGTCCCCGGGCAGCGCGGCGGTCCACTCCACGCAATAGCCACCGGGACTGGAATCCGCCAGTTGGGCCTTAAACACGGGGTAACGTTCCGCCAGCGGCAGCGTTGCGTCGCTTTCTCCAAACAGTTTGGCCTTGGTAGAGGAGTCGACATCGACCAATAGATTAGGGATGAGCTTGGTCTCCCCGCTGTAGTCGCGTGGGTTCACGGCCTGCCAGACATCCACATGGCTGAGGGGGTTGAGGAACCGGTTGTCCGTTGCGTTGTTCGCGTCTGCCTTAGGGCCGTCATCACCACAAACCAGTTGCTCAAACGTCCGCCTGCCAGCGACATGATAATGAGTGCTGTTAAAGCCCACGCAGATCCACAGGTTATGACGGGTGTTGGTGCGTTTGAAATTGCGCAGACTCATGCTGCCAAGGGACGTTATCAGGTGTTCCAGCAAGTTCGCCGGCACGTTGGTGCTTTTGTCGAAGGTGACAGTCTGTGCGTCGGCTTCTGCTTTGACATCCGTCAGGTGCTGTACCAGCTGCGTGGTGTCGATGTACCGACATGAGGGGCCAGCTTCGTCCCGGTACAGCGCGCAGTATAAAGGCGCCTGATCACTATCAAGATCGACCAGGTAGAGATCATCCCCGGTGCCTTCGCGACTGAAGTTTACCCGCGTACTCCACTGTTGAAATCCGCGATATAGCGTTGACAGGTCGCTCTGGCGCAGTTGGTTGGCTTTGCAGCAACCCAGTAATACGGCCTGCAAATACGTGGTTTTGATGGTGTTGCCGCTGGACAGGGGCTCCGGCACAGGAAGATCTTCCAATCGCTGGCGTTCGGCCAGTGCATAGAGCTGATGCACGGTTTGCCAGCCGTGAACTTCCATGGGGCGATGCAGCTGAAAATCCTGCAGAATTTTTCGCCCCGCAAAGACCAGAGCGCTGTGTATGGATTCACACGTAAGCCGCGCCGGATTAGTCGCACGGATGGCGTCTCGTTGCTGAATGGCCTGCACTGCGATAATGGTATAGCCCGTTGTGATCAGGCTGAGCAACTGGTCACTCAGCTCCGCCATGCGGCGTGGCTCTTCCGGCATGATTAACGGTTGATTGAGAAAGCGTTTTGACAGGTTCAACAAAGCGACCTGAAGATTGGGCAGCAGATGGCCCAGTATCTTAGAGCGTGTTTCAGGCCCCAACCGGGTCTGGTTGAGATCGTTCATTGCCTGCACGAGCAGCTGCACAAGAACGTTGGTGTTAGTGATGGGGAGATTCTGGACCCAATCACGCACGGCAGCCTCAGTGGGCTGGAACAGTGGCTCGCCGGAAAAGTCTTGGCGCGGAAGTTTTAGTTTGATGGTTGTCTGGTCTTCCATAACATCCATAAGTCCCTTTGTTGTTCTTATACCAAAATGGCAAAACGACAGAATAGCCTAAGTGGTGCGCCCGCCGCCACAGGGAAGTCAGTATCTGCCATTGGCTTGCGGCGTGAGGTATCATGAGCACCGATTCTAGAGCAACACAATGAGAGCACTATGGCGAACTATTCTACTAGTGAGTTCCGCTCTGGCATGAAGGTGATGCTGGACGGCGATCCCTGCAGCATTCTCGACAATGAGTTTGTGAAGCCCGGCAAGGGTCAGGCGTTCAACCGCGTCAAGCTGCGTAATCTGAGGACTGGCCGGCAGTGGGAGCGTACATTTAAATCTGGCGAGACTCTCGAGGGCGCCGATGTCATGGACCGCGTTATGGAGTATCTGTATGCCGACAGCGAATTTTGGTATTTCATGGAGTCCGACACGTTTGAGCAGTATCAGGCAGATGCCGCCGCCATAGGGGATAGCCATTTGTGGCTCAAGGAAAACGAAACTTGTGATGTGACCCTGTATAACGGCGCACCACTGTCTGTCGCGCCGCCTAACTTTGTGGAACTGGAGATTGTAGAAACCGACCCGGGACTCAAGGGCGACACTGCTACCGGCGGTACTAAGCCGGCCAGGCTAAGCACTGGTGCCGTGGTCAAAGTGCCGTTGTTTATCAGCACTGGCGAAGTGGTCCGGGTCGATACGCGCACCGGCGAATACCAGAGCCGCGCGAGCAAGTCTTGAGTCCAGCCACAAGGGCAATGTGACATGCACTGGCAGCCAGCGGCAAATTTGGGGGCGATCCGCCAGAGAGCCGCTTTGCTCGCCACGCTGCGGCGGTTTTTTGCCGCGCGGGATGTCCTTGAGGTAGAGACCCCGCTGCTGTGTAGTCAGGGCATCACCGACCCCCAGATCGAACCTTTTGTACTGTCGCAGGGTGCAGCTTTAACGGCACCGCGATTTTTGCAGACATCACCCGAGTATGCGATGAAGCGCGTACTCGCCGCTTTTGGTGAACCGATTTTTCAGATTGCCAGAGCATTTCGCAACGGCGAGCTGGGTGCTCGGCATAATCCAGAGTTCAGCTTGCTGGAATGGTACCGCCCCGGGTTTGATCACCATCAGCTGATGGATGAAGTGGCAGATCTGGTGCAGGAGTGCCTCGGCGCGCGGCCACTTGAAAAGTTCAGTTATCGGCAGCTGTTTCTCGAACGGCTGGCCATCGACCCGTTCACGGCATCAATCGCCGAGCTGGAAACGCTCGCTCGCCGTCATCTTGATCCGGGCGATCTCACCGGTGACAGGGATCTCTGGCTCGATCTACTAATGAGTCATGTGCTGGAACCCGCGCTCGGTGACGGCTGCTATTGTTTTATCTACGATTACCCCACATCACAGGCCGCACTGGCGCGCATTGTCGCCGCAGCTGATGTCCGTGTCGGGCAGCGCTTTGAGCTCTATGTGGACGGCGTAGAACTGGCCAACGGCTATTGCGAGCTCACCGACGCCGCCGAGCAGCGCCGGCGCTTCGAACGCGACAATGCAGTGCGCCGTGAACGCGGCTTGAGTGAGCGGGCTGTGGACGAATATCTGTTAGCCGCGCTGGAACATGGATTGCCAGAATGCAGCGGCGTCGCATTGGGCATTGATCGATTACTGATGTTGGCCACCGGCGCGTCCCGGATACAGGATGTGCTGGCGTTTGACTGGCAACGATGCTGATGGTTTTGTAATGGCGCTGGGGCGTGAATCTATAGTGGGCTTTTTTGATATGTAAGTCGGCTTGGACATGAATACCATTTACTTCACCCCCAAAGTGGCACCTAAGTGCCAATTTTGAGGTGAAGTCCGTACCATTCGGTTGCCCGACCCCGGGAGTTACCCGTCGTAATCAGGCAAATTCCTTAACCAGACCACTAATCGACTCCTTCGCATCACCAAATAACATACGCGTATTGTCTTTATAAAACAGCGGGTTCTCGATACCGGCAAAGCCTGATGCCATAGAGCGCTTGAGCACGAATACCGTACGTGCCTGGTCCACGTTGATTACCGGCATGCCGTAGATCGGTGAAGACTCATCATCGCGAGCGGCAGGATTCACCACATCGTTAGCGCCGATTACGATGGCTACATCGACGTTGTCCATGCGTGGATTAATCTCATCCATCTCCAACAACTGGTCATAGGGTACATCTGCTTCCGCCAGCAAGACGTTCATGTGGCCCGGCATACGCCCTGCCACAGGGTGGATGCCAAAGCTGACTTCCGCGCCGTTCTTTTCCAGCAGCACAGAGAGTTCCTTCACCACGTGTTGGGCTTGGGCCACGGCCATGCCATATCCGGGAACGATAACCACTGTGGAGGCCGCTTCCAGGATGTAGTAAGCGTCTTGTACCGAGATTGGCCTGATCTCTCCTTCCACCGCAGAAGTCTCTACCTTGCCACTGCCGAAGCCCGAGAACAGTACATTGGATAGAGAGCGGTTCATCGCCTTGCACATGATCTGGGTGAGGATGATTCCGGAGGCTCCGACGAGGGCGCCGGCCACGATCAGGATATTGTTATTCACCGCAAAACCTGCGGCGCAGGCCGCCAAGCCTGAGTAGGAGTTCAGTAGTGAGATCACTACCGGCATGTCGGCTCCGCCGATGGGGATAACCGCCATCACGCCGAAGACCAGTGACAGCGCAATCACCGCATAGAGCCAAGTGTGATTAGCCGGTTCAATACAGAACATAACAGAGCTGCCGAGTATGCCGAGCACAATCAGGCTGTTAACGATCTGCTGGCCGCTGAACAGCACAGCGCCGCTGCCGATTCTTTCCGACAGTTTGCCGTAGGCGATCATGGAGCCAGTGAAGGTCACGCCGCCAATCAGGATGGAGAGAATGATGGTCACCAGCGTAAAGGTGGCGGCATCGTTGTTAAGTGCAGCCCAGCCCACTAACAGGCTGGCCATACCGCCGAAACCATTGAAGAGCGCGACCATTTCCGGCATCGCCGTCATCTGCACCAATCGCGCCGCAGCGCCGCCGATAATGGCGCCGATCACGATACCGGTCACGATCCACTGAAAATCGACGATGTTCTGGTCGAGTAGCGCCGCGATGATGGCGATGAGCATGCCCAGGGATGAAATCATGTTGCCGCGACGCGCTGTCGCGGGTGATCCCAGCTGTTTGAGGCCAAAGATGAAAAGGGCCGCAGAGATTACGTAAGCAAACTGTATAAGCATATCCATCTCGATTAGCCCTTCTTCTTGAACATGGCGAGCATGCGGTCGGTGACGAGATAACCGCCCACTACGTTGATGGTGGCTAGCGCAACGGCTCCTGCGCCGAGCCAGTTGGAAATGTCCTGGTTACCGGTACCGGCAAGACCAATCGCGCCGACCAGAGTAATGCCGGAGATCGCATTGGCGCCCGACATTAATGGTGTGTGCAATGTGGACGGTACTTTGTTGATTAATTCGAAGCCCAAAAAAATGGACAACACCAGAATAAACGTGAGGAAAACTTCCGCAGCGACCATGTTATGCACCTCCTTCCAGAATATTTTTAATCGTCATGTTGGTCACTTCTCCGCCGTGAGTGATGATGCACCCAGGCAGAATGTCGTGCTCAAAGTCGATGACGAAGGTCTTGTCGTCTTTGTTCCAACTGTCTTCCACCAAATTGAACAGGTTGGCGGAGTACATCGTACTTGCGTCGCGCGCCACTTCTCCGGCGAGGTTGCCCTTGCCGATGACGGTGACACCAGAAATCTGGACCACCTCATTGGCTACCGAGCCCTCGACGTTGCCGCCCGTTTCTGCCGCCATGTCGACGATCACCGAGCCGGTGGCCATACCTTCGATCATGTCGCGAGTGACCAGCACCGGTGGCTTGCGGCCAAATACCTGAGCGGTGGTGATAACGACATCAGATTTGGCGATGACCTCTTTTTGCGCCTGACGCTGCTTTTCAACCTGTTCAGGCGTCAATTCCTTGGCATAGCCGTCTTTCGTTTCGCCGGTTTCACCGAGGTCGATCTCCAGGAATTTGGCACCAACTGAGCGCACCTGCTCTGCAACCACCGGGCGAGTGTCGAACGCCGTGACCCTGGCACCGAGACGCTTGGCCGTGGCGATAGCCTGCAGGCCGGCGACACCCGCGCCGATCACGAACACGTTGGCCGGCTTCAGAGTGCCCGCCGGGGTCATCATCATCGGGAATATGCGCGGCAGGTGGGTGGCCGCCTGCATCACCATCACGTAGCCTGCCAGATTGGCCTGTGAGCTGAGTGCATCCATTTTTTGGCTGCGGGTGGTGCGTGGAATCATTTCCATACTGATGGCAGTAACGCCTGCGTCTTTAAAAGCGTTGACCAGCGTATGCTCGTTGAACGGGTCCAGATAGCTGATGTGAATGGCACCGCGCTTCATCTGGCTTATTTCCTCGAGCTTCGGCTTGCGCAAGCGCAGCAGGAGATCTGCAGTTTTAAAAAGTTCTGCACGGTCCTGCGAAACAGTCGCTCCGGCTTCTATGTACTCAGAATCTGTAAAACCTGAGCCGTTACCCATGCCAGACTCAATGACAAGGTCGGCACCCATTGCACACAACTTCTTGGCATGGGCAGGTGTAATCGGTATCCGGTTTTCTCCCGGGTGGGTTTCTGCAGGAATCGCGATTCGCATGCGGTATCTTCCTTCTACTTTACGTTTATACGCGCTGTCGGTAATCATGTACCGGAGTTATTTTCACAGCGACTCTTGGGGCGGTAAGGGTGTCCGTGCGATCCGACGCGCATGCCGGTAT
>JBDNIE010000127.1:0-21296 GCA_041688425.1 Halioglobus sp. | reverse complement strand
GGCATGTCCTTCGTCCACGGGCTTTGCCTGCGTGCGGATCTCTGCGGCCGCAAAGCGCTGCATGCTCTCGCGGTTCATGCGCTGCTCGTCTGTCAGGGTCAGGTCGAACAGCAGGTCGGGGGCGGTATCGTTCATTGGCTACTCTCTCGGGTCAGGAATTTACAGCGGTGAGGCACGGGGCCTGCAATCCGCCAATCAGGTAGTCCACCAGATGGTCAAGCAAGGTGTCTTCGTCAAAAGCACTGAGGTCGCCCAGCGGGGTGTGTGTCAGCCAACCCACCTCTGCGACGCCGTGCAACACAGTGGTAGTCATAAACATCAGTCGCAAGCGGCGTACGGGGGCCGGCAATTCGGGCAACTGCGCTTCCAGTGCGTGATCTATGCGTTGCCAGAAAGGGGCGAACATGGCATTGACCATGTCGGCAATGTCTGCGTCATTTTCACTCACAATCCGCGACAGGAATTGTACGCCATCAGTACCCCAGTTTTGTCGGTTGGGCAATTGCACTAATGGTCGCAAGACATCACGGCAGACGATGCGTAAAGAGCGCTTTTGCGAGTGCTCTGTCCGCAGCGAGCTTGCGATGCGTTGCAGTTCCCGTGCAATCAGTTTTACCAGCGCCTGTACCACGCCCAGTTTGTTCTGGAAGTGATAGTGCATGGCGGCAGAATTCTTCGATCCGGCTTCTGTGCTAATGCGGCGCAGCGAGACAGCGTGCAGCCCTTCTGTGGCGTACAGATGCAACGCCGTCAGCAGCAGGCGCTCGCGAGTGTCGGCGCCTTTCTCCACCACTGTGCGCGCGGCCGCTGTCATTTTCCGGTGAGCTGCCTGGGCTTGGCCAGCCCGCCGACGATGCGGGTATAACTGACCGGGAAGAGGCGGCACAGCAATGAGAGAATTCCAGCATCCAGACCAATCAGGAGGCGCTTCTTGCGCTTCTCGATGGCATTGACAATTTTCTGTGCGGCCACTTCGGGTGTGGTTTTTGCGAGCTTTTCAAATTCCTGGCCACGCTGTTCGGGCGTCATGGTCTGGTCGCCGCCACGGGCCACGCGCGCGATATTGGTTTTGATACCACCCGGATGAACGCAGCACACGTGCACATTGGTGCCCTCCATCTCCTGGCGCAGGGCCTCGGTATAGCCACGCACCGCAAATTTTGCAGCATTGTAGGCAGACTGCGTTGGCACCCCGATCAACCCGAACACGGAGGACAGATTCACTACATGACCCTGTTGCGCCCGGCGCAATAGAGGCAGGAAAGCCTGGGTGCCATACACCACGCCCCAGAAGTTAATCCCCATCAACCACTCAAAATCGTCGTAATTGCTGTTCTCCACCGTTGAGATGAGAGCCACGCCAGCGTTGTTGATAACAATATCCACGTGGCCCTTCAGGCCGCCGATGTGCTCAGCCCACCCGTATACCGCGGCTTTATCCGCAACGTCCACCACTTGCCCGTGTGCAGCAACGTCTTTGCGAGTCAGTGCGGCGAGTGTTTCATTGAGGCCGTCCTGATTAATATCGCTGAGAAAGAGTTCACAGCCCTCGCGGTTTAGCTGCAGCGCCAGTGCGCGCCCGATGCCTGAGCCCGCGCCCGTAATCACGGCGATTTTGCCTGCTGCGTATGACATGCATGCGTTCCGGTGTCTGGTGAGCGGGTAATGATAGGCGTTTTTGATCTTAAAGCAACTGCTTTACCATCTGCTCGGCATCTATGGTCTCTGCCGTGGCATGGTGGCATGGTGGCATGGGGTTGGTGGCATGGGGTCAGAGTAAAAACCTTCTGAGTTGTTCAGAATTTTTACTCTGACCCCAAAGCACTTTACTCTGACCCCAAAGCACTAAAGCAATTTTTATTTGCCACAAGTCCTTTCTATATTTGCTGAAACCAAAACCGTTGAGTTTTTAATTTCAACCGTTGTAGATAGCTTATTATGTGAATTGCAAAATGGGATTATATGCCAGCATTGGTCATCGGATTTATCCAACTGTACCTCAACACCAACCTCCGATGGCCTTGCGCATTCTTCAACGCTACACCCTATGGAGAAATCATTGCCGTAGTTTTCCCAATGCTTTAACCAGGTCCCACACCTACAATCATTTGGCGTGATATTTTTCGCAGTAGTAACTTTCATATCTCGACTCATTCAGGAATATAGCGATCAATATATTAATAGGGTCGGAGTAAAAGCGTTCTGAGTTGTTCCGAGTTTTTACTCTGACTCCAACCCTCCAACCCTCCAACCCTCCAACCCTCCAACTCCCCAACCCCCCAACCCCCCAACCCCACTGAGTTGTTCAGAATTTTTACTCTGACCCCAACCCCAAAATACTCTAATCGGTGAGTATGCGCTCAGGCTTGCCCACTACATGGACCCTGAAGACAACGGCGCGTGCTCCGTCCGGCCCCCCACGAGGCGCATGCACCGCCCGTGGCGGGATGACATAGGAATCACCGGTTTCCAGTATCCGGTCTGGCTTTCCCTCCTCGACATGTACAGCCGAGCCTTCAATCACGTAGACGAATTCCTCGCCTGGATGATAATGGCTCGGAACCGTTGCGCCAGGCGGAATGATTACATCGGAAATGATCACTTCTAGCCCATCGGCAATCGTGATCGGCGCACGCAATACTGGGTTCGAGCCGGCGGGAAGCGTTGCTGCATGTTCGGGGCCATCATGATTGTGCGTTTCCGACAGCGTGGCGCATGCACAAAGCGTACAGGCTAAAAGCCCTGCGAAAGTGGCGCGTTTCATGATCTTCATTCAATTCTCCAATTTCATTTAAGCAACAGCCAGGTAGATATCGTCGCTAAATTTAGACATTGTGTCTATATCTGGCCATGTGCAGGTGGGTATAGCTATGGGTGTCTACTAGCCATGTGCATATCTAGATAAGGGTCCGTCAACACCTCAGCACAGGAACGGTTCTCAGCCAGTCCCGCGTATGGCCAGAAACAGCCATGCCATCCTGGCCATAGGCGCCTGCAAACGTGTCGCGTTGGATGCCCGTAGCTTTTGCTTTAGCAAGACGACCGAGGACATGGCCGGACGCATTTATTTGTCTAAAGCGCTGGCAGAGTAGTCTGCCGGGGTGGAGCGCCTATGTCTCCGGCAACGCTGCAATTTGGACAAAGCTGTCCCGGTTGTTCGTTTGGCCGCGGGTGCACGCTGCCAGATGTCGGGGAAATCCCCTTGCCGTCATCTACTTCCAGCTGCCCTGATGGATTTTGCTGAGCACATACAGGCGATAGACGATCTCCGCAAAATCCACGGTATCGGGCAATTGCCGGATCGCGGCAGGCCGTTAATCGACTTCGCGGTCTGGACACTATCCGGCCCTTCCCCTACACTGTCTCGCCAGATTACACGCACCCGATTAGCGTAACGGGTTGCTGTGTGACCTTGTGGATAACCTGAGCTAGAATCATGTAGAAAAAGCGAGATGCGGTTCCCCATCTCGCTTTTTTGTGAGCGCCCGGCGAAGGGGCGCACGACCGGCGTAAGCCATTGACCGACGGAGGTTTTCTTGTCCATTTTGGCCATACTAGCGCTTGAAGATGGCAGTATTTTTAAAGGCCTGGCAATCGGTGCTACGGGTACCTCAGTGGGGGAGGTGGTGTTCAATACCGCCATGAGTGGCTATCAGGAAATCCTCACAGACCCTTCCTATGCCCGCCAAATTGTCACCCTGACCTACCCCCATATCGGCAATACCGGCACTAATTCGGAGGATGAAGAGTCCACCTCGATTTGGGCGGCCGGCCTGGTAATTCGCGATCTCCCTCTGCTGGCCAGTAATTACCGCAACGAACAAGACTTGTCTGCCTACCTGAAGAGCCGCAATATTGTAGGGATCTCAGACATAGACACGCGCCGGCTGACACGTATTTTACGTGAGAAGGGCGCGCTCAATGGCTGCTTGATGGCAGGCGAGACCGTCGATGAAGCGCAAGCGCTGCAGCAGGCGCGCGAATTTTCCGGGCTCAAGGGTATGGATCTGGCCAAAGAAGTCTCCGCACCCGAGAGCTACATCTGGCGCGAAGGCACTTGGGAGCTGGGTGTTGGCCATAGCGAGCGCCCCGACAGCGAACTGCCCTGGCACGTGGTGGCCTACGATTTTGGCGTCAAGCGCAATATCCTTCGCATGCTGGTTGATCGGGGATGTCGCCTCACGGTGGTGCCGGCGCAAACACCGGCAGCTGATGTTCTTGCGATGAACCCGGACGGTATTTTCCTCTCCAACGGCCCGGGTGACCCCGAGCCCTGCAGCTATGCGATTGCAGCGATAAAGTCTTTTCTGGATACCGATATACCCATATTTGGTATTTGTCTCGGCCACCAGTTACTGGCGCTGGCCAGCGGTGCTAAAACACTGAAGATGAAGTTCGGCCATCACGGCGCCAACCACCCGGTGCAGAATCTCGACGATTCTACTGTGTTGATAACAAGCCAGAACCACGGCTTCGCGGTTGATGAGGCCGGCCTGCCGGATAACCTGCGTGTGACCCACAAGTCGTTGTTCGATGGCAGCTTGCAGGGCATTCATCGCACTGACAAAGCGGCGTTTAGCTTTCAGGGGCATCCCGAGGCCAGTCCCGGCCCGCACGATGCGGCGCCGCTGTTCAAGCACTTTATTGAGCTGATCTCGGCTCGGGCCCACAAGAAGTAAGCCAACATGCCGAAGCGTACTGACATACAAAGCATTCTCATCCTCGGGGCTGGCCCTATCGTCATCGGTCAGGCCTGCGAGTTTGATTACTCCGGCGCCCAGGCCTGCAAAGCCCTGCGAGAGGAGGGCTATCGGGTGATTCTTGTGAACTCCAATCCCGCCACCATCATGACCGACCCGGCTATGGCGGATGCCACCTACATCGAGCCAATTGAGTGGCAGACGGTGGCACGCATCATCGAGGTCGAAAAGCCCGATGCCCTGCTGCCCACCATGGGCGGCCAGACGGCCCTCAATTGCGCACTCGACCTGGCGCGAGAAGGCGTACTCGCCAAATACGGCGTCGAGATGATTGGTGCCACCAAGGAGGCGATCGACATGGCGGAGGATCGCCAGTTGTTCGACAAGGCGATGAAACGCATTGGCCTGGCGACGCCCCGCTCCGCCATCGCTCACAGCCTGGAAGAAGCTTTTCAGGTACAGGACTCCATCGGCTTTCCCTGCATCATCCGCCCCTCCTTTACGATGGGCGGCTCCGGCGGAGGCATCGCCTACAACCGCACCGAGTTTGAAACCATTTGCCGACGCGGGCTGGATCTGTCACCGACCAACGAGTTGTTGATCGACGAATCGCTGATCGGCTGGAAAGAATTTGAAATGGAGGTTGTTCGCGACAAGAACGACAATTGCATCATTGTGTGCGCCATCGAGAATTTTGACGCCATGGGCGTGCACACGGGCGATTCCATCACGGTGGCTCCGGCGCAGACGCTCACCGATAAGGAGTACCAGATCATGCGCAACGCCTCGCTGGCGGTGCTGCGTGAGATCGGTGTGGAAACCGGCGGTTCCAACGTGCAGTTTGGGCAGGATCCGAAGACCGGCCGCATGGTCATCATCGAGATGAACCCGCGCGTGTCGCGTTCCTCGGCTCTGGCCTCCAAAGCGACCGGTTTTCCTATCGCCAGAGTAGCCGCGAAGTTGGCGATTGGTTACACCCTTGACGAACTGCTAAACGATATCACGGGCGGGGCGACACCGGCATCGTTCGAGCCCTCCATCGATTACGTGGTTACCAAGATTCCGCGCTTTGCCTTTGAAAAATTCAGCGGTGCCGATACTCGCCTTACCACCCAGATGAAGTCGGTGGGCGAAGTTATGGCCATAGGCCGCACTTTCCAAGAGTCACTGCAAAAAGCGCTACGCGGCCTGGAAGTAGGGTCAGCCGGTTTTGAGCAGCAGATCGACGTCGCCGACCCCGAAGCGCTTGTTGAGTTGGTGGCGGAGCTGACCAACCCCGGGCCTGATCGCATCTGGTACATAGGTGATGCTTTCCGTGCGGGTATGAGTGTGGAGCAGGTCTATCAGTATTCTGGAGTGGACCCATGGTTCCTGACGCAGATCCAGGACATCATCACCACCGAGGACAGTTTGAAAACCGTCAGTCTCGAAGATATCGATCACGCGCGAATGTTCGCACTCAAGCGCAAGGGTTTTTCTGACGAACGCCTAGCGGCGGTGCTGGCCATTTCCGAGACGCAGTTGCGCCAGCACCGACACTCGCTCGGTGTGCGCCCGGTGTATAAACGTGTAGACACCTGCGCGGCCGAATTTGCTTCAGCCACCGCTTATATGTATTCCACCTATGAGGAGGAGTGTGAGGCGGCGCCCACCGACCGCGATAAAATTCTGGTGCTGGGTGGCGGCCCCAACCGCATAGGCCAAGGTATCGAGTTCGATTATTGTTGTGTGCACGCGGCGTTGGCGCTGCGTGAGGATGGTTACGAGACCATCATGATCAACTGCAATCCGGAGACAGTGTCCACCGACTACGACACCTCGGACCGTCTCTATTTCGAGCCGGTGACGCTAGAGGATGTGCTGGAGATCGTCGATCTGGAGAAGCCCAAAGGTGTGATCGTGCAGTTTGGCGGCCAGACTCCGCTCAAGCTGGCGCGTGCACTGGAAGCTGCGGGTGTGCCCATCATAGGAACAACGCCCGATGCCATTGATCGGGCCGAAGATCGCGAACGGTTCCAGCAGATGATCCAGAAGCTGGGCCTGCAGCAACCGGTGAATACTACCGTGCGCAGTGTGGAACAAGCACTGGCGGCCGCCAAAACCATTGGCTACCCGCTGGTGGTGCGCCCCTCCTATGTATTGGGTGGTCGCGCCATGGAGATCGTGTACCGGAAAGAAGATTTATTGCGCTACATGCGTGACGCGGTGCAAGTGTCGCACGATTCCCCCGTGTTGCTGGACAGGTTCCTGAGCGCCGCGATTGAGGTGGATATCGACGCCGTGAGCGATGGCAAGGAAGTGGTTATCGGTGCCATCATGCAACATATTGAGCAGGCGGGCGTGCACTCCGGTGACTCGGCCTGTTCCCTGCCGCCGTATAGTCTGAAGTCTGAGCTGCAGGATGAAATGCGCGAGCAAGTCAAAATAATGGCGCTGGAACTAGGCGTCAAGGGCCTGATGAATGTGCAGCTGGCATGGCAGGACGGTATTATTTACGTGATCGAAGTAAACCCGCGCGCTTCCCGTACCGTGCCGTTCGTCTCCAAGTGTATCGGTGTGTCGCTGGCGAAGGTAGCGGCCCGTTGTATGGTGGGGCAGACGCTGGAGGAGCAGGGCTTCACGCGTGAGATCGTGCCGCCGTATTACAGCGTGAAGGAAGCGGTGCTGCCCTTCAATAAATTTCCCGGAGTGGATCCTATTCTCGGGCCGGAGATGAAATCTACCGGCGAGGTAATGGGTACCGGCGATACTTTCGCCGAGGCCTTTGCCAAGGCGCAACTCGGCGCGGGTAGCGGCGCTCCGACCGGTGGAACGGCCTTGATCAGCGTGCGCGATGTGGATAAGCCCGGCATTGTAGGTGTTGCGCGCGACCTCGCCGAGTTGGGCTTTGCACTGGTTGCGACCGGGGGCACCGCGCAGGTGCTGGAGGATGCAGGCTTAGCGGTCCGCCGGGTCAACAAGGTATTGGAGGGGCGGCCGCATATCGTCGATATGATCAAGAACGACGAGGCCGATTTCATCATTAATACGACAGAAGGACGCCGCGCGATTGAAGACTCCGCGTCCATCCGCGCCAGTGCTGAAGCGCATCGGGTGTTCTACACTACGACCCTTACAGCCGCCCAGGCCATCTGTATGGCATTGAAATTCAAGGGTGAAAAAACAGTGCGGCGCTTGCAGGACCTGCACGGGAGAATCAAGGCATGAGCAAGTTTCCAATGACAGTGGCGGGAGAGACCGCACTGCGGCGAGAGCTGGATCGCCTGAAGAAAGTAGAGCGACCACGCATCGTGGAGGCGATAGCCGAGGCCAGAGCGCACGGTGACTTGAAGGAGAATGCGGAGTACCACGCCGCACGCGAACAGCAAAGTTTTGCCGAAGGCCGCATCATGGAAATAGAGGGCAGGCTCGGCAATGCGCAGGTTATCGATATCAAGACCATCCCCAAGACCGGCAAGGTCATCTTTGGCACCACCGTCGATTTGATCAACCTCAACACTGACGAGACGGTCACCTATCGCATCGTCGGAGAGGATGAGGCCGACATTAAGATCAATCTGATCTCGGTCGGCTCCCCGATTGCGCGCGCACTGATTGGCAAAGAGGAAGGCGAAGTGGCTGTCGTGAAGGCACCTGGCGGCGATATCGGATACGAAATCGATCAAGTCCAGCACATATAGCGGTTCACTTATAGCTGTTGAAGCTTTGCGATGTCAGCCTCAGCCCATGAGGCAGTGGTAAGCATGCTCGCCAGGGCGGCTCGCTGCAGCGTCACACACGTCCTCGAACTTGATGCAGCACAACGTTTTTGCCATAACAATAATGCAAACAATTCTCATTGAGACTATGATCGCGCTTTTCCTGCAATCGATGTAACGCCATGAGTATCACCCTCTGGTCCCTTAAATCAGGTGACCGCTGTGAAATTTTGGGGTATGACCAAGCCCTCGATGAAAAATACCGTATCCGCTTGATGGAATTCGGCTTTCACCCCGGCGAGTCGGTGTCCTGTTTGCAGTCAGTGGGGTTTGGCGCGCCCAAGGTTTACCGCGTCAGCAATACGGTGTATTCGCTTGACGATGAAGTCGCAACGCATGTATTGGTCCGGATGAACCCACTCAATGAGTAAGATGCTTCTAATGGGCAGCCCCAATTCGGGGAAAAGCCAGTTGTTCAATCGCCTGACGGGATTGCATCACAAGGTCGCCAATTTCCCTGGAATTACAGTGGACGTCAGCATGGGCCGTCTGCAGGCCCTGCCGGATGTGCAACTGATCGATTTCCCGGGCACCTATTCGCTGCAGGCTATTTCAGCGGATGAACGCGTCGCAGTGGAATATTTTGAGCGCTCCCTGGATGATCCGGAAGTGGCTCACGTCTTGTGTGTTGTCGACGCCACCCGCCTGGAGAAAAGCCTCTATTTTACTTTGCAGGTTATTCGCGAGTGTGCTCGACATGGCAAGCCGGTCACGGTGCTTGCCAATATGATTGATGTCCTGGATTCGCATAAGTTGAGCCTGGATGTGGTGGCACTGGCTGCTGCTGTGCAGGCTCCGGTGCTGCCGGTTTCTGGTCGTTCGGGTAAGGGATTGGGGTCACTGGTCGCCGCGTTAAAAGCGGAGCCAGTCCCTCCCGATGCGGCAACAGTGGGTCATGGCGCCGAGTCCTGTGACGAGCAGCTGCGTGTTTTTGCGCACAAGTTAGCGCAGCGCTTTGGCACGCGCAGCGATGTACTGATCAGGAACCAGACGCGGCTTGATCGCTTCTTCCTTAGCTCGCTTACCGGCGGCCTCGCTTTTTTCTTCATCATGTACCTTCTGTTTCAGTCCATTTTCACCTGGGCGGCGCCGCTGATGGATGCGGTAGAGTACATTCTGGGGACGGTAGCGAATTGGGTTTTGCCATTGATTAGTAATCAGATCGCGAAGGATTTTACTGCCGATGCCCTGTTTGGAGGCATTGGTGCTTTCCTTGTGTTCGTACCGCAAATATTTATCCTGACCTTCGTCATCGGGTTGTTGGAAGACTCGGGTTATATGGCGCGCGCCGCGCTCATCTGCCACAAGCCGTTGCGCCTGTTTGGTCTGACCGGGAAGAGTTTTATTCCCATGCTGTCCGGCGTAGCCTGTGCGATCCCTGCGATTTATGCGGCCCGTGCCATCGACTCCCCGCGCAAGCGCCTGTTGACCTACATGGCGATACCCTTGATGCCCTGTTCAGCCCGACTGCCTGTTTACACGCTACTGATTGCGGCCTTTATCCCCGCCGCGACAGGGCTCGGTGGTTTGGTGGGCTGGCAGGGCCTGGCCATGTTTGCCATTTATTTCTTCGGTATGTTCTGTGGTTTGCTGGTCACTGCGTTGGTGTCGCGTACCAGCAAGGATCATTACAATGATCTGCCGTTTGTACTGGAGTTGCCGCCTTACAGGTTGCCCACCTTGAAGCCGTTACTGCGCAATTGCTGGAACCGTTCAAAGCACTTTGTCACCAAGGCGGGCAAGATTATTTTCGCGGTCACCGTGGGCATCTGGATATTGGGCTATTTCCCCAATTTTGGCGCCGATCTGGGTACATCATGGTTGGGCTATCTGGGACATTTCATCGAACCGCTGTTTGCGCCGCTCGGCCTGGATTGGCGGTATGGAGTTGCTATCCTGACGTCCTTCGCGGCGCGTGAGGTGTTCGTGGGCACGTTGGGTACGATCTTCGGGATTGAGTCCGCGGATGACAATATGGAGCCATTGGTGCAACAGATTCAAAACAGTGATCTGGCGCTGGGCTCGGGAATCGCGTTGCTGGTGTTCTTCGCCATCGCACTGCAGTGCATCTCAACGCTCGTGATCCTGTCCAAGGAGAGCGGGTCGAGGTCGCTAGCGGTAAAAATGTTCGTCGGATACTTCCTCTTCGCCTACGCCGCTGCCGTTTCCGTTTTCCAACTGACCAACCTGCTTACCTGACGTCGTTCGTTGTTATTGTGGGCGGCAGTGCGCCCCGGCACAATTGCCCTGCACTAGCGGCCATGTTCGATTTATTATAGGGGGCCAGCTCGAAGCGTGATTACTTCTATCCAACGCTGCCTCTCCGGCTCTCTATATGCGGCAAATTTCAAACTGAGCGATGCTAAAACTACAGTCGTTTGATGAGATTTGAGAGGCGGGGGTCCGGTGTGGCGGAGCGGCGTAGCAGCAGGATCATGTTGCCGACGCTCTGTATCAGCTGTGCCCCGAACTGGGCGCTGATTTGCTCTGCCATAGCGCCCCGCGCTTCGCGGGAGCCCACTGCCAGTTTGACTTTGATTAGCTCGTGGTCGGTGAGTGCGCGGTCGAGTTCGGCGACAACGCCTTCGGTGAGCCCCTTATCGGCAACAGTGACCACCGGCTTCAGCTTGTGGCCTATTGCGCGCAATTGTTTGCTGTCCTGATTTGCTTTCTTGATCATCGCTGTTCCAAGGTACAATGCCCGCCAGCGCGGGGCAGTCCATTCTACACAAGCCCTGCCGGGCACGAAACCGAAATTACAGTGACCTCCTATGGCCAAGAAGCGATCTTCCAGTAAAGCCTGGTTAAAAGAGCACCGTGAAGATCCCTATGTACAGCAGGCACAGCGTGATGGCTATCGTTCGCGGGCCTGCTACAAATTGCTTGAGCTGCAGGAGAAAGACAAACTGATGCGATCCGGTATGACGGTGCTGGATCTGGGTAGCGCGCCGGGTGGCTGGTCACAGGTGGCGATGGCGCTGGTGGGCGATAGCGGCCAGGTGATCGCGTCGGATATCCTGCCCATGGAGGATATCTCCGGAGTGACTTTCGTCGAGGGTGATTTTACTGAGGATACGGTTTTCAGGCAGATTATCGACGCGCTTGAGGGAAAGCCGGTGGATTTGGTCATTTCTGATATGGCACCCAACATGAGTGGCATGCATGCCGTTGACCAGCCGCGCGCGACCTATCTTGTGGAGCTGGCGCTGGATATGGCGGCGCAGGTATTGGCCCCCGGTGGTAGCTTTGTCACCAAGCTTTTCCAGGGTGAGGGGTTTGATGAGGTATTCGCGCAGGCAAAAGAGTCATTTGAGCGAGTTTTAACGCGCAAACCCAAGGCTTCCAGGCCTCGCTCCAGAGAAGTTTACATGGTGGCCAAGGAATTTCGCGGTCATTAGAGTCAGGATTGAAAAATAGGAGTGCAAGCCTGCCCTTGCGGTGCGCAATCAACTACAAACTTAGCCACCACTAACTACCTTGAAATCTGGAGTGACTGCCCCAACTGTATTAAATTGAGGTAAGATTCCTCTAGAAAACAGTTCCGCGTAATTCTTCCGAGAGGAAATAGCTTTGAACACCATGGTTAAAAATTTATTACTCTGGCTGGTAATCGCTGCCGTCTTGTTGTCAGTATTCAACAACTTCAACATGCAGGGTGCCACTGAACAGGTGGGATACTCCGAGCTGATCACCGAGATTCAAAACGAACAGGTGAAGAAGGTCGTCATGGAAGGACAGACGATTTCCGGTGAGCGCTTTGACGGTTCCCGCTTTGAAACCATTCGTCCTATGGAAGACCCCAGGTTGCTTGATGACATGCTGGAGCACAGCGTCATCGTGGAGGGCCGCAAGCCCGAGCAGCAGAGCGTGTGGACACAATTGTTGGTGGCCAGCTTCCCTATCTTGATTATTATCGCTGTCTTTATGTTTTTTATGCGCCAGATGCAAGGTGGCGGCGGCGGTCGCGGTGGCCCCATGAGTTTTGGCAAGAGCAAGGCCAAACTGCTGGGCGAAGACCAGATCACCACCACCTTCGCCGACGTGGCGGGCGTAGATGAAGCAAAACAGGATGTGCAGGAGCTGGTGGAGTTCTTGCGCGACCCCAGTCGCTTCCAGAAGTTGGGCGGGCGAATTCCGCGCGGCATATTGATGGTCGGCCAGCCTGGCACAGGCAAGACCCTGCTCGCCAAAGCAATCGCCGGCGAGGCTAAAGTGCCGTTTTTCTCCATCTCGGGTTCTGATTTTGTCGAAATGTTTGTCGGCGTGGGTGCCTCTCGTGTGCGCGACATGTTCGAGCAGGCCAAGAAGCAGGCGCCCTGTATTATTTTCATCGATGAGATCGACGCGGTGGGACGTCACCGTGGAGCAGGCCTGGGTGGTGGTCATGACGAGCGCGAGCAAACTTTGAACCAGCTGCTCGTAGAAATGGACGGCTTCGAAGTCAATGACGGTGTCATTGTGATCGCCGCCACCAACCGTCCCGACGTGCTCGACCCGGCGCTGCTGCGCCCCGGGCGCTTTGACCGTCAGGTGGTCGTGAGCTTGCCTGACATCCGTGGCCGCGAGCAAATCCTCAAGGTACACATGCGCAAGGTGCCCCTCGCGGAGGATGTTGAAGCTTCCAAGATCGCGCGCGGCACGCCGGGTTTCTCAGGCGCCGATCTGGCCAACCTGGTGAATGAGGCGGCTCTTTTCGCAGCCCGCAGTAATGTGCGCACGGTGGGTATGAATCAGTTCGAGCTGGCCAAAGACAAAATCATGATGGGCGCAGAGCGCAAATCGATGGTGATGTCTGAGGCTGAAAAGCGCAATACTGCTTATCACGAGGCGGGCCATGCGATCGTTGGCCGTCTGGCGCCGGAACATGATCCCGTTTACAAAGTAAGTATTATTCCGCGTGGCAGAGCTCTGGGTGTCACCATGTTCCTGCCTGAGGAAGATCGCTACAGCCATAGCCGGCGCTTTATTGTCAGCCAGATCTGCAGTCTTTTTGGCGGTCGTATCGCCGAAGAAATGACGCTCGGCAAAGATGGCGTCACTACTGGAGCATCGAACGATATTCAGCGCGCTACCGATATTGCGCGCAAAATGGTGACCAAGTGGGGCTTGTCAGACAAGATGGGCCCATTGATGTACGACGAAGCCACGGAAGAGGTGTTTCTGGGCCGCAGCGCCGGGCAGCAACATTTGTCGGTATCGGCAGACACGGCAAAGCAGATCGACCAGGAAGTGCGGCGTATCATCGATGAGTGCTATGCCATCGCGGAAAAAATACTGGCAGACAATGTCGATAAATTGCACTTGATGGCAGATGCACTGATGCTCTACGAGACCATTGATGCCGATCAGATTGATGACATTATGTCAGGTCGTGAGCCGAGAGAACCCAAGGATTGGGGCGGCACCGGTGGAGATAATGCCGCTGATGCTGATGCTGATGATGTGGCCGCTCCCGAGCAGGACCCCGACGCATCGCCCAGTCGGCCGATTGGCGGACCCGCCGGCGAGCACTGAGCCCGGCGCAAATGTGCTTCCCGGGCACTCTCTGGGGCATGCGGTGCTAAATTGCGCCGGGCGCTCGCTCGATTTATCACGCCCGGCCATCATGGGCGTGATCAACACCACACCTGATTCTTTTTCCGACGGCGGTAGCCTCTACCGCAGTTCTCGACTCGATATTGAGCGCGCCTTTGAGCGCGCCCGCGATATGGTAAATGCGGGCGCGGCGATTCTGGATATCGGAGGCGAATCAACCCGGCCCGGCGCCCAGCCGGTGTCCCCTGACGAGGAAATGGACCGGGTACTGCCTTTGGTCGCGCGCATCGCGGCGGAGCTGGCAGTCGTGATCTCCGTTGACACCAGCACGCCGCAACTGATGCTTGAGGCCGCCTCGCTAGGCGCAGGTTTTTTGAATGACGTGCGTGCGCTGACCCGTGAAGGCGCGCTGCTGGCGGCAGCCGCCAGCGGTTTGCCTATTTGTCTAATGCACATGCGAGGTGAGCCGGGCACCATGCAGGATGCCCCGCAATATGTTGACGTTGTGACAGAGGTCGAAGAATACCTGTTGGGCAGGGTGGCGGCGTGTGAGCGAGTGGGTATAGTGCGAGATCAACTCTTGCTTGATCCGGGGTTCGGGTTTGGCAAGTCGGTGGAGCACAATCTGCAACTGCTGAACGGATTGCCACGCCTGGCCGCAATGGGTTTGCCGCTGGTGGTAGGGCTATCGCGCAAATCCTTGATTGGCAAGCTGCTGGGGCGGGACGTCCACCAGCGTCTGCCGGCGAGTCTGGCGCTAGCGGTTATGGCTGTTGAACGGGGTGCGTCTATCATAAGAACACACGACGTTGCAGCCACTGCCGACGCCGTGGCAATGTGGTTTTCATTACAGGAGACAATAGAGCCATGACAAAGCGCTACTTTGGCACCGATGGTATCCGCGGTAAAGTGGGCCAATTTCCCATCACGCCAGATTTTATACTCAAGTTGGGGTGGGCCAGTGGCCGCGTTTTCGACAGGGAATTTAATCGAGAGGGCGGGTGCCTGGTCATTATCGGCAAGGATACCCGGGTCTCAGGTTATATGTTTGAGTCGGCTTTGGAAGCGGGGCTGGTCGCCGCAGGCGTGAATGTAAAACTGCTTGGGCCGATGCCAACGCCCGCGATTGCATTGATGACTCGTAAACAGAATGCCGAGGCGGGCATTGTCATCAGCGCATCACACAATCCTTTTTACGACAACGGCATCAAATTTTTTGGTGCCGACGGTTCTAAGCTGTCTGATGAAATAGAGCACGCCATTGAAGCTGAGCTGGAGCTTGAACTGACCACAGTGCAATCCCGTCATATCGGTAAAGTAACGCGTGTTGAGGATGCCGCCGGGCGCTACATCGAGTTTTGTAAATCTACCGTACCCGAGGGCTTCAGCCTGCGCGGTCTGCGTATTGCCGTAGATTGTGCACACGGCGCCACTTACCACATTGCGCCCAGCGTCCTGACTGAGTTAGGTGCAGAGGTGATCGCCATGGGCGTTAAGCCCGACGGTTTCAATATCAATGCCGGGGTCGGTTCCACTGATATGGCGGCGCTGTCGGAGCTGGTCAGGACCCACAAAGCGCATATCGGCATTGCCTACGATGGTGACGGCGATCGCGTACTGATGACGGATGACAAGGGCGAGATACTCGACGGCGATGAATTGGTGTATATCATTGCCATGCACCGAATGGCCACGGGGCAGAGTGATGCCGGCGTGGTGGGTACACAGATGTCAAACCTGGGACTGGAGATAGCCCTGAAAGAAGCCGGATTGCAGTTCGCGCGGGCGCAGGTGGGTGATCGCTACGTCAAGGCCCTGATGGAGGCCAATGGCTGGCATCTGGGCGGAGAATCTTCCGGGCATATTATTTGTTCCAATGTCACAACGACGGGTGATGGCATTATTGCATCGCTGCAGGTGCTGATGGCGCTGCAGGCGGCACAGGGCGATCTGGCTTCATTGCGTGCCGGCATAACCATGTACCCGCAAACGATGATTAACGTTGCCGTGGGCGGCAAGGTCGACCTGGCGGACTACCCTGCGCTTGGCAAGGCGCTGGAGTCGGTAGAGCACAGGCTGGGCAGTGCAGGCAGAGTGCTGTTACGCCCCTCTGGCACGGAGCCCAAAGTAAGAGTGATGGTGGAGGGAAAGTGTCCGGATCAGGTCCTGCAGGAGTGCACTGATCTGGCGTCGGAAGTTGAACGGATTCTTGCTTGAAGCAGCACCGTGCTGCGCGTCATTGCGGCGCACTTCATATGGCAGGGCCCTTGTCACCGCCCGCTATCTTGGTTAAGATTGCGCCGCTTTTTTCACTGGGAGGCCAAGATGCGCCAGCCTCTAGTCGTAGGTAACTGGAAAATGAACGGTTCCAGGGTCAGCATCGCTGCCTTGCTGGCAGATATTGTCGGCTCCGCAGCGGCCAAGGGCCCTGAAGTGGCTGTTTGCCCCGTTTATGTTCATCTGCCGCAGGCCCTTGAGGCCTGTGCCGGGTCTGCCGTTGCCGTCGGGGCGCAGGATTGCAGTCACATGCAGGAGGGGGCTTATACCGGTGAGGTTGCGCCGGGAATGCTGGCAGAGTTAGGTTGTCGCTGGGTTATTCTCGGTCATTCGGAACGACGCCAGTACCACAACGAGTCCGACGAGTTGGTTGCCGCCAAAGTCGCGGCGGCGGTTGAAGCAGGTCTGCGGCCCATCGTTTGTGTGGGAGAAACGCTCAAGCAGCGTGAAGCAGGTGAAGCGCAAGGCGTGGTTAATGCCCAGTTGCAGGGAGCGCTGAGAGGGCAGGCAAGTCTAGAATCGCTAGCGATAGCGTATGAACCCGTGTGGGCCATCGGCACCGGAGTTACTGCAACACCAGAGCAGGCGCAGGATATGCACGCATTTATTCGCGGCTGCCTGCATGATATCGACGGCGTGGATGCCGTTGCAACGCGGGTATTGTATGGTGGCAGTGTGAAGCCTGATAATGCAGCACGATTATTCGTACAACAGGACATCGACGGTGCTCTGGTCGGTGGAGCTGCGCTAATAGCAGCGGATTTTTTGGCAATCATAAATGCAGCGGCTGCTTAATAAGCGTTGCGCTAATGTCCCCTGGAGGGACTTGAGAAAATGGAACAGATCATTCTCGCAGGACACCTGCTTATCGCATTGGCTATCATCGGGTTGATTATGTTGCAGCAGGGCAAGGGCGCGGATATTGGTGCGTCTTTTGGTGCCGGCGGCTCGCAGACGCTCTTCGGCAGCGAGGGCAGTGGCAGTGTTCTGACCAAGGCTACCGCATGGCTGGCGGTGTTGTTCTTCGCGACGAGCTTCGGCCTGGCGCTGTTGGCCAACCAGAAAGCGGTTGTTGAGGATGATCTGGGTCTCGTTATCCCAGCAGCCGCGAGTGCTGCGGCGGCGCAGGCAGCAGAAGAGCTGCCCATGCTCGATGACACGCCCGAGGCGATCACTGCGCCAGCGGGAGATGACCTGCCGCAACTGGATTAGTCCACACTGGATCAGCCTTAAAAATATTAAAGTACAAACGTTTTTTGCCGAAGTGGTGGAATTGGTAGACACGCCATCTTGAGGGGGTGGTGAGCTATGCTTGTGCGGGTTCGAGTCCCGCCTTCGGCACCATATTAAGACCCATACCTTGCTCCAAAGCGGTGCGATTGTTGTTATCGCTTACGCGGCACGAGCGAAGCTTCTTGTGAATAAAGGAGTCATCATGAGTGCTGATGGTAAGGGTCATTCTGGTAGGGCGGTCTCATTGCAGAGCGGCTGCCTCAGTCTTGTTGCCATAATGATTACTGCTCTGATCGCTACAGCGTGTGCAGGTGGTCCCGGTTCTAATGAGCAGTCTGACTCGGCAGTGCCAGTTACAGCGCCCATCGGCGCCAGAGTTGTTTGAATAGTTCAACCCTCTGGAGGAGGGCGGCATCGTTTAGCCGGGAACTGTGCGAAGACAGTTGACCAGGCAGAACGCATAAAGGGCGCTGTTTTAGCAGCAAAGGCTTCCGCCGATGGGTGCTTTTGTATGCCTGCGGCCAGCAGCCCTTTGCCTGCACTGTGCAAATTTGCCTATCTTGATTGCATCCCCGAGGTACTTTATCTACAATCGCATCCCTTCAAACGGGGCAGTTGATTTTTTGCCCCGGTCTGATTTTGGCTGGCGTAGCTCAGTAGGTAGAGCAGCTGATTTGTAATCAGCCGGTCGGGGGTTCGATTCCTCTCGCCAGCTCCATTCTTGTAGGTCTGTACGCGATGTTTTTTGCGGGCAGACAATGCGCATTTTATTCCCGATTTTAACTGCTGTTATGCTCAGGTACAGTGTGCCCAGCGCGAACAAAATGTTTCGCCGCAAGGGGTCATACACCGTGGAAACAAATGGAAAGCTGACCACCCGCGTCGATCGCGAGGATGGTTCCATCAGCATTGTGGGATTGTTGCCCTCGGGCATGCTGGCTGAAGATCTCGAGAGCAAGCGGGTGCGCGGTATGATTGTGGAAGCCAGCAATCCTCTGCTGGCATGTTCCAATCCCGATGGCCGTCTGGACATGGCGTTTGCCGGGCTGGACCTATTGGTCTGCATCGATTTATTTCGCAGTAAAGCGGGTAAGCTTGCCGATTACATTTCCCACCTGTCGGGGATATTTGTAGAGATCGAGCCAGCGACCGCCTGACCGATTATCTGGCTGACCGCCTGAAAGGGTGGCAGCAGTCTTTTTCTCCGTTCTAAGTTGCTCTGGCTGGCGGTGGTTTTGAGTCCGATGCGGTATCCTTACGGCACATTCAGCTGGGAAATGTGCTCCCGCACAGATAGCGTCGATTCGGTGCTCCGGGAGATGAAATTTTTATGAATAACAAAGCGCCACTAAACCTTTACTCGACTTACCAGCGGCATTTCCCTGCGCCGAAATCGTTGTTGCTCACTACCGAGGACGGGCGCGATTTTACCTATGCCGATGCGGAGCAGCGTTCTGCGCAGGTCGCAAACTACCTCAGTGAATGCGGGCTGAAAAAAGGTGATCGGGTGTCCGTGCAGGTGGAGAAATCAGTAGAAGCCCTGTGGCTATACCTTGGAACCATCAGGGCGGGGATGGTGTTTCATCCAATGAACACTGCATACGCAGATGAAGAATTACGTTTCTTTTTGGGGGATGCCGCTCCGGCTTTATTGGTCTGTGACAGCCGCCGTGCTACAGGACTGCGTCGTGTGTGTGACGAGCTGGGCGCAATAGCACTGCAAACACTGGACGCTGACGGAGCGGGCTCTTTCATGGCAGGAGTGCAGCGCTGTTCATCGCACTTTGAGTCGGTATCGACCGGGCCAGGAGATATTGCTGCTCTAGTTTATTCATCCGGCACAACGGGTCGACCCAAGGGCATTATGTTGTCCCATAACAATCTCGTCGAAAATATATCAGCGCTCGTTGACTGCTGGGGTTTCACTGGCGATGACTGTTTGTTGCATGCACTACCCATCTTCCATGTACACGGTTTGTTTGTCGCGATCGGCTGCGTACTGATGAGTGGCAGTAGTATGCGTTGGCTCAAGGGTTTCGATGTCGGAGCTGTGCTGGAACATTTGCCGCACAGCACCGTGATGATGGGCGTGCCTACTTTTTATACTCGCCTCTTGGCGTCACAGGGGTTTAAGGCGCAGAGCTGCGCTAACATGCGGCTGTTCATTTCTGGTTCGGCGCCGCTACTGGCTGAGACCTTCGTCGAGTTTGAACAGCGCACTGGTCACACCCTACTGGAGCGCTACGGCATGACGGAAACTGGCATGAACATTTCCAATCCGCTGCGCGGCGAACGTCGAGCGGGCACGGTGGGATTGCCGCTGCCCGGTGTCGTTGTGCGGATCCGTGGCACTGACGATGAGGGCGTGCCTATCAACGCGGTGGGGGAGCTTCAGGTTCGTGGTGGCAACGTTTTTGTCGGCTATTGGAATATGCCTGAACAGACCTTGCAAGATTTTACCCCCGATGGCTTTTTCAGGACCGGAGATCAGGCGCTCATAGATGAGCAGGGCTATATATCCATTGTTGGGCGCTCTAAGGATATGCTGATTAGTGGCGGGCTAAACGTTTATCCCAAGGAGGTTGAGTTGCTGATTGATGCACTTCCTGCGGTGTTGGAGTCCGCCGTCATTGGTGTGCCCGACGCCGATTTTGGCGAGGCGGCAGTAGCGATAGTGGTTCTTGCTGCGGGGGGTGTTGTATCTGTAGAGGAAATTAAGGACGCAGTTCGGGCAAGTGCGGCGAAATTCAAAGTGCCCAAAAGGGTCATTTTTGTCGACGACCTGCCCAGAAACACAATGGGAAAAGTCCAGAAGGACGTATTGCGAAAGCGCTATAGGGAGGATTGACGTGACAAATGGGCGCCTGTCTGGTCCTGCAGTGTCTTCCCCCGGGGGCGCCCTTTGCGGTCGGGGTTGTCGTGAAAAGGCGGCCCCCGGCTGCGATCTCCAGCTGCGACCAGCATTTTAAAAGCAGCTCGAAGACGACGATTTATCCGAATGTTGCAATAGCGTATGATGCAGCGCATCGCCCGTTATTTACGGGCGATGTAAGTTAGTAATTTTATTGGGATATGTTGTTGACATTGAGGTGGCCCATCAGGACAATATGCCGCCTTTCGGAGGGGTTCCCGAGTGGCCAAAGGGATCAGACTGTAAATCTGACGCGCGAGCTTCGGTGGTTCGAATCCACCCCCCTCCACCATGCATGAATGAGTCTCGAGTGGTGCAAGGTACAGGAGTCCGAATCGGGGTCGGAATTCAGTAGTACAGGCCCGAAGAGCAAGCGCAATTGGCTGGTGCGCTGCCATTGGAAAAGTGGCTCGGAAGTGTTTGCAGGGTCAGCCCGCTGCCCCGAGATCATTAAAGAATGGTGTTGAGTCAAAACGTAGCGGGTATAGTTCAGTGGTAGAACGTCAGCCTTCCAAGCTGAATATGCGGGTTCGATTCCCGCTACCCGCTCCATAGTTGGGAAGAGTGCGCTCATATAGCTCAGTCGGTAGAGCACTTCCTTGGTAAGGAAGAGGTCACCGGTTCGAATCCGGTTATGAGCTCCATTTCTGGCGCAAAGTAGTGTAGTTGTTAGGTTTTTTAATTTTAGTGGTCCGGCCGAAAGGTCATGTCCGATGTTTATAGGAGACTGTCAATATGGCGAAGGAAGCATTTGCGCGCACAAAACCGCACGTTAACGTCGGGACGATTGGTCACGTTGACCACGGTAAGACGACACTAACGGCGGCGCTGACTAAGGTTTGCGCGGAGACTTGGGGTGGACAAATTGTCGCCTTCGACGGT
>JBDNIE010000126.1:0-8609 GCA_041688425.1 Halioglobus sp. | reverse complement strand
GCTATTGGCTGCGGGACAGCGAAAGAATGCCGTTGTGCTCCTGCAATTTAACGTGCTTCAGGTAACTCATGCCCAATAAAATGGTGCCCGGAAAAACGCCTTCAACGACCAGTGCCGGCACATTATTCACTTCAATGCCGCCGACCACCACAGATTGCAGGGTAATGGCGTGTGCAGAAGTCACTCCACTGGCCGTTTCCACTGTCGTTAGCTCGCCGCTACTGTACTCAATGTTCATGGCCGTGGCCTGTTTGCCGCTGATAGCAACGATGTTGGCCCCTGTATCGACCAGCACCAGTGCGCTGCGGCCATTGATGGTAGCGTTGGTCTCGTATTTCAGCATGGCATCACGCGCGATGGTGACCACTAGCTCGCGGGGCTCCCGATAAGTGGTACCAACACGCTCAGACAGCCCCAGCGTCTGAGACTGCCCATTAATTTGCACTATTGCAGCGGTCGGCTCTGCTGCGATCAGCGTCACGCCAGCAACCGTCTGGCCCACGCTCAGGGTTTCGCGCTGCCCGTTAATTTTCAGCACCGCGGTTTTACCCAATAGCGCTTCCACCTCGACAGAGACTTCCACGGCACTGGGCTGGGGCTGGGCCAGGGTCTGGATATGGACTGTCGCCAGCAATATGCTGATGCCTACCACACGCACTGCTTGCTGTATCGACATATCCCGCCCCCAGCCCCTTTAAACCAACCGCAACACGATGTGCAACGTTAAACAGGCCATTACACCGGCCAATACATCATCGATCATAATGCCAAATCCGCCGCCGACCCGTCGGTCGAGGACGCTGATAGGCCACGGTTTGACTATATCGTACAGCCTGAATACGACAAAGCCCGCAAGCACCCAAACCCAGTCCGTTGGCAGTGCCCACATGGTAATCCAGAATCCGACAAACTCATCCCAGACGATGCCAGGATGATCATGAACGTCCAGTTGCCGACTGGCTGCACCGCAGATCCACACACCCAATACCGCTGCCACCAGCACCACCGCGGTGTATTGCAGCAGGCCCCACTGCGCAATCAGCAGATACAGAGGAATCGCCAGCAACGTACCGGCGGTACCGGGCGCCTTAGGGGACAGGCCGCTGCCAAATCCAAACGCCAGAAACTGCACTGGATGCTTGCGAAAGTCAGGGGCAGGATGAGGTTTGGCGGGGTTCGCCGCGGATAAAGACATCAGATTTACCAGGTTGATTCCTCGCAACCGAGGACGCCTACTGAACTCACTAATCGCTAAAATGCTGGTATCCGGTTGGCATGTCAATCTTCAGACCACAGTCTACGCCCGCGCCGGCCTCAACATGCCCTATTCGGGTGGTGCCGGCGGGCGCAGCCTCTTTGGCCGGGAGGCAGAAACACAACTCATAGTCATCGCCGCCGGTCAGCGCCCAACGCACAATAGTCTCGGGGTTGTCGTGGGAGCGCAGCGCCGCTGACAGGGGCAAGCAATTGGGTTCAAGACGGATCTTCACGCCACTGGCTGCCGCGATATGGGCGGCGTCCGCCAGCAGGCCATCGGAAATGTCGATGGCGGCGGTGGCGTAATCCAAAAGTGCCATGCCCAATTCAAGGCGGGCCTGCGGACGGTTGAAGCGCTGCAGCAAAAACTCCGCGTTGTCCGGGCTGGGCTGCCACTCACTGTGCAAAAACGCCAGTGCGCCCGCTGCATCACCCAGCGTACCCGACACGTAAACCGCATCACCCACTTGCGCACCGCCGCGCAATAGCGCCTTATCCAAGGGCAACGCACCCAGCACCTGCACCGAAATGGCCAACGGACCGCGAGTCATATCGCCGCCAACCAATGGCAGCTGGTAGGCCGATACCGCGGCCGCCAGACCCTCGCTGAAGGCATGCAGCCATAGCTCATCAGGCGCAGGCAATGTTAGGGCAACGGTCATACCCAGCGGTCGCGCACCCATCGCCGCCAGATCGCTGGCCGCCACGGACACTGCGCGAAATCCAATATCCTCGGGAAAACTGTCCTTGGGAAAGTGCACACCTTCGACCATTGTGTCGACCGAAGTTGCCAGGCGCTCACCCGCGCCCAAACGCAAAATGGCGCAATCATCGCCCACCGAGAGGTCCACGGCATCGCCGCGACCGAGGTGAGAGAAATAGCGATAAATTAGCGAAAATTCAGTGCCGGGCATCAGGATGCCGCGTCTATCTCGACCTTGCGCAGTTGCCGCGCGGCTTTGTCGAGCACACCGTTGACATACTTGTGGCTGTCAGTGGCGCCGAATTTCTTGGCCAGTGCCACCTCTTCATTGATGACGACTTTATAGGGCACATCAATGCGCTGCATCAGTTCGTACATACCCATGCGCAGCAGCGTGCGCTCAATGGGGCCCAGATCGCCCAGCTTGCGATCCAGCAGGGGTTCCATGGCGCCATCGAGCTCATCGACACAGGCCGGGATGCCGTGCAGCAGTGCTTGAAAATACTCCAGATCAACGTGGGTGAAATCGTAGTCGGCACGAAATTCTGCCTCAATATCGCTCACTGACGCCCCCGCCATATGCCATTGGTATAACGCTTGCATGCCGTAATGTCGGGCTTTGCGACGCTCGGCGGCGAGCGTGTTGTGCACTGGTTTATTCATTCAGCTGAGCTTACCGAGCAGGTTGACCATCTCTAGCGCAGACATTGCAGCCTCTGCGCCTTTATTTCCAGCTTTGGTGCCGGCACGTTCCACCGCCTGCTCAATGGAGTCCACCGTCAGCACGCCGAACGAGACAGGTACGCCGTATTCCATGCTCACCATGGCGATGCCCTTGGTGCATTCGCCGGCCACATACTCAAAATGCGGTGTGCCGCCACGAATCACAGCGCCGAGTGCGATGATGGCATCGACATTCCCTTTGGCCGCGATCTTCTTACACACCAGCGGTATCTCGAAGGCGCCCGGTGCCCGCACTATAGTGATCTGCTTGTCGCTCACGCCATGGCGGCGCAAGGCGTCGATAGCGCCCTCCAGCAGGTGCTCTACAACGAAGCTGTTCCAGCGGCCCACGACAATACTGTAGTTGCCCTTGCCGCCAATGAATGTACCTTCGATGGTTTTGATGTCGGTCATGTTCTCGTCCTTCCTTTGCTGCCTTTGTGTTATTTCCAGGCTGTTATCGCCCACAATCGACAAAATCCAGCACTTCCAGATCAAAACCGGAAATGGCATTGTACTTTATAGGCGCGCCCATCAGGCGAATTTTTCCGACGCCCAAATCCTTGAGAATCTGTGAGCCAAGACCCACTGAATTATAGGTGTCGGGCGCGATGGCAATACCTGCACTCGGTTCACCCAGCGCCATATCGACACTTTCCAGCAATTGCTCAGGACGCTCCGCGCGCGCCAGCAGTACCACCACGCCACGCCCATTGGCTGCCACTGCCTGCAGGCACTTACCCAGGCTCCAGGTCGGTCGCTCGGAAAGCTTACTGGTAACCAGATCGCGCATCACGGACTGCACGTGCACTCGCACCAGTGTGGGTTCATGAGCCACAATTTCCCCACATGACAGCGCCAAATGCACTTCGCCAGAGGTCTGGTCGCGATAGGCGGTGAGGTTGAATGCGCCGTATTCGGTATCAATCTCACCCTCTCGAATACGGTGAATGGTGCGCTCATTAACCATGCGGAAGTGAATCAGGTCGGCGATAGAGCCGATTTTCAAGCCGTGCATCGCGGCAAACTCGCGCAGTGCCGGGCCATCGGCTACAGAGCCCTGCGGTGTAAGGATATCCGTAATCACTGCCGCCGGCAGCAAACCGGCCAGCCGAGCATAGTCGGATGCCGCCTCTGTGTGGCCGGCGCGCATCAATACACCGCCAGCCCGCGCGGTCAGTGGAAAGATATGTCCGGGCTGCACGATATCACTCGGCTGCGCATGAGGTGCTGCCGCCGCCTGCACTGTGCGAGCGCGATCCACAGCGGAAATACCCGTATCAATACCGGCAGCGGCCTCAATCGAGAGCGTGAAATTGGCTTTCTCACCCTGCGCGTCCTCTACCATCGGCGGCAGGTCCAACTGTCGGCAGCGCTCCTCAGTTAAAGCCAGACAGATCAATCCGCGCGCTTGGCGCGCCATAAACGTCACGTGCTTGGCGTCACAGTGCTCTGCAGCCACTACCACCACGCCTTCATTGTTGTTGTCCGCGTCGTCGTCGATCAGCACCACCATACGACCCTGCCGGATCTCGCTGATCAGTTCATCGACACTGTTTAGTTCCATCGTCATAATTTCCCCGGGCCGTCGGCCGCGCCACCCAGATACCCGTGTTCGGCCAGCTTGTCGAGCGACAGGCCACCTGCGGTCCACGCTGCAGCAGCATCGCCCTGCATGAGTCGCTCCAGATAGCGCGCGATCACATCCACTTCAAGATTAACGCATGTACCACTTTGATACTGCGCAAAAACGGTTTCCGCCATAGTCTGCGGAATGATATTCAGGTCAAACTGCGCACCGTCCACGGCATTGACGGTGAGGCTGGTGCCATCGACACAAATACTGCCCTTGTGGGCGATGTACTTGGCGAGTTGATCGGGCGCTCGCAGCACCACACGAATAGAGCGCGCGTCCTCAGTGAGGCTTATGACTTCGCCAACACCATCCACGTGGCCACTGACGATATGCCCACCGAGCCGACTCTGCGGCGTGAGCGACTTCTCCAGGTTGACAGCCGATCCAGTTTTCAAATCACCCAGCGTGGTAAAATTGAGCGTTTCCACTGAGACATCTGCCCAGTAGCCATCGCCCGGCAGCTCGATCACCGTCAGGCACACACCGCTGGTGCAAATGCTGTCGCCGATGGCGACGTCACCCAGTGGCAGTTTGCCAGTGTGGATGCGCAAGCGCATATCGCCGCCGCACTCCTGCATAGCGGCAACGGTGCCGACGGCCTGGATAATTCCTGTGAACATACTGTTGTCTCGTTGGCTACGGTGTTTGCCTGATGGGTTATACATCCCTGCAGGGGATGGCGGTAAAGCGCCAGTCCGTCCCCACCTTACGCACGTCCCCCAGCATGAGTTCAACTTTCTCTGCCATGTGGTCAAGCGGCAGTTCCAGCAGCGGGCGCGCTCGATCACCTAGCAAACTAGGCGCCATATAGATGATTAGCTCATCTAACAGGCCCGCCTGCAGCAGGGCGCCAGTCACGCGGGGGCCCGATTCTACCAGAATTTCATTGCATTGCTGTTGCGCGAGGTGAACCATTAATGCATTGAGATCGAGCCCGCTGTCGGCCCGGCGCAGCGCCAGGGTTAGCGTCGCAGCCGAGCGAATGGACTCCGGCACGGTCACTGCCTGGTCATGGCACAGCAGCGTGGCCGCAGCGCCATCCAGTACTTTTGCAGTGACTGGCGTACGCAGGTTTGAATCCAGCACCACCCGCAACGGCTGGCGGGTACCAGCCAATTCCAGAGCCTCAAAGGGCAAACCCAATTCAGTCGTCCGCACAGTCAACTTGCAGTCATCCGCCAGTACCGTTCCGACCCCGGTAATAATGGCGCAGCTCATGGCCCGCAAGCGCTGCACATCGCTGCGCGCCGCCGGCCCGGTAATCCACTGGCTCTCGCCCGACGCCATGGCTGTGCGGCCGTCCATCGACATCGCCATTTTTGCCCGCACCCGACCCCGACCTCGTGTCATGCGCGCGATATATCCAGGGATCAGGCAGCGCGCTTCGTCTTCAAGCAGACCGCACTCAACGGCAAGACCGGCGGCACGCAACTTCTCAAGCCCCTGACCCGCCACCAACGGATTGGGGTCAGACAGCGCAACCACGACCCGAGCCAGCCCCGCTTGCACCAGTGCATCCGCACAGGGCCCGGTTTTACCCTGATGGCTGCACGGCTCCAGCGTTATATAGGCAGTGGCGCCCATCGCATCACCGGCAGCGCGCAGCGCCTCGATCTCCGCATGGTTACCACCGGCCGGGCAGGTAAAGCCCTCTCCAATAACGTGTCCGTCGCGCACCAGCACGCACCCTACATGGGGGTTGGGCATGGTGGAATATTGACCGCGCCGCGCCAACTGCAGAGCGCGAGCCATCATGCGAGTATCTAACTGGGAATCCATACGCGTTACAAAACCGGCTCAGTCAGCCGCAGGTTCGGCTTCGAGCCGTTCAATTTCATTGCGAAATTCAGCGATATCCTGAAAACTGCGGTAGACGGACGCAAAACGCACATACGCCACCTGATCGAGTTTCTTCAATGCTTTCATTACCAACTCTCCAACCACCAGCGACTGCACCTCGCGCTCGCCAGTGGCGCGCAATGCGTGCTTGATATGAATGATGTCTGCTTCGATGTTCTCGACCGACACGGGACGTTTTTCCAACGCCCGCAGCAGGCCGGCACGCAGTTTCTCTTCATCGAAGGGTTCGCGGTTGCCGTTCTGTTTGATCACACGCGGCATGACCAGTTCTGCAATCTCGTAGGTGGTGAAGCGCTCGGCGCAGCTGAGGCATTCTCGGCGGCGGCGCACCTGATCGCCCTCAGCAACCAACCTGGAGTCGATGACCTTGGTGTCCTCGGCGGCGCAAAACGGGCAGTGCATGGGCGTTTCTCAGGAATCTAAGTGGCTGAACATTAACATATTTTTGGTGGTTCGGGCTTTACTCATTTGGGGTACGGGATGGGCCGTTTAGTGTTTTGAAGCCGATCAGGAGGGTGCAGACTGTGCACTGTGAACGGCCGCGGACATCTCCGTCGTTTCGGGCTGTTGCGCAACTCTGCTAAAACGTGAATTAGGTTCGGTGCTTTGAAGCCGGTCAGGCGGCTGCAGACTGTCCTCCAAAATAGCAGGCCTCGCTATCCGAGACTCCGAATACAAGGAGGTCGATGCCCGTTGGGTTGCCCGAAAATATCAGGCCACGCTTAGCGCATTTCCCTCGTTCGGGATCTTTCTGCGAGGACTGTCCGAGTCCAGAAAATTGCGCAGCAATTTTTGTCGAGTTCCGCAGCAGCCGAACGAGGGGAATGCGCTGTGGTCTTTTCGGGCACACCAACAGGCATCGACCGGGTTTCGAAGCGAAAAACCGAAATAGCTACAGGGTCAACCGTAAACAGGAAACCGCTTACAAATCTCCAGCACTTTGACCTTCACAGCAGCGATCACTGCCTCAGAGGTGCCATTCTCAAGCGATTCCAACACCTCACACATCCAGCCCGTCAGCTCAACGGTTTCCGCCTCACCAAAGCCGCGAGTCGTGATTGCCGGCGTGCCCACACGCAGTCCGGACGTGATAAAGGGCGAGCGCGGGTCATTCGGCACAGCGTTCTTATTGACCGTGATATTCGCCGCGCCCAAAGCCGCATCGGCATCCTTTCCCGTATAGGGCTTGCCGATAAGGTCTACCAGCATCAGGTGATTCTCAGTGCCACCCGAAACAATCTTGATACCGCGCTCGATAAATGTCGCGGCCATGGCCTTGGCATTTCTCACCACTTGCTTCTGGTACTCGACGAATTCAGGGCTCTGCGCTTCCTTAAAACTGATTGCCTTGGCAGCGATCACATGCATCAGTGGGCCGCCCTGGCCGCCGGGAAACACCGCTGAGTTGAATTTCTTTTCCAGCGCTTCGTTAGCTTTGGCGAGAATGATGCCACCACGCGGACCGCGCAGAGTCTTGTGGGTGGTGGAGGTGACAACATCCGCGTAGGGCACAGGGTTGGGATAGATACCGGCGGCAACCAGGCCCGCCACGTGGGCCATGTCTACCAGCAGATAGGCACCGACCTTGTCGGCGATCTCACGGAATCTGGCCCAGTCCATAATTTGCGAGTAGGCAGAAAAACCCGCAACGATCATCTTCGGCTTGTGCTCCAGCGCCAATGCTTCAACCTGGTTGTAATCAACCTCGCCAGTGTCAGCGTTCAGGCCGTACTGGACGGCGTTGTAGAGTTTGCCAGAGAAATTGGGCTTAGCGCCGTGGGTCAGGTGCCCGCCGTCGGCGAGGCTCATACCCAATATGGTATCGCCGGCGTTACACAGCGCAAGGTACACGGCTGAATTGGCCTGTGAACCTGAATGTGGCTGGACGTTGGCGTAGTCGGCACCGAACAGGGCCTTGACGCGTTCGATGGCAAGTTCCTCGACTTTGTCGACGTACTCACAACCACCATAATAACGCTTACCGGGGTATCCTTCGGCATACTTGTTGGTGAGTGCGGTGCCCTGAGCCTGCATCACGCGCGGGCTGGTGTAGTTTTCCGACGCTATCAGCTCGATGTGCTCTTCTTGGCGACATTGCTCTTCACCAATCGCGGCAAAGACTTCGTCGTCGAAACCCTCTATGGTCATGTTGTTGTCAAACATGTTGGCCCCCTAATCAATGATGGGGAAAGCGCAGGCACACCCCTCGAAACGCGGCGCATTCTACCCTAAAACGGTCGGCACAAAGAAGCATACTGGCGAATTGTGTGCTCTTTATCTTCGCGGCAATTTGGCGCAGGCGACAATGTGACCCAGCCGGCAGTGAACGCGCAAGGATTACGCAGGGATTAACAGGAGCGCGCTGCCATCGGCAGAGCATTGCAGCACCTCCGAGCTTGTCAAGCCACGCGACATTTAGTTAGCATGGCG
>JBDNIE010000125.1:0-1967 GCA_041688425.1 Halioglobus sp. | reverse complement strand
TATTATACAAGTGCTTGTAGGATGGTAGCGCTGTGAGGCGGCGCCAACAACAGGGGAGTGTATAAAATCCTGACATATTTGGGTCAGGGAGGGCTGATATCTGCCCGCTAGCGGGCACCTTTGCCGAAAAGAACCACTTCTACAGTGGTCAGGGTCACCATCAGGTCCAGAAACAGACTCTGGTTCTTCACATAGTACAAATCAAACTGCAGTTTCTGGCGCGCATCTTCCTCTGACGCACCGTAGGGGTAACACAGCTGCGCCCAACCTGTGATGCCGGGTTTCACGGCATGTCTGGAATTGTAGTAGGGGATGCGCTGTGCCAGTTGCATCACGAACTCGGGTCGTTCGGGGCGAGGACCAATAAAGGCCATCTCGCCGGAAAGCACGTTAAATATCTGCGGCAGTTCGTCGATCCTGGTGCGCCTGATGAATGCGCCGACCCTGGTGACTCGGCTGTCGTTCTTGGTGGCCCAGCGTGCTTTTCCATCGCCCTCGGCATCGACACTCATGCTGCGAAACTTCATTACCTTGAAGGCTTTGCCATTGAGGCCCACGCGCTCCTGACTGAAGAAAATAGGCGATTTGAAACCGTCCTCAATCCAGATAGCCAGCGCGGTGAAAAGCATCACAGGCCAGGTCGCCATTAGCAGTAGAAAGCTCGCGCAAATGTCAAAAGTGCGTTTGATCAGGCTGCCGGACGCGTTGCTACGCAGGTCTTCGGTCAGCGTCATCCAGCCCGGTGTTGCAAAGTCGACCAGAATCTTACTCGCCTCACGCTCAAAAAAGTTCACCAGATTCATAACCTTGATGCCTTGCAGGCGACACTTGAACAATTCTTCCGTCGGTGTCTGGTCGCGCTTGTGATCCAGCGCCACAACGATCAGGTCAATTTCGGTTTGCTTGGCATACTCTGCCAGCGGCTGACGCAGGTTTATGACCCGCTCACCTGTTACTTTAGATTCCTCATCATCGACCCTGACAAACCCGACGATTGAAAAGCCCTGTCGATCGGACTTGCGCCGCATTGCACTGGTGACGGTGGAGGCGGCGGACCCAGAGCCGTAAATCAATACCCGGCTCTTAAATTGCTCCAAATCCGAGACGTTTATGAATATGGTGCGGCTAATCAGGTTGGCGCTGAATGACAGCAGCACGGCGTATAACAGTATGCCGCGCCATTGATCGAAGTCTGGCAACAACATGAATATACCGGCGGTCAACAGGCTTGCGGTTAAGAATCCACCCAGCGTTCGTATCAATACGCCCGATGTGCCTTCGCGCATCCGCGGCTCGTAAAGACCCATGGTGAACAAACTGATGACCGTCACCACTGCGTAGATCAGTACGCGGCTGGGGAGCTCGGGTATAGCGGCCTGAAAGGCGCCGGGCTGATGTGCTACAACAGTATAGATGTAAGTGCCGGCATACAAAGCCAGCATAAACAGAGCAGCATCTACCAGGGCAAGCCAATAAAACGACGTGTGAACGTGGTGATTAAAAACTCTGACCGTGGCCATCCCTTTATCCTTGATACCGCTCTAAACGAAGTTTTCGTCGCAATCTCGAAGAGCCTTGAGGCTGCATCACCGACGAACTTCTACGCCCTATTATTGAGTGTGCATTGCGACAACCGATGGCTGCGGGACATCCGTTGACACTTATGCACAGTGAACTAACATGTTTATCCACAAAACATTACGTAGTGTTAATTAAAGTAGCACGGGTTTTCGGGCTCTGCCCAAAATATTGCTGAAAATGTGACCCAAGCCTAGGTTCTCACAACGCTGTTACATGCCGGTGACACTCGTCAGACCAATACCTCCCCAGGATAGGGGTGGCTGAGAAAATTCAGTGGACTCGCCGTCAGGCCATAAGCCCCGGACTGGAAGATTACGATGAGGTCACCGGGTGCTGCGGCCGGCAAACGCACCTTGTTTCCCAGCAAGTCCAGCGGGGTGCAAAGG
>JBDNIE010000124.1:0-17458 GCA_041688425.1 Halioglobus sp. | reverse complement strand
TCCCCAGATAGGCAAATAGGCGTGTGTTCTGCGTGGCTAACCAATTCGGGCGCACCACATAGCTCATACCCACGTTAAGCAGTTCGTTTTCCGCAACGTCATACATCATCAGGTGAGGCCATTCAACAGGATCAAGCTCTTGCTTGATCCAACGCGCGCGTTTGTCAGAACTGTAAAGCCAGATACCCAATGGCCGAAAGAGATAAAAATCCGCTATTTCATCGGTGCCACTGGTGACTGGCTTTTCGATTGCTTCAGCCAGCACTTCGGTCATCATCGACAGGACGCCCGAGGTAAAATAGGGCCAGGGAACATCGTGTTCCTGAAACCATTCAGCGTTTTTACGGTAGATCATACCTCCGCCAAAAAGGTGCAAACCATAGTTGGGCAGCATCGGCGAGCTGTCGCTGATATTGTCCGGGTCCACCGGGAATATTTCCGCATTGATAAACGTCCTGGTGCCACCTTCTTCGTCAATACGATCGCGGGGATTGCGCAAATTGTCGCGGACTATACGCAGATTATCGCGATAATTGTCGGTTCCAAAGCTGCGTTTAACCTGAACAGAATCCAGTGTATAAGATAGGAAAGACGTCATCGGATTAAATAGCGCCTCCGAGCCGTAATCCTTCTGCTCATAGAAGAACACTGTATTATCCTCCGACTGTGCGGTCAAACAGACCAAGCCGACCACCAGGCCGATCAAGACCCCTAAATGTTGGCTCTGCAAAACGATTGTCGCTCCCTTTTTATTGTTCAGCGCGCCGCCGCGGGCTGGGCGGGATACTTTATGTCGCTCTATAAAACACGGTAGCAGTCGCGAGACAGTATGTGTATTACACCGACCAAAGGCTTACGTTGATGGTTGAAGTATAGGACAAATAGACAGGCTGTCGAAATCAGATCTCCTGGTTAATTCCAGCGACTGGCGGCTCGCCGCTATCACCGGTTAAGCAGTCTGGTTCTGCTGCCGCCTCAATCTCCGCAATCGCCGGTGCGCTGGCCCATTTATTAATGACGTGCCCGCCGAACGAGGCATCACTGTATGCCAGGAGGCGATATACCGTGCCGACCTATTGGGAATTTGAGGGAGGGTGTGTCTTTAGAATGGAGGAGAGCAGTGTCCTGGAGTCGAACGGAAAATTTTTGCGGCCTGGCCCCGTTACCTTGCCAAAACCGGTTTCGAGGGTTAATTGGGGGTTCTTCAAGCACCCGTTCGCGATTGCGATTAACTAGTCAGACAAAAACAGGATAAATGGTGAGAGGGACAGAAATAGAACTGTTACCGCCAGCAGACTGAAAAAGATTACACTCACAGGTGAATGCTTGAAACGGTCACCAAAACTTTCAGATGGATTTTCGGCCCGCAGCTTTTCAAAATAGCACTGACGCTCAAGTTGGTAAGCGTCGATAAGCTTTCGGGCTAACATCTGGTCACTTTCATTTACTAGCCACAGGCCTGCAATCGACACACCCCACCGACCCGCCGATGTCTCATAGCCGTGCAGCGCATTGTCCGACAATAAGTCGCGGACATCCTGGGCTTCTTCGTCAGGCACGCCATTTAGACGAAAGATCAGTACCGCCATGTTTGTTGCTCCAGCCTGCCCGGGTTAAATAGTGCCCGAACGGTGTTGTGTATAGGTATGTTACCTGACTCAGGGGCGTCACGGCGCTCGCTGCCGCTATCAGCCGTTATCTGCGCAGTATCGCGATCCAGCGGCCCAAGTTGAGTAGGCTTGCCAATGAGCCCGCCACGTAGGTCAGTGCTGCCGCTTGGAGAATTTTCTCCGCGTGCTGGAGGTCCCCATCGCGCAGGTAATCGCCTTGTTTCAAGATCGGCAGGGCCTTTCCGTAACTCGCATCAAACTCTACCGGCAGCGTCACCAAGTGAACCACAGTACTCAGTGCCATGGACGCTGCACCGATCAATATAGTCGCTACGCCTGCTTGAGGGGCATTGGTAAGGATAAATACAATGGGTGCGGCGATCAACAACATGCCTGCAAACCGCTCTGCGACCATTGCGGTTTTGGCAAGCGTCTGCCGTGCCCGGAACAGAGATTCACCGCGTGCATCTTGAATGGCATGGCCTACTTCGTGCGCTGCAACGGTGACCGCCGTGAGGGAGTGGCCTGCATAGTTGCCCGGTGTCAGTCGAACAGCTCTGGCCACTGGATCGTAGTGGTCACCGGTGGGGGTTTCTTCCACCTTTACGTCGCTCAGGTCGAACTTGTCCAGCAAGTGTCGGGCGAGTTCGCCACCGTTGCCCTGCTCCTTGTAGCGGTCAGCGGGTTCACTGTATTTCTTCATCACCCGCCTCACCCATAAGCCGGGAAGAGTCACGCAGGCAATTAGAATAATAAAAAGTAGGGCCCAGATCATGGGGATGGTATCTCATCACTTTTTTAACGGTTTACCTTATAAATTACGCATAAAGATTGTCTTTGGATGCGTCGGATTAGGGGGCAGCCTACGAAATTCAAGCACATCATTATTACCAAATTCCATCGGATATGGCGATCTCTGAAGATGTTAATGCACCGAGGCGATAGTCCTCTCTGGCTGCATTACGCCGCGTAGTAATTGCCGCATAAAAAATTTCTTCTGTCTCGCAGATTATCTGATCTGCTGGGGAATTTTTGCGGAATTCCAAGAGGTAGTCGGGGTCTATATCCGAGCCTATTGCCTCCGGTTCAATTATGTCCATATTAACGCGGTGCCAAAGGGGAAAGGCAGCCTTGAGACCTAATTTCGACAAGTCTATAAGACATGACACGCGACGCCTCAAGCTGCTAGCGTCCTGACCAGACATTTGAACGCTTTTACTCGTTCGTTATGGCCGAATCACAGTTTTACCGTACAGTTCGTTACGGCGAACTAAACCCCGTTCGCGCCCATTTGTGTGCGAGGGTGATATCGCTCGGACCATGCGCCACCGTCGAACTGGAAGGCCTGACGGAAGCTGTTTTTCCTGGATGAATTACAAACGCTTACTGGCGGGGATTTAAGCAAGTGCAAACGGAGGTCGACGTAGGCTATTTGCTAAACTGTCCCCATTTTTGTTTGTTAGTATAATTCGGACATACTGATTTCGCGGGAAAAACCTATGAACATCTTTTTTCAGCGTCTCGGATCGAGTCTGGCACGCTATCTTTCCAAACCCGGCCGTAACTACGAGCCATTTTCAATGATCAACCAGGTACAGTTGGTGACCCATCTACAGCCTGGTGATTTGCTTCTAGTTGAGGGTAACAGCAAAATCAGTACAGCAATCAAATATCTGACTCAGTCGACGTGGTCTCATGTTGCCTTTTATGTAGGGGACAGTACTTTGGTAGAGGCTGATCTTGTAGAGGGCGTGGTTCGGGTTCCGGTCAGTAAGTACGTGGGTTACAACCTGCGTATTTGCCGACCGGTCAAGATTATAGATGAAGATCGAGATTCCGTTGTTAATTATGTACTGGGTCAACTGGGCCAGCAGTACGACGTTAGAAATATTCTGGACCTCGTGCGCTACCTCATCCCGACGCCACCTATACCATTTCGTTTTCGGCGCCACCTGATCTCGCTGGGTAGTGGCGAGCCTACCAAGGCCATATGTTCTACCCTGGTCGCGCAGGCATTCATGTCGGTGAAGTATCCAATCCTGCCTCGCGAGATTCAACAGTGTGAGGGTGATATGCCGACGTACTGTGATACCGCGATGCTCGAGACCAGACACTATCGTCATTTTACGCCGCGTGATTTTGATCTGTCTCCTTTCTTTGATGTGATCAAACCAACACTTCGACACAATTTCGATTATAAAAAGATACGTTGGCTGGAGGATAAAACCGAGAAGGCGCTGACAAATTAGTTGATCCCGGTTGATAAAGGGAAGACATGACAGCTCTGATCTGGGATAGACAATTTTTGAAACTGTTTTTTTACGCGATAGTGACAATATTGAAGGACTCTTTGCGCTGATTGAAATGCCAGTTCACCTCATCCCCTACACATTTACCCATTAACACCTGCCCTAATGGAGCAATGGGGGTGATGACGTGTATCGGCCCTTGCACACTATCAATACTCATGCCGCCAGCGGCGGGTCCAATCAATAGGCGCTGCTGTTGTTCTTGATCATCTTCTATGCAGACCAGTGCGCCCAGTCGAATAGCGGCGCGAGCGTCAAAGCTTGGGCGTTGGAAATGTTGGTAGATGGCGATGGATTGCTTCAATTCAGCTATCCGCATAGATTGTCCATGGGCCAGATAGGCGGCTTCTACGGCGAGAGTGTCATACTTATTGGCGGCGATATTTTCCGAATGGGTAGCAGTGTCGTGCGCTTGCTGACTGGCAGCGATAGCAGTGCTGAGTTCGATTTTTAGTTTCTCAACAATGGCGCTAATCAGATGATGCACAGTGTAATTATCTCCATGCACCGGCGTTCATGCCGCTAAAGTGCTCATCGGGATAGGGTGCGGGCAACGATGCCAGCACCGATCAATTGCGCAGCAAATCAATCCTCATTTCCGCAACCCTGTTCTGAACGACTGATACAAGCGGTCTTGATAACATCGAGAGTCAGGACTTCATCAGCATTGGATTCTACCTCCAGTGCAGTCATCTGCCAATCGATTGGAAGCACTGAAAAGAGGCAGGAAAGCACAACATGACATTCGCATTAATAATTAGTGGCGGCTATTTTTTTCCTCGGCACAGAGGATCAACGAAATTGTAAAAGAAAAGAGAGCGATCACCGCTGATACTGCACTGCGTTTGAGTCGCTACTTTGGCACGACCGCTCAATTTTGGCCAAATTTGCAAGGCTGCAGCCACATCCGAGCCCGCCATAAATCGGCCTCCCAGCTACCCAATAATATTCCCCGATCCTGAGTGCCCTGAGAGCGCCGGACTTGGCCAGTAAGTTGAAGATCGGCAGGGGGTTTCCAAAACCGAACTCCGCGCCCGGGTCGAGCCCATGCAGGGCAAGTCGATTTTCTATTTGCAATTTCGTAAGTAAATACAGATAGTTCAGAGAGTAACCGGGGGCAATTTCAAAACTCAAGCGCTGATCTACATCTCGTGTAGACAGGAAAGCGACGACTCTACTATACTCGTTCGTGGGTAGAGTTTTTACTTCCACATTAGTAATTTCATTCGATTTGGGGCAATTCCATGAAGACCAAAAAATCTTGCGGCAAATACTCTCTAGCGGCGGTTCTCATTGTTACCGCGACAATCCTTGGCGGCTGCAACACGGTAGCGGGTGTCGGAAAAGACGTTGAGGCGGTTGGCGAGAAAACAACAGAAGCGGCGAAGGACGTCAGTAACAAGCTTTAATGTCTGTCTGGCGGGTATCGACACCATAGCTGGCGTAAATTGCCGGAAGAGGACGCGGGCCGAGAGCCAAGGCATAGGGCGGCCGCTGTCAACTTTAGTTAGTGGCTCGGAAAACCGCATATAGTGTGTCGAATCGTTTTTAATTTTACGATGCTACACGCTTTTCCGCGTAGAACTTTATGCCAGGTACATTACCAAGGTGTCCCTAGGCATATTCCATGTTTGTCTTGACCCGTATTTTCACGGCACCTACCCCCGTCACAGAGGCCCATGTACTTTGATGTTGGTGCCTCCGGGTGCCGCGTCGCGCAGTAAACGACAATAGGCGCAGCAGGACGCCATTGTGATCGACCAAATGGTGCTCTTAGGCGGCAGGAATGTAAGCAAGCGCAAACGCGGGCCGCAGCCGACTATTTCGTAAACTGTCTACATTTTTCACATGAAGGGCTACCTCATTTGGGTACCCCTCGCATATTCCGCTCACGTCGGATTTGCCTATCCTCGTGAATAGGGTTGAAAGCCAGAAGCGAATAAACCACTCAGGGGTCGCCGTCCGCACGACATGTTCGGCGCCACTGAAGAAATCACACAGAGGGCGGGGCAATGTCCACAAAAAATATATCGATAGCGGTAGAAATTTCAGACGACGCGTACAAGCAGAACACCGTCTATCGGCCTTGGAGCGATATACAGGCCGGCATACGTATCGCCACCAAGCCATATACATCTGCGGCGCAACGACCGGGCCATAAAAACCTCCTCGGAGCTATGCCTCAATAGAGGCCCACTGCCCGGCCAGCAATCAGTTTCGCACGACCTTATTGATTCAGGGTACCTGTTTTGAGTGTTGCCAAGTTAACGGGCTGAAACGTGCAAACTCGGTGAATGACTGCCTGCAACCGCCACCGGTTCCAGCCAGGCGCCCTACCAGGCTCCTTTCCTGTGCCGCATGGCTCTATTACTGAGTTATTTGAGCTGCAGCGAGACTGAGGATCTACCGGCCGAACGCGGCACTAGTGTCAGCTACGAAACGATCCGCTTCTGGTGCAGAAAGCGTGGTCAGAAGTACGCCAGGTGACTGCAGTGAAAACACCGTGGATAGGGCACCACTTGTTACAGAGATGAAGTCCTCGCGAAGATCAATGGCAAGCAGCATTTATGTGCCGTGGGCTGTGGACTCCGACGGCGAGGATGTATGTGTATTTCGTCAAACACGGCGAGATCACGCTGCTGCGAAGCGATTCTTCAAACGGCTACTACAAAGCCACTGCGGCGAGCCCGGGAGGATCCTGGCCGAAAAACTGCGAAGTTGTAGAGTTGCACATCGGGATCTGAGGGTGAATGCGTTCGGTGAATGGAGTAGGGCGGTAGCTTGATTGTCGTCCAGGGTATTTGATCGGTCACGATGAGTTAACTTGTCAAAACCCGCTGTGCCTACACTGTTATTTTCCACGTATGTCATGCGAATTTTTCAACCATAGTTCAACACTCTGTGTACTATTAGTTGTCTTGGATTCAATAACGAAGTGTTTAGAAAATGTACACTTAAAAAAATTATAAGAATAGTGGATAAAGCCGTGTTGAAAAAAATCTTGCTGGGCGTGCTGGTTGTAATTCTACTGTCAGCCTGTGCGTTGTGGTTAGCTGGCGGGAATGAGGTCTACGCGCTTTATCGAGCCACCTCGGTTTCCACTGCGCCGGCAGATTACGTTCTGCAAGATGACAGTCTTGTTAGCGTTCCAGCGCCGCAACCCCACGTTAGTCAATCTTACAGCGCGCTCAAAAATGTCTACTGGGGCGACCTGCATGTCCATACTGTGGAGAGCTTTGATGCGGTATTGTTCGGTACAACCCTGACCATTGAAGACGCTTACCGGTTTGCGCAGGGCGCAAGCCTGCGCAATGCCGGGGGCGAACTGATGCAGCTATCGCGTCCGTTGGACTTTGTGGCCATCACAGATCATGCAGAGAGTTTTGGTTTGAGAACGCGTTGCGATGATGCTGATCTGTCGCTGAGGGAAAACCTCAACTGCTGGCTAATGGAAACCCCCAATGTCGTGACATTCCTGTTGTTGAAGGCAGTTGCTAACGAACCCACAGAAACATCCACCAGCAAGGAGGCGGCGGGCGTCTACCGCAACAGAGTCCGCAATCACCCAACCCAGGCTAATGTTCCGATATGCACTCTAGATGAAACAGACCTGGAGCGCTGTTACCGCGACAGCAATAGTGACTGGTCGCGATACAAGCGTTTAGCGGACAAATACAACCAGCCCGGCATGCTCACGGTATTTTCAGCCTACGAGTACTCGCCGCCCCTTCCCGACTCAGGCAAGCACCATCGTAATGTCATTTTTAATGGCACCGGGCTCCCGGAGCACGCCACGTCCTACTTTGATGTTGGCAATGCCATAGCATTGTGGAAGGTCCTGGAAGACGACTGCAGCGGCGAGTGCGATTTTCTCACCATTCCACACAATATGAATAAGGGTTGGGGCCTGTTCTACAGTGAGAATACTTGGGATGGTGAGACCTACGACGAGGACAGCTGGCGGCTGCGCCAGCGACGCGAGCCGCTCGTCGAGATCTATCAGGTCAAGGGCTCGTCAGAGTGTGCGCTGGGTGTTGGCGCCACAGACGAGGAGTGTGGCTTCAGTCAAATATTAGAACCCTGTCAACCTGGGCAGGAAAGCGGATGTGCCTTCACCACCAGTTTCGCCCGGCAAGGGTTGAAAATTGGCCTCCAAATGCAGACTGACATGGGATTTAACCCCTTTGCCTTCGGAATGATTGGCTCCAGCGACACCCATAATGCCAGCCCCGGCGATGTGGAGGAGTGGGATTTTGTCGGCAAAGTTGCAGCGGCGTCCTCACCGGCGATCCGCCGCATAACTGAATGGCCCGGCCGCAAACCGTACGAATCCATTCTGCAGTTCCACACCTCCGGTGGACTCACGGGAGTGTGGGCAGAGGAAAATACGCGTGATGCCATTTTTCACAGTATGCAACGCCGTGAGGCCTATGCGACTTCAGGGCCACGCATAACGTTACGCTTTTTTGCCGGCTGGGGCTTCGATGAGAATATTGCCGACAAGCCCGATGCCGTCGCTCTAGCCACTGGTGGAGGGGTGCCCATGGGTGGCGTTTTGACACCAGTCACAGAGCAAACGGATAGCCCTACATTCTTCGTCTGGGCAGCCGCAGACTTGATGAGCGCGCCATTGCAAAGTCTCCAGATGATCAAGGGCTGGATAGACGTCGAGGGCATTACTCATGAAAGCGTGCGCGATATCAGCTGTTCCGATGGACTACAAATCGATGCTTCCACCCTGCGCTGCGCCGATAATGGCGCCGCTGTTAACATCGCTAATTGTGAAGGTCTGGGTAATGTGGGGGCCGCTCAGATGGCTGTAGCCTGGAAGGACCCTGACTATCAATCAGACCAAAATGCGTTTTACTACGTGCGCGCTATCCAAAATCCCACCTGCCGTTGGTCGACCTACGACGCCCTGCGATTAGGCCAAGCGCCGCCTGCTCACGTTCCTGCGATCATTCGCGAGCGGGCGTGGTCCTCACCAATATGGATTAACCCTGTGAACTGACATGCGGCATACTGCACGGGCATTATTCTCCATTGTTATTCGCGCTCACATTGTTTCTGATACGATTTTTGAGAGCTATAAGCCACCACAAACACTCTTATGCAGGGTGAAATTCACAGGTAGGGTATGAACAGATTAGCGCTCGCTGTCCTGAGTCCGCTCATATTAACCGGATGCGACCGGATCGACTCACTGCTGTGGCAGCCAAAGACCACGCCGATGCAATGGTGCGAGAGCATGCCGTGTGTCGAACTCTTTTCAAGTGGCGTCACACTCACTCAACCCACCTCAACAATTTTGATCTATTTCCTGGGACTAATGTGGTTGTGGGTGGGGTGGCGATTCTGGCAGGTCGATAACGGACAGAAATCAAGGCGCTGGTGGTCTATCGCGATGACGCTGGGGGGCATCGCTGCGTTATCGGCCGGTACCAGCTATCAGGCATTTGGTTTCGAACTTAAATGTACCGGACGAGAATTTTGTACATGGACCAGCTGGTGGGAGATCGCTTATCTAGTGCTGCAAGTCGGAAGCGTGAATGCCATGCTGGCGGGTGTTGCTTACGCATGCACAAAGGGTCGGATGCGACGCCTGTTGCTTACGTATGCCCTCGTCAATACGGTCATTTACTGCTGTGTGGCCGCCGCCGGCGCATTCTTACCGAATAGGTTTATGGTTTCTTTTGAAATGTTGGTGCTGTTCTCCACGCCAGCACTGGTTGCCTGTTTCGTTATTAACGGTTGGCGTTATATTGATAGCAAGTCCGATAAAGACAAAATTTTGCTGACAGCATGGGTCATTATGTTCGTTACCAATATCCTCTATTACGCCTACCTGCTACTCGGTTATACCCAGACTCTCTGGTCTGCAGGCGTTTGGTTTTCAGAAAACGATGTTTTGCACGTGCTAATGCTGGTCTGGGTCTGGTATGTCGGAACCGCAGTTGTTGGCGTCATGGACGATATAGAACCGCAGCCTCCTTGTTACTGACAACGTAACGGGCGCACATTGCTAGTATCAGCTGCGAGGACCTGCAAGCGTCTCCGATTCCAGCCAAGCGCCCCCCACCAGACTCCTTTCCTATACCGCATGGCTCTACTATCGATTTATTTGAGCCACAGCGAGATTGAGGATCTACTGGCTGAACGCGGCATTACTGTCAGCTACGAAACGATCCGCCTCTGGTGCATAAAGCGTGGTCAGAAGTACGCCAGGCGACTGCAGCGAAAACACCCTGGATACGGTATCACTTTTTACAGTGATGAAGTCTTCGTGAAGATTAGCAGTAAGCAGCATTGCCTGTCGCGGGCTGTGCAACAAGACGGCGAGGATGTATGTGTATTTCTTCAAACACGGTGAGATCGCGCTGCTGCGAAGCGATTCTTCAAACGCCTACTACGAAGCCCCGGCGGTGAGCCCCGGAGGATCGTGACCGATAAACTGCGAAGTTATGGAGTTGCACATCGGGATCTGAGGGTGAGTGCGTTCGGTGAATGGCAGCTTTTCTCAATAGCGGACGTTCAGGCAGGAAGCTGGGGGAGGGTCATAGTCACCTCACAGAACCTTAGGAATGCTGAATATGGGCTATTTTGAGGGTCAGTTTTGTGCCATCAAGACACATTAACCGCCGCCAATTCTAAGCTATAAAAAGCCTGCACGGAGCAGGCTGGCTCATCATGAGATCGCTTATGCTTCTTTGCGGCGGCCTCAGCCAAGTCCAGAAAGACGGGGTCCCAATAGGGCGAGCGTAAGCTCGATACTAGGCGTCAAGAATCTTTGCAGACGCCACCATCTGTTCTTCTCAACTGTGCTCTCGATCCACCCCATTTCATTAACAACCCGGATTAGGCCGATGCTAGGCCTTGTAAGGTGCGTCAAAAGTGAGCGATGCATCACACTTTTGGTGTCCGGGCCGCTTGCTACCTGCTGATAATCCGCAGTTGGCACTTAATTTAACTTATCATTTCGGGAAGTTGCGGCAGATACATTGGAGTTTAGAGCCATGAAACAGTTAATCCTTAAGCTAGTTATCCCTTTGGCTCTGGCAATCGCCAGTACAAACTCGTGGGCAATCTTGATCGTGGGTGGCCCCAGCAGCGGTAACGACGTCGGCGTTCTCGACACCCTGTTGGGCCAACAGTCGCACAGAGGCCCTGGGGGCAATCCCGCGGGAGAGGAGGCCTGGGCTGAAAGCATTCTTGGTATCGATCTCACTTTTAATGGCAAAGACGAGACGGTGGCCATATACGACACCGATACGGCAAATATTAGGGCGTTTGCGCTGTCCTTCTCCCCTGGTTATTTCGTGTTGAAGAACGCTACTCACCGGGCGCTATTCGCGAATCTGGGATCATCAGACTGGGCGGTTGTCGATACTTCACTTATGAACTCCGGTTTTAACCTGAACGGTACTACCATCAGCCATGTCACGCAGTTCAATGGCAATACCGGTCCAGGGCCAAATTCAACTCAAGGTTCCGTGCCTTTGCCCAGCACTATTTTTCTCTTGGGGATGGGGCTTATGGCTTTACGAGTTTCTCGCAGGAGCGCGTAGTAATCGATAACCAGGTCTCTGATGCATCCCGTACCCGATATAGAACTGGAGAAGAGCGAAGCGCGCAAACTCCTTTAGATTAGGTACGGTACGGTACGGTACGGTACGGTACGGTACGGTTCGGTGTTTGTTTTGTATCCATCAGTTCGTTATGCTGGAGGCATCAGTCGGGTGCGTCGCTGTTGCTAATGCGTGATGCATGTCACTAACTGAACAGGTGGGAGAGATAAGTGGCTGGCCAATTCAAGACGCTGATTATCCTGTTGAGCGCCAGCGGCGTCCTCTCTGTTCCCGTTTATGCCGAGAAGCCTGATTCGCCGGGCAACAGCAAGCATTCAAACGCTAGCGAAAAAGGCACCACCAAGCCCGCGGTGGATCAGAGCCTCGATGTACTGCAGCACTATTTCAATGCTGATCGAAGAATGCTGATTAGCAACTATTACTCTGAGTCTCGAAAATCTGGCAAGTGTCCGCCTGGGTTAGCCAAAAAGAACAATGGTTGCCAACCGCCGGGGCAAGCCAAGAAGTGGCGTACGGGTGAATATTTCCCGCATGGTACACCCTACCAAGACCTGCCCAGCGCACTGCTTGCTGAACTCGGCAGAACGCCCGAGGGCAGAAAAGTCGTGCAGGTTGGTATGGACTTGCTGTTGATTAATATCGCCACTGGCGGGATACTCGATGTATTCGAAACTCAGGACTGAGAACTTGCGCGGTCTCACCTGCGCACTGTGACAGCCTGACGTACGTGCCCAGCTAAAGGGTACTGCCAATTTAAGGCACCATTACGGCTAGAATCAGCCCATGAATACCTACAAGCGTCACCGATTTCAGTGAGGCGCGCCTCCTCGACATCAGCAGCGGCGAAGCGATTCCTCAAACGCCTCCTGAGGAACCATGGATGTGAACCTCGAAAGATCGTGACAGCCAAGCTGTGCAGTTATTGTGTCGCCCATAGGAAACTGATCCCTGATGCAATCCACAGCACTAAACAGTATCAGAATAATCACGCCGAGCAATCGCATGAGGCGACCAGGGTAAGCGACCGGGGGATGCCTAAGTTTAAATTAGTCTGTCAAGCGCAGAGGTTCTTGGGTGCGGACGTAGCTGTCCCAAATCTATTCAATCTTGGACGTCACCTGACAAGGGCGAAACACTATAGGAACCGGAGGGTGAGTGCGTTTAGCGAATGGGGAAGGGCAGTCGCTTGAGACCTGAGGCTGGCTTCCTCTGATCTGGAATAGTGAATTTGTAAAAACCGGCACGGGTGTTTAATCTGCTCAAGTGTCTGTCGCTTGTCGAGTCCACGTCGACGGGCGGCGTAATGGGAGAAGTCTTATCGTGCTGGCGCCAGCTTAGGGGAAAGGTCGGAATATGAAACGCTTAGTCTTCATGTACACTCCCAGCCTCGCGTTCGGGCTAGCTTTGTTGATGATGGCCGCTCTTGGCTGGACGCTTTTTAAAGCAGAGATTGCGTCGATAGAATCGGTGCGATCGGTGCAACACACGTTGAAAGTAATCTCGGAAACAAGAGCGGTCAATGAACATTTGAGCCGCGCCGAGTCTGCCCAGCGCGGTTTTCTGTTGTCCGGCAAAGAAACGTTCTTGTTCAGCCGCGACGATTCGTATGTGAGGGCCAACGATGCCGTCCTGCGCCTCAAGCAACTCACTTCGGACAACCCGCAGCAGCAACGCCAAATGCCCGCGCTCGCAGGGCTGCTGGTACAACGCTACGCCCTCATGCAGCACAACACGAAACTGCGCCAAAGCGGGATTATCGAAGCCGTCGCTAATGCATCGACCGAAAGTGCACAAAATGTGAGCGCGCAGCTCTACGATCTCACAGGCGTGATTGAGAAGGAGGCGCGGCAACTGCTGGAAATTCGCCGTGCTGATGATCACCTCCGCAGAGAGGCTATGGTGAAGGCTCTGATCGTGGCGGGATTGATCAGTTTGCTGGTTTTAGTCCCGGGCTACATCGGGTTTATCTGGCAAGCCCGGGCGCGCGCAGGTGCCGAAGGCAAGCTGGCCGCCATGGCTGAAAGCTTGCCCGGGACTGTCTACCAATTTCGGTCGAACCCGGACGGCAGCGAGCAGTATGAATTCATTAGTTCGTCGGTAGCGCAGGTACTCGGAATCGATCGGGACGATGTGTTGCAGGATTCCGAGCAGATATGGAGCAGGGTATTCGATGAGGACAAACCGGGTCTCTTAGCATCGATCAAAAAAGCCACAGACTCTCTTGAGCCGCAACAACACGAGTTCCGTATCAAACATCCAGACGGCTCGATTAAATGGCTTAGCAATTCCGCTTCGCTGGAAAAGAAGGCCGACGGCAGCATCCTCTGGAGCGGCTACTGCGCCGACGTTACGAAGTCCAAGCAGTCTGAGGACGCGCTGCGCAAGAGCGAGGAATATAACCGCAGCATCGTAGAGAGCAGCGAGGACTGCCTCAAGGTCCTGAGCCTTGATGGCCACTTGCTTCACATGGCCGCACCCGGATGCCGGATCATGCGCGTGACAAATTTCGACGACATCCGCAATGCCGACTGGTTTAGTTTCTGGGAGGGTGAGGGCCGCACAGCCGCTCAGCAGGCCGTGGCCGCAGCGCGAGATGGCGGCACCGCGCGGTTTGGCGGGTTTTGCCCGCTGCTGGATGGCACGCCGGCTTGGTGGGAGGTGGTCGTTTCCCCCATCCTTGGTCAGAATGGCAAGCCGGAGCGGCTGTTGGCTGTGTCGCGCGAGGTCACCCTGCAGCATCAGGCCGAAGAAGACATCCGCCAACTGAACGCCGATCTCAACCGCGAGAAATTGGATGCCGTGACCGCCAATCGCGCCAAGAGCGTATTTCTCGCGAACATGAGCCACGAGATCCGCACCCCCATGAACGGCGTGCTGGGCATGTTGGAGCTGCTCAGTCTGAGCAATCTCAACGGCGCGCAGCGCATCTCGCTCGACGTGGTGCGCGAATCGGGTAAGTCGCTGCTGCGGATCATCGACGATATCCTGGATTTCTCCAAGATCGAAGCTGGTAAGCTCGATGTGTTCCCCGATGTGGTCTCCATCGCCGCGGTGATCGCGGCTGTGTGCAACCTCTATTCCAGTAACGCCAGCCGCAAGGGGCTGCTGATCAGGAGCAGTGTCGATCCTGCTATCAGCCCCGCGCTGTTGGTTGATCCGATGCGGCTGCGGCAGATTCTCAACAATGTCATCAGCAACGCGCTCAAGTTTACGACCAAGGGCCACATTGACATCAAGGCGGAGCTGATCGGGCGGACCGAGGGCGAGGATCGGGTGCGGTTCTCGGTGAAAGATACCGGTATTGGCATTTCGCCGGAGGACCAAACGCGCCTGTTCCAGCCATTCGTTCAGGCCTCCGGCCATGTTGCATCCCAACTTGGCGGTACGGGCCTGGGGCTCGCGATCTGCTGGCGGCTCACACAGATGATGGGCGGCTCGCTCGAGATGGTGAGCGCGATCGGCACGGGGACGACCATGATCCTCGAACTGTCCCTGCCGATAGCCGACGCGAAGGACCTGGTGAAAGTAGATCCGCCAACCATACAAGATTTATCGAGAACCACGTTTGGGATGCGTCGTATGGCGCCAACCATTGCGCAGGCCGAAGCCGAGGGGTCGCTGCTGTTGCTGGTCGAAGATCATCCGGTCAATCGTCTACTCCTGCTGAACCAGGTGAATACGCTGGGCTATGCCGCCGAAATCGCCGAAAACGGCGTCGAAGCGCTGGCCATGTGGAAATCAGGCCGGTACGGAATCATCATCACCGATTGCAACATGCCGCTGATGGACGGCTATGCGCTCACGCAGGCCATCCGAAAAATCGAGTCTACCAACGGCTGGACGCGCTTCCCGATTATAGCCTGCACTGCCGATGCGCTGGCTGGGGAGGCGGAGATCTGCTTTAATGCAGGTATGGACAGCTATCTGACCAAGCCGCTTGAATTGAAGGATCTAGCAAAAATGCTCGATCAATGGCTGCCGGTCGTACACCCTGGCGCACCGATCGATCACGCTGTGCTGGCTGCGCATTCTTATGGCGATGCAGCGACCGAGCGCAAGATCCTGACTTACTTCCAGCAAGTCAACGACGAGGACGCCGTCCTGCTCCAGCGCGCTGTTGATGGCGTTGATATTCCACAGATCGCGAGTGTGTCCCATCGTATCGAAGGCGCGAGCAGGTCCATCGGGGCCAATGCCTTGGCTGATGTTTGCAAGCGACTGGAGCATGCCGGTCGCAGCAACGACTGGAAGGCGATTCAAGCAAACATGGGAGCGTTCCTCCAAGAACTTGAGCGCCTGAATGTCTACTGTGCGCAAGAAAAGGAAGGCATATGAGCATTGCCGAACTTAAATTTCTGGTGGTCGAAGATCACGCGTTTCAACGCTTTATGTTGCGCAATGTACTAGCAAGTCTCGGGGCCAAGAATGTGGTTGAAGCCGCGGATGGGAGCGAGGCGCTGGACATCATCAGGGCGCGGAACACTTCGGTAGATTTCATCATCAGTGATCTCGATATGCCGGGTATGGATGGCGTGGAATTCATGCGGCATTTGGGTGAGGCGAAAAGTCAGGCTTCGATCATCCTTACTAGCGTGCTGGCCTCCTCGTTGCTCGCCTCGGTCGACACGATGGCCAGAACTTATGGCCTCACCATCCTGGGTGTGATCGAGAAGCCAATCACAGCCGTCAAACTGGCGAGGCTGATCCAACTCCACCAGTCGCTGCAGCCAACGCTTCAGCGACCAGCGGCGCAGGCGAAGACTGCACGCTCGACGTTCACCCTTGAGCAGATTGTGGCGGGCCTGAAAAACGACGAATTCGAGCCGTTCTTCCAGCCCAAGGTGGACCTCGTAACGGGGCAAGTCAAAGGAGCAGAAGCGCTTGCACGTTGGCGCCACCCTCGCGATGGAATCATCGCACCTGAGCTATTCATCCCGTTGCTGGAGCAAACCGGTTGGATTGACGACCTCATGTGGGCCATGCTCAAAAAATCGGCGCGTGTTTGCCGTGACTGGCGTGAAACAAGCGCGCTGGATGTCACCATGTCGGTCAACCTGTCAATCAAGTCGCTGGCCGCTAAAGGCTGCGCCGATCGCTTGGTGGAGCTGGTACGCGCTGAGAACCTTGCTCCGAAGCATATGGTGCTTGAGATCACCGAATCCGCTACCACTACCGACGTCGGGCAGGTATTGGAGAACCTCGCGCGGTTGCGTATGAAGGGCTTTGGCCTGTCGATCGACGACTACGGCACCGGTTATTCGTCGATACAGCAACTCACGCGTATCGCCTTTACCGAGCTTAAGATCGATCACTCCTTTGTGGCAGCTGCAGCCAGGCAGCCATCGGCCAGGGTTATCCTTGAGTCCAGCCTCGACATGGCAAGGAAGCTCGGTATCACCTCGGTGGCCGAAGGCATCGAAACGCAGCAAGACTGGGACTTGCTTCATGAGCTTGGCTGTGAGCTCGCACAGGGTTACTTTATTGCCAGACCCATGGATGTCGGCGCTTTGATGAATTGGCAGCCCCCGCCCGCGCGCCTATCAGGTTAAAAAGTCTATGCGAAATAAAGAGGCTATTGGCAGAAAATCGACTCGCATCCTCCCGGTCTCGTAGCTGAAGAGGGGGTACTGTCAAGTTAGAGCGCCAGTACTGCTAGAATCAGCCCATCAATACCTGCAAGCGTTACCGATTTCCCTCCGAAATTATTAGCCATGCTTTCTGGCTCTACTATCGATTCAACCTCAGCCACCGAGATATTGAAAATCTTCTAGCCGAGCAACGCATCACTGTCAGTCGTGACTCAATTCGGCTCTGGTGCATCAAGTTCGGTTCCATTTATTCACGCCGGTTGAAACGAAAGCATCGAGGTTATGCTGACACCTTCTTCATCGACGAGATTTTCGTAAAGATCAAGTGAGAGAGCGAGGGATGCGAAAGTTCAAGTCTGTTGGGC
>JBDNIE010000123.1:0-2980 GCA_041688425.1 Halioglobus sp. | reverse complement strand
TGGGGCTTTTTTGAGCCCGCCGAAAGGTAAGGTGAAAGTGGCTATGAAAGCGACCCATTGCGAACACAGGATGCGCGGCAGTGCTTGCGGGAATATCGATTTCAGTCGGGACAGTGGATTCTCAATTATCGAGGTAATGATTGTGCTGGTCATAGCCTCCATTCTGGTGGCGGTGGCCGCGCCCGGATTTCGGGATCTTATGGCCAATAATCGTTCGATCGCAGAAGTGTACACCTTGAGGGCGACCCTCAACCAGGCGCGATCGGAGGCATTGGCGCGCCGCGCGCCCGTGGTGGTTTGTCCCACTACCGATGGCCTCGCCTGCGCGGGTCCGGACGATTGGTCGACCGGATATATGGCTTTTGTCGATACGGACAACAACAATATCGCGGATTCAAGTAACCCTGACGAAGAGATTATTCAGTTTAAAACCGGGCCGCTGCCTCTGGACCCTGCTCTGGACCCTGCTCTGGACCTTGCGTTCGATAACGATGAACAGCGAGTGAGCTTTTCTGCGCAGGGCGATGCTCTGGGATTCGAGGGAACCTTTACATTTTGTGATGAACGCGGCGCCAAAAAGGCCCGTGCACTCATTATAAACCCGGTCGGCACCCTGGCTGCTGCGACTGACGTCGATGAACCCGGAGACGGTATTGTGAATGATATAAAGGACGCCAATGTTACCTGCGACTAGTAAAAACTGCCGGGTGGCTAACGGCGCCCAGTCCGGGTTCACCCTGATCGAGGCATTAATAGCCGCCGTTATTCTGGCGATTGGCGTAGTCGGTATAGTCGGACTGCTAACCATGTCCAAAGTGTACCAGCACGAGAGCATCCAACGTGTCCGAGCGGTGGAATTAGCAAGTGGTATTCTTGAGCGTATTCGCAGGAACCCAGAGAAGGTGGCCGAGTACGGTGTTGGTGGGTTGCTATCACCATTAGGCAATGCCAGCAGAAGCCTTGGATCGGATGACCCCAAGTGTGACGTGCTCGGCAGCTGCGATGCAGCCGAACTGGCAGCTTACGATCTCTGGTCTTGGGAGCGTCTGCTGGACGGCAGCTCAGCGACCGTTATTGACGAAGGTGGTGCTGCCATCAATACAGTAGGTCTGGAAAATGTTCGAGCCTGTATCAATTTCACGGCCGATTTCGATATGGAGAATGAGAATGAGAATAAGAATAAGAATAGCGGAATTGTGGATGTCGTGATCCAGTGGCAGGGAATCAAGGAAACATCTGATGCAGTCGCGGGCGGCGGGGTGACCTGCGGCGATGCCGGTGATGCGGATCTCTCCCGGCGTCAGGTCATCGTGAGTAGTTATATAAGAGGTGAACAGGGGATAGTGCCATGATGCAATGCAAAAAACTCAGGGCAGCACGCGAATCGGCGAAGGGATTTTCCTTGGTAGAGTTAATGGTCGCCATGGTGCTAGGCCTTATCGTCGTCGTTGGCGCAAGTTCCGTCTATCTGACATCCAAGCGCTCATTGACTGAAACTGAACAAATCGCCGCTCTTTCTGAAAATGGCCGGTTTGCGTTGCAGTTGATTAGCGATTCTGTTCGCCTTGCGGGTTTTTATGGCGGCATCGAGCCAGACACTATCACGTGGCCTAGCGCGATCGGGGTTGATGACGCTTGCACCGGTGGTGCTAAAGCCTATGACACCGAAAATTCGATATTTGCTGTTAGAGCCGAAAGCGCAACGGTTCTGGGTTGCATTACCGACGCAGTGATAGGCACCGATGTGCTGGTGATCAAGGGTGTTGACCCCAGTCCTCTGTCGGATGCCGATCCGGAGGATCCCAGTGCGCCGCGCGATGGCATTATCTCATTCCCTGCTGGAGCCTGGAGCAACCAGAAAGCATACGTCGTCACTCACATCGTCGGCGATAACAGAGAAGGCCGTCTGGTGGCTCTCGCAGCCACGCCACCAGCTGTAGATTTTGCTGCTAAATTTCCGCGCGGAACCGCATGGCCCTACCGGTTGCACGTTTACTACATTCGACAGGGTGTGGTGCCGACGCTGAGTCGTAAAATTCTCGCCTGGGACAAAGCCAAGGGCAAATTGTCCATGCAAACTCAGGATCTGGTTCCCGGAGTGGAGAATATTCGCTTTCTGTTTGGTTACGACACCGGCGACGACCATACAGTATATACCACCGGAAATTTAGAGGAGGTAGACGGCGCTGACGCGTGGGCGGACGTGATCTCACTGCAGGCTTTTATCCTGCTGCGCAGTGTGGACGACGATAAGAACTACAAGAGTACGAAAACTTACGAAATGGGCGATATTGCTATTGGACCGAAAGAACCGCCAGACGGTTTCCGCAGAATTTTATTGCATTCCGACATCGTGATGCGAAACCTAAAACTGGACAAGAGTAGAGATAGGAACGCTGGCTAATGATGAATTCTATAGAAATGCTTCAAAAGCAACGCGGCGTTGCGCTTGTGACAGTGCTGCTTTTTCTTGTGGTAGTCAGTGTTATTTCGCTTACTGCCGCACAAAACAGCGCCTTGGGCCTGAAAATGTCGGGCGGTATGCAGGATTCGTATCGTTCCTTTGAGGCGGCAGAGGCCGGCATTTACGCGGCGTTCAGGCTGGCAGGTGGCGCTCAGGATCCGTTCACGCCGCGGGGGGATGTCGAGGAACCGTTCGCGGATCTTGATCTTCATCCGTTGAGGAACCAAGCAGCCGATCCCAGTGATATTCCTGTAGACGTAGATGTGCATCTCATTTCGATGCAACCTGCATGCCCGAGGTCCTTGTCAGGCCGCGGTGGCTCTTCAAACAGCCTTTGGGATTGCCATCACTATCGAGTCAAATCGGAGCACGATGTGCCGGGGCGGGCACGAACGCATGTCGAACTCGGCGTGGTAAAGACAGTGATCGGAAGTACTTGATCAGTACTCCATCGGATTAAACGTATGAGTAGCCCTGGAGGGTAGTTCCATGCAAAGCAAAGTGGATAAAATGTTT
>JBDNIE010000122.1:0-3690 GCA_041688425.1 Halioglobus sp. | reverse complement strand
GAGATCGCCAATACACTCGCGCGTATCCCGCCCATTGATGTCGAAGATCGCAAGTTGCCCGCCGTGTGCGTGATCGAGGCGGGCACTGGCACCGGCAAAACAATTGCTTACGCGGTAGCGGCTATCCCCATGGCGCAGGCGTTGGGTAAGCGCCTTGTGGTTGCCACCGCCACGATTGCGCTGCAAGAGCAATTCATTAACAAGGACTTGCCAGATATCCGTCAAAGCAGCGGTATGAACTTCAGCTTTGCACTGGCCAAAGGTCGGCGGCGCTACGTGTGTTTGTCCAAGCTGGATCGTCTGCTGGCGGAGGGGCAGGGTGCCGCTGCCTTGATTCCACTCTACCCCGACGAGTTGAGCGCGCCGACCGAGATGGAGGCCCTGCCCATCTATGATTCGATGCTGGATGCGCTGGGTCGTGGTGAGTGGGACGGCGACCGGGATAACTGGCCCGACAGCATGCCGGAAGAAATCTGGTATAACGCAACCACCGACCACAGTCAGTGCAGTGGCCGACGTTGTCCCAATATCAGCCAGTGCAGTTTCTATCGCGCGCGCGACCAACTGCAAAGCGCTGATATTATTGTCACCAATCACGATCTGGTTTTGTCGGATCTTGCCCTCGGCGGTGGCGCTATCCTGTCGGCACCAGAAGACAGTATCTACGTGTTTGACGAGGGGCATCATTTGCCCGATAAGGCGCTATCGCATTTTGCCAGCTTCTGCCGCTTGAGTTCCACCATCGCATGGTTGCAGGATAGCAAGAAGGCGCTAGCTCAGGCAGCGCCGGCTCTGACCAGTTTGCAGAGCATACAGCGTCTATTGCAGGGTCTGCCCGCACAGATAGATGATGCGGTTGCTGCTCTGCAGGTTGCGGAACAAGTGGTCGAGACGCTATTTGATGGTGCCGAGTTAACAGGCAATCGGGATGATCAACAATTGCGCCTGCAGCACGGCCTGGTGCCAGCGTCGCTGATGGATGTTTCGAAATCGCTTGCAGCACAGTTTCAGAAATTGAGCACAACGTTCTCGCGTCTTGAAGATATTCTCGAAGAAGCCATCGATGATGAGCACGCCGGCCTGGATAAATCGGATGTCGAGACATGGCATATCAATGTCGGCGGCATGCTGGGCCGGTCGGAGGGAGCGCTGGCGTTGTGGCAGGAGTATGCGGTGAGCGGCGCGGGCGAGATGCCGCCCAAGGCGCGCTGGATAACCCTGCTCAACAATAGCGCCGCGCAGTTTGGTTTTGAACTGCGCTGTAGCCCGGTGCTGGCTGCCGATATCCTGCAGGACTGTTTGTGGTCGCAGGCTGCTGGCGTGATCGTGACCTCGGCCACCATTACCGCGCTCAACTCGTTTGATCGTTTCAAACTGCACTCGGGTGCGCCGGAAGAGGCTAACTATAAAGTAGTGACCAGCCCCTTCAATTATGCCAATGCAACGTTCAGTGTGCCCGCAATGGACTGTGACCCCAGCGATGCACCGGCGCATACCAGTGCGCTAATCGAGATGTTGCCATCCATCCTCGATCACGATGAGGGCAGTCTGGTGCTGTTCTCGTCACGTCGTCAAATGCTGGAGGTGTATCAAGGCGTCACCGGTGAATTCGGTGGCCGCATTTTGATGCAGGGCGATTACAGCAAGCAGGAGATTCTGCGCAGACATAAGGAGGCCATTGATGATGATCAGGGTAGTGTTATTTTTGGTCTCGCCAGTTTTGCAGAAGGTGTAGATTTGCCGGGTGATTACTGCCGCCATGTGGTGATTGCCAAAATTCCGTTCGCCGTTCCGGACAGCCCTTTGGAGGCAGCACTTGCCGAGTGGGTAGAAGCGCAGGGGCGCAATGCCTTTATGGAAATTAGCGTCCCGGACGCGGCGCTGCGGTTAGTGCAAGCCAGTGGAAGACTGTTGCGCACCGAGCAAGACACAGGGCGAATCACGCTAATGGATCGGCGGATTCTGACCAAGCGTTACGGCCGCGCAATCCTGGATTCGTTGCCGCCTTTTCAGCTGCGGCTGGGATAAACAGCTTGCGCATCGCTGCGCAGCTGGTCTGCAGTGATATGCCGATTCAGGCGAATGTTGGATGCAGCGCTAGATATATTGCACAGTAGGGTTAGTAACAGAATCAGGCAATCTCACAATGACAGCAACTCTGTTGTTTGATTCCCGTTTGCCTCTTCGCTATTTCAACATCCTGGCACGCTGCCCGTCTTTGTAACCACCAAAGTGCTGTAGTCAGTGCTGCTCTGGAGTGTCACTGGAAGGGTGATCTCTCCTTGCAGCAGTACGATTGATCGACCTGTGTGCCCATTGAGAGACCATTCGACGATATCACCATTATCAAGAGTCAAAAGGCTGGAGGGTCGTGTTCGCAAGGTGACCTTGAAGCTGGCTTCTATTGGTTGATCGTCGATGCTCGGGTGTATGTCAGTTAGTCGTAGATACCGTATGGCGACTTGTGCCGTGTACTCGGTGGTTGTCTTAGTGCGACTGTCCCAAGCCAGTCCAATGTTGTAGCCACCGATGGGCCCCGATATGTTGGCCGTGGATTCCGTGAAAGCAACAATAAAGGGATCGTCCAGTCTGACGTCCTGGTTGCGCGCGGCAAACATGTTGTTGTAGGGCAATGCAGCGGCACAAGAGGGCGTTGGCAGCGCATGGCCGCAGTCATGCCACAAGGAGTAGCAGGAGATGCGGTACTTGTCGCAGACACGCTGTAGCCAGTCCTGGTTAAAGAAAACGACGCGGTCGGAGGGGCTTCCCTGTATGAAAAAGTACATGAATTTGAGCTGGTCGCTCTGTACCTCGTGGTCAGCAAGCGACGTGTCGAAGTCTCCCCACGCAACCCGGATATTATTGGTTCGCTGGTAGAGACCGTCGTCGTCAAGAAAGCCCAGTGGCGCCTGACCTGCGTTGATCTTGGTGATTTGGGCCTGCATTTCTGGGTCAACCAGTCCGAACATTAGTGGCTGTAAGAGGGATGTTGATGCGCCATAGCTGCTGCCTTCCAGCGTCAGACCAGCACCCCAGTCGACAAGATCACCCCATAGCTGCCCGACCTTCCTGGCCGCCGTTGTGTAGCGCTCCGCTGGCGAGTTCCCGAAGAACGGCCCACCGAATCCCCATGGTGATGTGCCCTCCACAGAGTGCGTTGCCGCTGTTGGGTAATAGTCATTGCAATTTTTTACAACAATCTTATTTGCGTTAGAGAAGTCCCAGGTGGGGCAGTTGGATGCATTTCCATAGCCATCCCAGCGCAGAACGATAGGATACTTAGCCGCTTTTGTTGGCACCAGAAAGCCAACCGGATAACTCATATTAAAACCAGCAGGGCCGTAGGTATCGTTGATCGCGAATTGACACACGTGAAATTTGATCAAGGAGTTGGGGAACGGGACGGCCGACTCTGCGCAAGTCAGGTCATCAGGATTGCCTGCCGAAGCGCCGATGGCAGTCAGCAGGGCTGTTATGAAAACAGAGAACAGTTTCATGCGCATAATGTCGACCGGTAGACATCAGCGCCGCTGGCGTTATGAATCGCAACGCCGATAATAAGTCTCTTAATCTCTCGCATATTCTCTGATGCCCTCCAGGTACTTTCACCGTGCTTTGCTGACATTAATGCAGTGTTCCGATAGCACCTGCTGTCGGTTAAAAATTCAGTGATCGTTGAGCTAGCACATG
>JBDNIE010000121.1:0-2881 GCA_041688425.1 Halioglobus sp. | reverse complement strand
TGGGGCTTTTTTGAGCCCGCCGAAAGGTAAGGTGAAAGTGGCTATGAAAGCGACCCATTGCGAACACAGGATGCGCGGCAGTGCTTGCGGGAATATCGATTTCAGTCGGGACAGTGGATTCTCAATTATCGAGGTAATGATCGTGCTGGTCATAGCCTCCATTCTGGTGGCGGTGGCCGCGCCCGGATTTCGGGATCTTATGGGCAATAATCGTTCGATCGCAGAAGTGTACACCTTGAGGGCGACCCTCAACCAGGCGCGATCGGAGGCAGTGGCGCGCCGTGCGCCGGTGGTGGTTTGTCCCACTATCGATGGCCTCGCCTGTGCGGATTCTGATGATTGGTCGACCGGATATATGGCTTTTGTCGATACGGACAACAACAATATCGCGGATTCAGGTAACCCTGACGAAGAGATTATTCGGCTTATAATCGGGCCGCGCCCTCTGGACATGGCTTTCAATAACAGTAACAAGCGAGTGCGCTTTGCTGCGCAGGGTGTTGCTCTGGGATTCGAGGGAACCTTTACATTTTGCGATGAACGCGGCGCAAAAAATGCCCGTGCACTCATTATAAACCCCGTCGGCACCCTGGCTGCTGCGACGGACACCGATGAACCCGGAGACGATATTGTGAATGATGCCGGGGACACCAATGTTACTTGCGACTAGTAAAACCTCCCCGGTGAGTATCCGCGCCCAGTCCGGATTTACTCTGATCGAGGCACTGATTGCTGCCGTCATTCTGGCGATTGGGGTGGTGGGTATAGTCAGCCTGCTGACCCTGTCTAAAGTTTACCAGCACGAGAGCATTCAACGTGTTCGAGCGGTGGAACTCGCCGACGGTATTATCGAACGTATTCGCAGAAATCCAGCAGATGTTGCCGCATACGACACCGGGCTGCTATCCCCGTTGGTCAATGCCAGTGGCGGAACAGACCCTGACTGCGCCAGCAGCTGCGATGCAGCCGAACTGGCGGCGTACGATCTCTGGGACTGGAAGCGGTTGCTGGATGGTGCCTCTGCGACGGTTACCGAAGAAGGCGAGCCCAAGAATACGGTGGGTCTGCGCAATGTTCGCGCCTGCATCGAGTTTACTGCGGATACCGGCAGGACGAATACCGGAATTGTGGATGTCGTTATCCAGTGGCAGGGAATCAGGGAAGCATCTGATGCGGTCGCTGCCGGAGGAGTGACCTGCGGCGAAGCGGGTGACGTGGACCTCACCCGGCGCCAGGTCATTGTGAGTAGCTACGTAATAGATGAGATGGAACTGTGATGCGATCCAGAAAAACCATGGCAATAAGTGAATCTGCAAAGGGGTTTTCTCTGATAGAGCTCATGGTCGCAATGGTGGTGGGCCTTATCATCGTAGGTGGTGCAGGTTCCATCTATGTGGCCTCCAAGCGGTCATTGACTGAAACGGAACAAATCGCCGCCCTTTCCGAAAATGGCCGTTTTGCGCTGCAGTTGATCAGCAACTCTGCGCGGCATATAGGATTTTACGGCGGGGCCAATCCAGCGGATATCCGCCCGGATGAATCCTTGGGTGCGGTTGTTGACAATTGCTCTGGCGGTGCTGAAGCCTATGACACTGCCAACTCGATTTTTGCTGTTCGTGCCACTAACACGACCGTACTGACTTGTATCAAGGATGCACGTTTAGGCACAGATGTGCTGGTTATCAAGGGTGTTGACCCGAGTCCTCTATGGGATGCCGATCCAAACGATCCCACTGCGGAGCGTGATGGAGACTTCCCCGCCGCCGCCTGGAATAACCAGGAGACGTACGTTATCTCCAACAGTGAATCAGGTATTCTGATGGACGGCGCAGACACGCCGCCCAGTGTAGCGGAAGGTGAAGAGTTTGCGCTCGGAGCCGCCTGGCCCTACCGATTGCAGATTTACTATATAAAAGAGGAAGACGGCGCCACGCCCACGCTGAGCCGTAAAATCCTCGCCTGGGACGGTAGCGCGATGTCCGTACAGACTCAGGACCTGGTGCAGGGGGTGGAGAATATTCGCTTTCTTTTTGGTTACGACAGCACCAACAACGGCAGAGTCGATACCCTCGCAAATTTGGAGGACGTAACCACTGCCAACGCGTGGGATCAGGTGATTTCACTGCAGGCGTTTATCCTGCTGCGCAGCGATGTGGCCGATCCCAACTATGACAATGCGAAAACCTACAATCTGGGCGATATCTCAATTGCCCCGGAAGACAATGTGCGCAGGATTCTGTTGCATTCCGACATCGTGATGCGCAATCCAAGACTGGTCCTGAGTGGAGGGATTTGATGATGGACGCTATAAAAGTGGCTGAGCACCAACGCGGCGTTGCACTTGTGACAGTGCTGCTTTTTCTTGTGGTGGTCAGTGTCATTTCGCTTACCGCCGCACAAAATAGTGCCCTGGGCCTGAAAATGTCGGGCAGCATGCAGGATTCGTATCTTTCCTTTGAGGCAGCAGAGGCCGGTCTTTACGCGGCGCTCGGGCTGGCCGGTGGCGCTCAGGACCCATTTCAACGACAGCCTATCGTTGCAGACCCGTTCCAGAATGTCGCCATCAATCCGCTGAGGAACCATGCCGCCGACCCCGGTAACCCTGGTGCTGATCCTATAGACGTAAATGTATACCTTGTTTCCATGCAGCGCGCCTGCCCGAGACCACCGACCGCCCGCGGCGGGTCCAGCGTCGGGAAGTTCGAGTGCGATTACTATCGAATTAAGTCTAAGCACGATATGCCGGGGCGGGCACGAACGCATGTCGAACTCGGCGTGGTAAAGACAGTGATCGGAAGTACTTGATCAGTACTCCATCGGATTAAACGTATGAGTAGCCCTGGAGGGTAGTTCCATGCAAAGCAAAGTGGATAAAATGTTT
>JBDNIE010000008.1:0-5042 GCA_041688425.1 Halioglobus sp. | reverse complement strand
GAGCTACTTGTATCGGCCCGGAAAAAGTCGCCATTCCACACCCTTAGCTGATCCAGATTGTAATCTTTGCCCAGGTCGAACTTGAGCCACGCGGTCGTGCCAGTAGCATCGCTAGAGGTATCGAAGCAGCCCTCGGAATTATGACTGATCCCGTGTAGATCGCCCGTGAGGCCTGGTTGGCTCCCAGCTACGGTTCCAATTGTATCAGGGTCGGTATCTAGGGTGGTAAAGCCATCAGGGTTTACGAGTTGGATCGGCGATGCCCAGTAGCCGTACGTGTCGGTCGAAGTGACGGTGATCCCATACGAGTCAATCACCTCCGCTTGGGCGACCGGGGCGAGTGCGGAAACCGCTTGGATTCCTTCGAACCACGCCTGAGCCATCTTATCAGACATGGCTGTCGAGGGGTGGACGGCGTTGTCAGCATGCGTGCCTGGCTTGACCGAAGTGGGGTCATCGGGATCGCTCAAGAACATCGCAAAGAGGTCAACGGTGGAGACATTGGCCCCTTTCGCTGCGTAGGTCGGCACGAGCGTTTCCCGAATGTATGTGTTGAAGGTGTGGACCGACTCGTTTTGGGAGTCATGCCCGGCGGCAATGGGTATGATCTGGGCAACAATGAGATGAGCATCGGGCGCGTGAGTAACGATCTTGCCAACCAAGTTGCTCAAATCCGCCGGACTCTTAGCATTCCTCTGATTGGTGCCGATCATCAGCAAGATGACATCAGGTTCATGGACTTTGATCCTGTCCCTGACAATACCGTCGATGCCCCCGATGGTCCAACCGCCGTAGCCTTCGTGGCCGTCCTGGCCTAAGTCGCGAAGGTCCAATTCCGGCTTGTAGGTGCCATCGCGTGTAGGGTCACCGTATTTGCTGACCCAGGGCTCAGGCGAGCCTCCGACGAATGTGAAATCGTGGCCGGCATCGGTCAGGCGCGTGTACAGCCCACTGCGGTAGCCAAACTCGAAATCAATGGTCCAATGAGGATTATCCGTGTAGCCCGCCGTGATCGAATCGCCCAGCGGCATGATGCGCAGCGGCGCAGCTTTTACGCTGCCGCAGATTGCCAAAAGCCCGATGACGGCGAACGCAAGGGTGCAGGGCTGGTGTGTTAGTAGAGATTTCATAGGTAAGTTAAGCCGATTTCATTCAAATTTTGGCCAGGTAATAAAACGAAGGCTGCCCATTCCAAAATGTGTCTTAGATTAGCGTTTTGTGAATGACTCATCAGCAATAATGCTGACGATCAAATCACGAAACTTATAATCGTTTTTCTTCGATGCTTCTAAAAGGCGCTGAATCATTTCAGAGTCAGCATAGTTCATCTTCCTTCCCATCGCGTACTGTGAAAGCTTTGTGAGTAAGTTCTTGGCGATTTTATCTTTGTCTTCTAGCATCAGTTTTTTAAGACCTTCAATGCCATTGATGGCACGACCATCACGATGAACCGTGTCAGACTCTACCTTCGTTGTGTCAACATACTTGTGAGTGACGCGTTCTTTCTGAACCACTTTACCTTCTTTCTTCTCTTCGTAAGGTTCTTTAGTCACGACATGCTTCTGATAACTCTCACGATACCTGCCTAAGACATCAAAGTTTTCCATGGCCAGGCCAAAGGGGTCCATCTTACTGTGGCAGGAAGCACATTGCGGATTCTTACGGTGCTCATTGATATGGTCTTTAATCGTGAATGTTTCCGTTGGCGCTTTTAAGGCTGTGATTTCAAGATTGGCAGGGGTTTTTAATTCATGGCCATAGAGACTCTCAGCCACCCAGGCGCCGCGGTAGAAAGGGTTGGTGAATTCACCATTGGTGGTCATCATCAAGATGCCTGGTTGCGTTAGAATCCCCCCACGGCGAGAACCTTCATCAAGATCTACTTTTGCAAATTTATTCCCTAAAGTAGTAAATGATTCTACAAACTCCCCTCTGTCCCCTTTTTCCCACACCGTTGCTTCTTTATAAAAGACACTTTTTCCATCCTTTTTTAATTGATAAAGTTGATTCAAGGTTTTGTTGATCACAACAAAATTTGAATCGATGAAATTGCTCAGACTTAGGTTCTCATTCAAAATCTGTCTGAAAAACTCAATACTTTCCTGCTTAAAGAACGGCTTTAGGCGTCCTGTTTTTCCGCCGCCCTTATCTCTGAACGTATAGAGGAGGATGTTCTCATCCGGAACAACGGGATCCAATTTATCAAGATTGAGCCACTGGGTCGTGAAATCAGCAGCAAAACGCTGTGATTTAGGGTCTTGCAGCATCCTTAAGGCTTCAGCAGACCGAATCACTGAATCCTCTAATTTACCTTCAAACGCTAACTCCATCAAACGATCATCTGGAAGGGAGTTCCACAAAAAGTAAGACATCCTGGAGGCAATCGCATAATCATCAAGTTCCACCGTATCGCCTTCGACCTTATACAGAAAGTTTGGTGAGCAGAGCATGATCTTCATGGCTGATTGCACGGCATTGAAGACATTTTGATCTGTTTCGTATTTCTTCTTTGCGATACCGAAATAGTAATCCAAATCATCGTCACTCACCGGTCTACGAAAGAGTTTGAGGGCAAGATTTCTGATAAATTGTTGGTATTGCTTATGTGGGTCACTGCCTTTTAGCCCCTTATAGTATGTGTTATAAAAGTCATTTGGGGGAGGCCAACTCTCATATAAGGGCCCGGTGACTTCAGCCGATACAAAGTGTGGAAGAGTTCTTGGAAGGGCGCGCAACTCCTTTTCTGCTGGAAACGGCGGGAGACGTGTGAGTTGACTCAGGTCTTTCGGCAATTTAATGAAATAATTGTGGCCTCTGAGGTAGAGGCTCATTTCAGGTTCCAAATAGACCCTTACTGTTTCACTCAGTAAAAACTCTTGAGAACTCTGAAATGTAGGGTCGGGCGCGTTGCCCATATGGCGTTCGATTTCCAAACGTTCATTTTCCTTGCCGACATCTGCTTTGATGCTGAGATCACGTTTATTAAAATCGATATCAGGATCATAAAAAGTAAAATGACCGTTGATCTTTACGTCGTAATGGCCGGCCGGCTTCACCTCATCTGCGAATTTAATCGCCGCGCAAAAATCTTTATACTTAAATCCTTCGGTCGTCAGTCTGTCATTCGACGTTGTATGACTCGCCCCCTTATGTGAATTAACTCTGCGAATGTTATGATCATTCCAACGATAAACGGTCGTCGATGCCTTGGGCATCTCACCGACGACCTTCTCAGCAACCCCTGAAGCAGTCCGAAAATAGGTGTCCATGGCAAGGGGTGACATAAAAAGGTGATCGCCTTGGTTGTCAAAGCCATCTCTCGTGTTGTCCACAGGTAAGGTGGATCCAACTTTGAAATTCGTGAAGAAGACATCATTGATGGTGTTCTCATATTCAGTACGGTTCAAACGTTTGAGAACGCCTGGCAACTCTGATTGGATTGTCAGGTACTGTTTGGCCAGGAGCTTTTCATAAACCGCCACCTCCTCAGTTGACGGCTTCTTCTTGGCCTTTGCGGGTGGCATTTCATTTTCTGCTACCACCGATAACAGTTCATCCAATAAGTCATGATCGTTCCAATCGCTGTCACTAAAGGCTTCAAAATTATGACCGCCCTTGGCTTTTTCATTACCATGACAACTGACACAGTACGTGTTTAAGAAGGTTTTATTCAGCTCGAACGATGAATGGGTTTCAGCAGCATTCGCAGCGGAGACCAAAGTCGACAGCATCAAGCCCAGTGCAGCCGGGCGAAAGCACCCTAGAGATAAGCGTCTCATATTCAACTCTCCCTAAAACTTGGCGCATCGAGTGCTATTGCCAAAGCTTTCGATTTCGCAGCCTAGATGTTGTAATGCTGGGAGGTAGACATTGCTGCGGTTATCAGCACCATTAAACTTAATATGTTTATTATGCTCAAATCCGCCACCGGCGACAATCACAGAGATATTCCTATTGCCGTGAGGGCCTTCTTCCTTACTGATACTGAAGGAACTGGTGATCAAGCAAACTGTCTGATCCAGTAAGGTTCCGCCAGCTTCTGTCTTAGTCGATTTGAGTTTGTCTAAGAAACGAGCCGTCTGCATCATGTAAGCTTGGTCCGCCTCGATGTTTTTAATGTGCCCGTCTTTCTTTTGAATGTTGTGGGAATCTGTATGATGCCCCGTCCAATTCCATTCGCCATACAAATTCGCCACTCGCGTGACGTCATATTTGTATGCCAGAAAGAGCAAATCCAGAAAAGTTGAACGTTCATTAAAATACTTGTCTGTTAAAATCTTCTGCAGGTACTCGCTACTCCCCTCGGTGTCGAATTTCACGTTTTCAGGGAATGGTACCTCCACGTGCTTTTTACTCAGCCAGCGTTCCGCTCTTTGGATAGACCTTTCAGATTCACGCAAACTGGAAAAGTACTCATCTAATTTGACCTGGTCTTGCTTGGAAACCCTATTGGTCAAACGCTTCGCTTCTTCTCTGGTGCCGTCCAGCATGGATTTTTTAAGCGCCAGCAATTCCGCACGTTTGTTCTTGTCGACTTTCCCAAAGATGGTTTGGAACAAATCCTGACTATTGCTAATCGGAGAAATGGCCAGGCCACCCTTCCATGAGATACCAACTGAATTCTTCTGTTCAACGACCAAGTTCCTGATCCGCGTATCGTTACCAATACGAGAAGCGGCGACTTCGTCTACCGAATCCAGAATATGTTCGGGATTTTCACTTGCAGCATATTCAGCAAAAGCAAGGTTGGTTCCACCATGCCCCCCGGTCTTCGTCAAATTAGTACAAAGCGTGAAATCATCCTTCAAGCTTTCCAGTGGCTGGAAGCTAGAAGTGCTCTGATAGTCCACGCCCGTAGAGGTCGGGTAGTTGTCAGAACACATGCCGTTGCCAATGTTCATACAAAACAAACGATTCGCTTTCACCGCATCATCGCCCGTGGCCTCTTGACCAAAGCTTTCCAAAGCCGGCAACATTAGGGTACAGCCGGCGGATCTTAAAAAAATTTCTTCTCTGCATTTGATTGGGGGGGGGGGGGGGGT
>JBDNIE010000120.1:0-26845 GCA_041688425.1 Halioglobus sp. | reverse complement strand
TGGTGCCCAGAAGAGGACTTGAACCTCCACGCCCTTGCGAGCACCAGCACCTGAAGCTGGCGTGTCTACCAATTTCACCATCTGGGCAAAACAGAGTCTCGGGGCCAAAAAGCAGCTGAAGATTCTGAGGGCGGCGACTGTACTTTTCTGGCGCGGCTTTGTCAATCCTCGCGTATAATCAGGGAACATTTATAGATTCTCGATAAAAACTCTTACGGAAGACCCAATACCTATGGCCAAAAAAGGCAAGATTGCCGATCCCCATGCCGCTCGCGAAGCCGAGCGCTACGAAAACCCCATACCCAGCCGCGAGGTGATCCTCGAATTGCTGGGCGATGCGGACAAACCCCTCGATCACGCTGAAATTGCGCAGAATCTGCAGTTGGCTGAGCCCGAGCAGATCGACGCTCTGCAAAAGCGCCTGCGGGCGATGGAGCGCGATGGCCAGTTGATGGTCAATCGCCGCAATGCCTACGGCCTGGTCGACAAGATGAATTTGCTGCACTGTCGGGTGCAGGGCCATCGCGACGGTTATGGCTTTGCGATGCCACTGGCAGAAGGTGATGACATCTACCTCAGCGCCCGCCAGATGCACTTTGTTTTTGATGGCGATGAAGTGCTGGTGCAGGTGACCGGCGAAGACCGTCGCGGCCGGCTTGAGGGCAGGGTGGTGCAGGTGCTGGAGCGTAAGCACAAAACCGTGGTGGGGCGGTACCAGGAAGACAGTGGTATCGGCTTTGTGATTCCCGATAACGGTCGCCTCACACAGCAAATACTCATTCCGCCCAAGGAAAAAGGCAAGGCACTCTCGGGTCAGATCGTCACGGTCGAGATTACCGACTATCCCACCCGCAAACTCGGTGCCAAGGGTCGCATTGCCGAGGTGCTTGGCGATCATCTCGATCCGGGCATGGAGATAGACGTTGCCATTCGCTCGCACGGTATTCCCTGGGAGTGGCCCGAAGAGGTGTTGAAGGAAGCGGCGGCACTGGAGGCTGAGCCGCTGGAGAGTGATAAAAAGCACCGTGTCGATCTGCGTAAATTACCGTTTGTCACGATAGATGGTGAGGATGCGCGCGATTTTGACGACGCTGTATATTGTGAAAAGCAGGACAGCGGCGCATGGCGGCTTTGGGTGGCGATTGCCGATGTGTCCCATTATGTTGCGCCGGGTTCTGCGCTCGATCAGGAGGCCGCGCAGCGCGGAAACTCGGTGTATTTTCCGGCGCGGGTAGTGCCCATGCTGCCCGAGGCACTCTCCAACGGCCTGTGCTCGTTGAAGCCGGCGGTAGATCGCCTGGCTGTGGTCTGTGAGATGCAGCTCAGCGCCAAGGGCGTGCTGACCAAATACCGGTTCTATGAATCTGTGATTCACTCTCATGCCCGTTTGACCTACACCCAGGTGGGTGAGGTTCTGGAGCACGGCAAGCACCCCGATGTCGATAAGCAAAGGGTGCCTGATCTCAAGCGCCTGCACAGCCTCTACCGCGTATTGCGCGCCGCCAGGGACAAGCGCGGGGCGATCGATTTCGAGACGGTGGAAACACGCATTATTTTTGATGAGCGACGCAAAATTGAGGCCATTGTGCCGGTGGTGCGCAACGACGCACACAAGTTGATTGAGGAGTGCATGCTGTGCGCCAACGTGGCCACCGCGCGCTTCTACGATGCCAACAAGTTGCCGATGTTGTTTCGGGTGCACGAGGGCCCGGGCGAGGAGAAACTGGAAGGTCTGCGCAAGTTTCTCGGCGAACTGGGTTTGGATCTCGGTGGCGGAGCAAAGCCGACCCCTGTGCATTATCAGCACCTGCTGCAGCAGATTACTGACCGCGAGGACGCGCATGTCATCCAGACCATGCTGCTGCGCTCGCTCAGCCAAGCCGTTTACCAGCCGGAAAACAAGGGCCACTTCGGCCTGCATTACGAGGCCTACGCCCACTTTACTTCGCCCATCCGGCGCTACCCCGATTTGCTGGTGCACCGGGGAATACGGCATCTCATTCGCCGCAGCGGCGGGGCAAAAGGTGTGTTTCGTGTAGCGGGTGCGGAATCCATTCCCGCCAAGAAAATCTTTCCCTACGATATGGCCGCGATGGTGATGCATGGCGAGCATTGCTCGATGAGCGAGCGCCGCGCGGATGAAGCCACTCGTGAGGTTAATGCTTGGCTCAAATGCGAGTATTTGCAGGATCATGTCGGCGATGAATTCAACGGTGTCATCGCCGCTGTCACGAGTTTCGGTTTGTTTGTGGAGCTACAAGACCTTTATATAGAGGGATTGGTGCACGTCACGGCCCTGCCGGGTGACTACTACAACTTTGACAAGGCCCGACAGCGCCTCGTCGGTGAGCGCTCGGGACGTAAGTTCCAGTTGGGGGGCAGTGTGCGCGTGCAGGTCGCCAGGGTCGATCTGGATGACCGCAAGATTGACCTTGAACTGGTCGAGTCCAAGGACGTTAAGACAGCGAAAGGAAAAGGCGCTGACAAAAGTAAAGCCGACAAAGGAAAGGGTTCTGATAAAGGTAAGGCCGATAAGGCTAGCGTGGAAAAAGGCGCAAAGAAGGACAAAAAATCCACAGACGCACGTAAGTCCAAGGGTAAGACCGGCCTGAGGCGGCGTCGCTGAGCGTGCGTTATGTCTACGGTATTCATGCAGTGGACAGTCTGCTGCGTCAAAATGCCAAAGCAGTGCAGCGCCTGCTGGTGCAGGCCGGGCGCAACGACAAGCGCATCAATGCCCTGCTGGAGCTGGCAAAAAATCAGGGCGTAGCGGTTGTGCGCGAGCCGCGTTCAGGGCTGGACACCCTGGTCAGTGGCCGCCACCAGGGCGCCGTGGCGCAGGTGAGCGAAGTGGCGGCGCAGCAGGATCATGCAGCATCCAATCTCTGGGACGAGGCCGACTTACTGCAGGCGGTGGATAATAAAGAAGGCGCTGTGCTGATCCTGGTGCTGGACGGGGTCACGGATCCCCACAACCTGGGTGCATGCTTGCGCAGTGCCGATGCCGCCGGCGTGGATGCCGTGGTCGTGCCTAAGGACAACTCGGCAGATCTCACTCCCGTGGTTCAAAAGGTCGCCTGCGGCGCGGCAGAAGTGGTGCCTTTTGTGCGCGTCACCAATCTGTCGCGCACGTTGCTGGCATTGCAGCAGAGGGGTGTGTGGTTGTGCGGCACCGATGGCGATGCCGAGCAATCCCTGCACGACACGGATCTTACAATCTCATTGGCGGTGGTGATGGGGGCAGAGGGCAGTGGTATGCGCCGCCTCACGCGCGAGCAATGTGATTATCTTATCCACCTGCCCATGGCGGGTTCTGTAAGCAGCCTGAACGTGTCGGTGGCAGCGGGCGTTGTGCTATTTGAGGCGGTCCGCCAGCGTGCCATGCGCGGCAAATAATCTCCTTGTCACCCGCAAGCAAAATCGGTAAACTTCGCGTCCTTAAAATTTGCCCGGCTAACGAGGTCGTTCCCTAGGTTGTTCCCTAGGTCTTCCCAGCTAGCCGATCCTCCTTGCTACACCATTTTAGTGGGTAGCATTAACCCGTAAGGAGCTTTCGTATGCGACATTACGAGATCGTATTTATGGTCCACCCGGACCAATCCGAACAAGTGCCCGGCATGATCGAGCGTTACACTGCCGCTATCCAAAAAGACGGTGGCCAGGTTCACCGCCTCGAAGATTGGGGTCGCCGCCAGTTGGCCTACCCGATCAACAAGATCCACAAGGCACACTACGTGCTGATGAATGTGGAGGCGTCCAATGAGGCTTTGGAAGAGCTGACCACCACTTTCCGTTTTAACGACGCCGTTATCCGTAACCTCGTTATCCGCTGCGATGAGCCCTTCACTGAAGAATCTTTCATTATGAAGGCCGAGAAAGAGAATCGTGAGCGTAAGAGCCGCTATGAAGAGCGTCAGGCGGCGGATGCTGCCCGCGCCGCTGAAAGCGATGATAACGATGACGACGATGATTCTGATGACGATGATGATTCAGGCGACAAGTAAGTCTGCGCGCACACGTTTACGAATCCTGTAACGAATACTGAGGTTTTTGAGGAGAATCACCATGGCACGTTTTTTCCGTCGCCGTAAGTTTTGTCGCTTTACCGCCGAAGGTACCAAGGAAATTGACTACAAGGACCTGGAAACCCTGAAGGCATATGTATCTGAAACCGGCAAAATTGTACCCAGCCGTATTACGGGCACCAAGGCCAAGTATCAGCGCCAGTTGGCAACTGCCATCAAGCGCGCGCGATTCTTGTCGCTGCTGCCCTATACGGATTCGCATTTGTAGAAAGAGCTTGAATCGCGCAATGCCCAGTCGAGGTTTAACTTGAAGGGCTTGGCAGAATTTGTCATGCGCGGGCGCTTGCAAGCGTTGTTGGTTGTTGTGGCCGGCGCTGGCAGTTTGTTGTTTTGCTGGATCAGCGCGGCTGTATTGGCGTTGGTGACTCTGCGCAAGGGAGCAGCATCAGGGCTTTGGCTCTTTATGTGGGCCCTGCTGCCAGCAGGTGCCATGGTTTATATTTTTGGGGACGTTGGGCCGCTGACGTTGCTGGTTGGCACACTGGTTCTGGCGCTGGTATTGCGCACTACCGCCAACCTTGCAGCGGCAATGTTGTCAGCCGTGGGTGTGGGTCTGGTGACCGGGTTGGCGCTGATGGCGTTCGCAGGCGGGTATCTGGATCAGTTGGTGACCTATTTTGGCGAATTTCTAGCCTCGATGGAGCAGCAGTTGTCGCAGGGCGGCGAGGCTGTGGCGTTGCCCAGGCCCGATGCGATGCAGATCGCCGGCATGTTGGGCGCGGGATCTGCCACGCTGGCGGCGGTGTGCCTGTTACTGGCACGCTACTGGCAGGCCGCTTTGTACAACGCGGGGGGGTTTGGCGCTGAGTTCAAGGCGCTTTACTACCCGGCAGCGGTGACATCGGTGCTGCTCCTGGTGGCGCTGGTGCTGACGGGCCTGGGATTGGAATACCGCACCTGGGCGATGATTTGCTTGATCCCACTGACGTTTGCGGGCCTGGCATTGATGCATTCATATGCAGACATGCGCGGGCGGGGTGCGGGTTGGTTGACGGGGTTTTATATTGCCTGGCTGGTGTTTGACCCGGTAAAACTGGTGCTTGTGGTTTTTGCTATTGCAGACAGTTGGGTCAATTTTCGCCAGCGCTGGGCCAAAAAAACGGGCACACAGTTGCGTCAGCGTGACGAGCACGACGACAGTAGTGATGACTGAGACAATTGAAGTAGTGGTAGTACACTACCTGAAAAGAGGAACGTAAGATGGACGTCATATTGCTGGAGAACATCAGCAAGTTGGGCAGGTTGGGCGAAACGGTAAAGGTAAAAGCCGGTTTTGGCCGCAACTTCTTGATTCCACAAGGCAAAGCAGTGCACGCGACGGTGGCCAACACGGCTGCTTTCGAAGTGCGTCGTGCTGATCTGGAAGCCGCCGCTGATGCGCAAATGTCTGCCGCGCAGGTGCGCGCTGATGCGATCAATGCGCTGGCCCAGATCACCATCCCTGCTAACGCGGGTGAGGAAGGCAAGCTGTTCGGCTCAGTCGGTACACGCGATATCGCGGAAGCCATTGTGGCTCTTGGCTGTGAGGTGGACAAGTCTGAAGTCCGACTGCCGAGCGGGGCGTTGCGTGAACTGGGCGAATACGAAATCGCTATTCAGGTTCACGGTGACATCAGCGCGTTCGTAACTGTCGCGGTAATCCCCGAGTAAAAGCACTCTGCTTGGCTCCTTCTGGGAGCTATGCCTGCTCTATAATGCACCGGCCAATAATGACTGGTGCATTTTTTGTTCCCTGTGAACCGTGGCGAGCCCCCCATCTGGCAGGGCCCCTGTGTTTTCACTTCTGCTACTCACCTATTTCCGATAGGCTGTGTACCCCCTTTTGAAAATAGCGTGTTATGGCCGATACCGAATACCCCAGCAACGTGTCTGAGCTGCGTTATCCCGGCGGGGGTGAGCTTGCGCGTATCAAAATGCAGCCACACTCCGTTGAGGCGGAGCAGTCTGTGCTGGGCGGCTTGCTGCTATCTGCAGACGGCTGGGATGCGGTTGCCGAACTGGTGACAGCAGGGGATTTTTATCGGCCCGGTCACCGCCTGATTTTTCGCCAGATTGCGCAGCTTGCAGAAGCACTGGAGCCCGTGGATGTGATTACGGTGGCCGATAAGTTGCAGGCCAAAGGTGAGCTGGATGCCGCCGGTGGGCTGCCGTATCTGGCAGAGCTGGCGCAAAACACCCCCAGTGCCTCCAACATCCGGGCGTATGCGCAGGTGGTGCGCGAACGGGCCAGTTTGCGCCAACTTATCGAGGCCGCGCAGGACATCGCCGAGAGCGGTTTTAATCCCGATGGGCGTAAGTCCGAGGAATTGATCGATTTGGCGGAGCGCCGGATCATGCAGATTTCCGAGGAGGGCCCTAAGGCTGGAGGCCCGCAGGATGTTAACCCCCTGCTGAAGACGGCGCTGGAACGGATTGAGGAGTTGTACCAGTCGGGCGGTGAGATTACCGGGCTGAGCACGGGCTTTTTAGAGCTGGATAAAATGACGTCCGGATTGCAGGACTCCGATCTGGTTATTGTCGCCGGCAGGCCCTCCATGGGTAAAACCAGCTTTGCGATGAATCTGGTAGAGCACGCGGTGCTGACGCAGGAAAAGCCGATTCTGGTTTTCAGCATGGAGATGCCAGCAGATTCCCTGATTATCCGTATGCTGGCTTCCATTGGCCGTATCGACCAGACGCGGTTGCGCAATGGCAAGCTGGAGCAGGAAGACTGGCCCAAGCTCAATATAGCGGTCAACAAACTCAAGGATGTGCCGCTGTTCATCGACGACACGGCCGCCCTGACCCCCACAGAAGTGCGCAGCCGAGCGCGCAGGGTCGCACGCGAACACGGCGGCCTCGGTATGATTATGGTCGATTACCTGCAGTTAATGCAGGTGGCGGGGTCTGCAGAGGGCCGCACAGCTGAGATCTCTGAAATTTCCCGCAGCCTCAAAGCCATCGCTAAAGAATTCAAGGTGCCGATGGTGGCCCTGTCCCAGCTGAACCGCTCTCTGGAGCAGCGCACCAACAAGCGTCCGGTTAACTCGGATTTGCGAGAGTCTGGCGCCATCGAACAGGATGCGGACGTCATCATGTTTATCTATCGCGATGAGGTTTATAACCAGGAGTCGGAAGAGAAGGGCATCGCTGAGATCATTATCGGCAAGCAGCGTAACGGCCCCATTGGCAATTGTCGTTTGGCCTTTATAGGCCAGTACACCCGCTTTGAAAATCTGGCGCGCGGCTCTTCCGACGAGCGCTAGGTGAGGCAATAGCGGAGCTCACTTGCAGTGCGCGGTGTTGAACCTGCAGACCCGGATGGCGCTTACTTTAGCTAAATAGAGGCACATAGGCGCCACAGCGAGTAGAGATTGAAGGGGGCCGTATGACGCCGTTGAGGGTGGGGCGACCATCCGTCGGAGCGGCCATCCGCGAAGCGAGGCTACAGGGACGTATTTACGGCATGTCCCGCAAAGCGCTACTGGCTTTGGCGCCGGTCTAGCAGCTTAAGTAAGTGCCACGTTTGAGCTTCAGTAAGCCCTGTTCCCTACAACCCCGTTTGTTCCCGCAGCTCCTTCAGTCGCGCCAGCTGCTCATCTCTGGCCAGCGGTTTCTCGGGCTTTTTCTCCAGCGCTGGTGGTTGCGGTATTTGTAACGATTCGCCGCGTAACACTCGCATGCAGTAGCGCTCATAGTGTGTCTTGAACACCGGCCAGCTGACGCGCTCGGTACTGTTGGCGAGGAAGAACCAGTCGCTGTCGCGGCCGGCCAGATAAACCGCCGGATGGCTCCAGGCCTGGGCCAACTTGGGTGAGTCTGCCCGACAGGCTTCCACATAAGCCTGGTGCGCCCCGGGCAGGCCTAAATCGGTCAGTCCCTGTTGGCAGCATTCCAGCATGCGGTTGAGCGTGGGGAGGTACTCGCTGTTCTCGATTGCGTGCTTGGCACCTTTGAGAATATGCTCCACCGGATAGTCCGACAGTGACTCCAGCCATAACTTCTTGATTTGCCGCAGTTGCTCGGCGTCGGGGAAGGCAGCGTAATACTGGTTGTGGTAGTTCAGTCGGAACAGGGCAAAAATCTGATTGAGCGCGTCGACATGCGCCTCGGTCGCCAGTTTGCGATTGGCCTCAGTCTGCCCACGAGGTGTCGGTGAGGTCTTGTTCGAGGCTGCGATCTCTCGTGCGACCCGTTGTACTAGTTCCTTGCTGTCCGGCATGGTTGTGTCCCGCGTGCTCGATCTGGTGGCGTTTCGCCCAGTGGTACTTCACGTGCTGCAAAAACTTGCTGTTCCAGGATGTTTGCGCCTGATTACTGTCGCGCCAGTATACGATGAACTCGGGCAGCAGGGAGCGGGCAAATTCAGTGTCAATGTGCGACAGGCGCAGGATATCGTACACATCCTCAGTGGGCTGCCACTGTTCACTGATGCGCTTGGGCTCGGTGCTGTGTTCCAGGCTGGAGGTGTATTTGGCCCACTGGATGCGGATATGCTGAATAAACTTTGAATTAAGTTCAGTGACTTTGGCGCCGCGTTCGCGCCAGTAGAGTATAAACTCAGGAATGGACTCCTCGATAAAGTCCCGCGCAATGTCACCACGCTCCATGATTTCCATAGCGTCTACGCTGGGCATCCAGTTGTTATCCAGGGTTTGGGTCTCTGGAATCCGAAAAGCCTCCGCTGTGTCTTGCTGGTGCCGCCGCCAGTGAGTGACAACGTGCTGGCGAAATTTGTTTTCCCAGGCGTGGTGGGTTTCCCCGCGTTCGCGCCAGTAAAAGATGAAATCTTCCAATTGATCCAGCGCGAACTGCTGCGGTATGTTGTGGTTCAGAGCCATCAGCTGCAGCATGTCCTCACTGGGCGACCACTGCCGGGGTAGCAGTCCGGCGCTGCGCCGTGGCTGGATCGGGATGTGTGCAGGGGCAGGGGCAGGGGCAGGGGCACGGATGTGGGCAGGGACAGGCATATGGACAGCAGGGCCGGGCGCCGCGACAGTGGCCTGCGTCTTGGCAGGCTCATTAAGTGCAAACACCAGTTGCTCAGAGGTCAGCAGCGGCGGTGTCTCGATCAGGAGTATGCCCTTGTCCACGAGGCTGCGGCTGATGCGATGCAAGTCTTCGACAGTCCAGAACGGCAGTGTGCGCAGCAGGAAGCTACGCTCGCGGCTGAACCACGCATAGCCCTTGCGTATATCCGGACGCTGGTGCTCAAACACTTGCTGCAGATGCTGCAACAATATGGCCTCCTCCAGACCAATAGTTTCCGCCAACACCGGTGAAAATAGCAGTTGGCGCTCGGGGATGAGGGAGAAATCTGACATTGTGGTACCGGATTCGTGTCGCAAGTTTGGTAGGATACCGCATTCGCGATGGGGGTGCGCGCTGTCGAACTCCCCAGAAGCAAAGACAGGCAGTCAACGCCCGCTGAGCGTCTGCAAAAACGGTTTGCAAAAAAATTGTCCCGCGCACTGTGCAGGCGGGTTATCAAGGGAATGCGGTCAATCCGCCAGGAATAGCAATGGCTAAACAAAAAACCGCGTTTGTTTGCAATGACTGCGGCTCCGATTATGTGAAGTGGCAGGGTCAGTGCAATGACTGCAGCGCCTGGAATACGCTGTCTGAAATCAAGCTGGGCCCCGAGAAAGGCTCGGGGCGAGCCGGTGCCGGTCTGCTGGCCGGCGGCAAGCGCGCTGGATTTGCGGGCGCCCCGCAAACGGCCCGTGTCCTCAAGGATATCGACTTAGAGGACCTACCGCGCTTTTCCTCGGGTACAGAGGAGTTCGATCGCGTGCTGGGGGGCGGCCTAGTGCCCGGTTCGGCCATTCTGATTGGCGGTTATCCGGGTGCCGGCAAAAGCACGCTGCTGCTGCAGACGATGTGTCATCTGGCCCGCACTATGGATGCACTGTACATCACGGGTGAGGAATCGTTGCAGCAGGTAGCGATGCGCGCACAGCGTCTGCAGTTGCCTACCGACAAGCTGCGCCTCATGTCGGAAACCAACGTGGAGGCAATAGTGGCCGCTGCACAAGAATTAAAGCCCAAGGTGTTGGTGGTCGATTCCATTCAGGTGGTGCACACCGATGAGATCGCCTCTGCTCCGGGCAGCGTATCGCAGGTGCGCGAGTGCGCTGCGTACCTGATTCGTTACGCCAAGCAAACCGGCACGGTATTGCTGTTAGTTGGCCATGTGACCAAGGACGGTTCGCTGGCGGGCCCCAAGGTGCTGGAGCATATGATCGATTGCTCCATTTTGCTCGAAGGCAGCGATGATGCTCGTTTTCGCACGCTGCGTGGGCAAAAAAACCGTTTCGGCGCCGTCAATGAATTGGGTATTTTCGCGATGACCGAGCAGGGCATGCGCGAGGTCAAAAACCCCTCGGCAATTTTTCTCGACCGCGGCAGTGAACCCGCGTCCGGCAGCGCCGTGATGGTGGTGTGGGAGGGGACGCGTCCGCTGCTGGTCGAAATCCAGGCGCTGGTCGACGACAGTCAATTGGGCAACCCACGCCGCGTGGCGGTGGGGCTGGAGCAGAACCGTCTGGCCATGCTGCTGGCGGTATTGCACCGCCACGGCGGGCTGCAGGTAGGCGATCAGGACGTGTTCGCCAACGTGGTGGGTGGGGTCAAGGTGCTCGAAACCAGTGCCGATCTCGCCCTGCTGCTGGCAATTGTGTCCAGTTATCGCGACAAGATCCTGCCGCGCGACATGGTGATATTCGGCGAGGTGGGTTTATCCGGTGAGATCCGCCCGGTACCCAATGGCCAGGACCGTCTCTCGGAGGCAGCCAAGCACGGTTTCACCAGAGCCATTGTGCCCAAGGGCAACGCACCTAAAAGCCAGATCAAAGGGATGCAGGTGACGGCGGTGGCGAAACTGTCCGATGCGCTGGCCGCGCTGGACTAATGGCCTAACTGCGCAAGTTCTTCTTCCAGCGTTTCTATGTCCATGTGAGCCTCCAGTACTCGTAGCAAAGGCTCCATGTTCTCTTTGTCCACGTGTTGCACTGAGAAGCCCAGGCGGCCCGCCTCAACGTGTTGCAGATAGGCGTGTAACTCCAGTGTGCTTCCTTCATCGAGTTTGATAATGAGCGTGAACGGCTCATTGTATTGCGCATCCCACAGCTGGGGTTGATCAGTGGCCACCCCGGTGAGAGAAATATCGATAAGACGCTGCCGCCAGACACTGCCGCCCTGATGAACCTCCACGGGCAGTGCCAGTTCAACGCGGGTGTAACGACGTTTCTCGATACGGTGTTCGCTCATGCCATGCTCTTACCAGTGAGTTTAGTGATGAACTATAACGCCGCCCCCGCTGGAATGCGAGAACGGCAATGATTGCCTTTACGCTACACAAGCCTGCGATATTTGAGTCGCTGTGGCTGGTCGGCGGCAGCTCCCAGACGCGCCTTTCGATCCTCTTCGTAATCGCTGAAGTTGCCTTCGTGAACCACTACGCCGCCGTCGTCCTCGTAGGCGAGGATATGTGTGGCGATGCGGTCGAGGAACCAACGATCGTGTGAAATCACCATGGCTGCACCCGGAAACGTCAGCAGAGCCTCCTCCAGTGCGCGCAGAGTTTCCACGTCCAGGTCGTTGGTCGGCTCATCAAGCAACAGTACATTAGCGCCCTGTTTCAGCAATTTTGCCAGATGCAGTCGGTTGCGCTCTCCGCCGGAGAGATCCTTGACGATTTTCTGTTGATCCGACCCCTTGAAATTAAAACGACCCACGTAGGAGCGCGAAGGCACTTCGTAGTTACCAATCTTGATGATGTCCAGCCCATCGGAGACTTCCTGCCACACCGTCTTGCTACCGTCGAGGTCATCCCGCGACTGGTCCACGTAACCCAATTGCACCGTTTCTCCCACGATGACCTCTCCACCATCAGGCTTTTCCTTGCCCATTAGGATATTGAACAGGGTGGATTTGCCCATGCCGTTGGCACCGATAATGCCTACAATACTGCCCTTTGGCACAGTGAAGCTGACGTTGTCGAACAGCAGTCGATCGCCGAAACTCTTGGACAGATTTTTGACCGTGATGACGTTATCGCCGAGGCGCGGGCCCGGAGGAATATAAATCTCGTTTGTTTCGTTGCGACTCTGGAATTCCTGCGACTGCAGTTCCTCAAAGCGCTGCAGGCGTGCCTTGCTCTTAGCTTGCCGCCCCTTTGGATTGCTGCGCACCCATTCCAGTTCCGATTTGATCGCTTTTTGGTGCGAGGCCTCCGTTCGTTTCTCCTGCTGCAGCCGCTGCTCCTTGGCATCCAGCCAGTCTGAGTAATTGCCCTCGTACGGAATACCACGGCCGCGATCCAGTTCCAGTATCCAACCCGCCGCATTGTCGAGAAAATAGCGGTCGTGGGTGATGGCTACAACCGTGCCGGGAAAATCGTGCAGGAATCGCTCAAGCCATCCTACACTCTCTGCATCGAGGTGGTTGGTAGGCTCGTCCAGCAGCAACATATCCGGAGTGGACAGCAGCAGGCGGCACAGTGCCACGCGCCGCTTCTCTCCGCCTGACAAGGTGTCGACATTCGCATCCCACGGCGGCAAGCGCAGTGCATCGGCAGCAACTTCCAGTTTGTGATCCAGGTTATGCGCATCGGTCGCCTGAATGACATCTTCCAACCGTGCCTGTTCCTTGGCCAGCGCATCAAAGTCTGCGTCGGGTTCGGCGTAGTCGGCATACACTTTTTCCAGCGCCGCCAGTGCGTCTATTGCTTCCTGCACGCCTTCTTCCACATTGCCGCGCACATCCTTGTCGGAATTAAGCTGCGGCTCCTGCGGTAAATAACCGATCTTGATGCCTGGCTGTGCGCGCGCCTCACCAAGAATATCGGAATCGATACCGGCCATGATGCGCAGCAGTGTGGATTTGCCCGAGCCGTTCAGGCCAAGCACGCCGATTTTGGCGCCAGGGAAGAACGACAGGGAGATATCCTGCAATATAGTTTTTTTCGGCGGCACGACCTTGCCAACCCGATTCATGCTGTAGACGTATTGCGCCATGGATAGTGTGCTCTACTCAATTTAGTACGGTGAGGATGTTAGCAGAAACTCTGGTGTGAAGAAGGTTGAAGTTTTAAGCGTTATGCATTGTCGAGACGGCAGTTCTCTCTGTTAACGAGGTGGGACACGCCGTGAACCCGTCCAAGGGGGCTCGCACAATCCTGCCCCGTTAATAGAGAGCACAGCCTCGATGTCGCTCTGCTTTAGACATAGCAGGACCTTAGTCCAGTACAGTAGAATCGGGTGTGCACCTCAAGTGGGTAGGATGCGAAGCGCGTTGCCTGGCGCGAGACTATCAGATTGCTGTCACAGAGGTGCGGACAGGGTTACATGATATGCAGAGCTCAGTGTCGACGCCCAATATATGAAGCTACAGAATCGCAGAAAGTCTAGGCGTCCACCAGCCGACTAACATCAACCGAAACGTTGAGCACCGGCCCCACGCCGCCGCCAAAGATAACACCGCGCAACGGCGTCACATCAAAATAGTCCCGGCCAAACGCGGTCACAATGTGTTGGCTGCCTGCAAGGCTGTCATTCGTCGGGTCAAACTCCACCCAGCCCTCTTCAGGGCAGAAGAACGCAATCCATGCATGTGTAGCATCGGCTCCGACCAGTTTTACCTCGCCTGGCTTGGGCAGCGTTTCGATATAGCCGGACACGTATTTTGCTGGAATGCCCATCGCGCGCAGGCAGCCTACTTGTAGATGGGCAAAATCCTGACAAACGCCTTTTTTGTGCTTCAGCACCTCGGCCAGCGGCGTGGCGATCGTGCTGAACTGTGGATCGTAGGTAAATTCCTTGAAAATGCGGCTGGTAAGATCGGCCACGCAAGACTTCAGGGAGCGATCGTCGGCAAAGGAGGGGCGTGCGTAGTCTGCAAGCGTCTCATTGGCTTCAATCATTGGCGAGCTCAGCAAAAACTCACGCGCTTCAATGGTCTCTGGTTTGTGGGTATGGCGCAGATAGTCCAGTGCTTCTTTGTATGAAATGCCGAGGTCAAGATTCAGTTCATGGTCTCTGTCGGACATCTGCACATCGCTCACCGCGGTGATGGTCAGCTCGGTATGCGCCTTCTGTATTTCAAAATGAAAGGCTTTGTTGCCGAAATAATCCGCGCGTTTGTGCGTTGTGGAAGGCAGCGGCGACAGGGTTATGCGGTTGCTCAGGCACTGCTGCCTCACCGTATCTCTGGGAATCACGTAGGCCAGGTTGTAGCAGCGTGTCACGCGGTCGGCGTAGTTGTAATGGGTTATGTGTTTTATCCGAAAGCGCATTAATCTTCACCCCAGAAGCTGGTCACCAATTGCTGGGCATCGTTACGATGATCAAAGTGCTTGTCGCTGATGATGCGGTTGAACTCCTGCAGTAATTTTTCCAGTTGCAGTAGCAGCTGCCCCAGATCCACACGTGTGGGTTCGGTGGTTATAAGCAACTGTGGCAGGCGTGATAGCTTCAAGCTGGTGATCGCTTCGAGCAGGGCGCGCCCCTCTTCTTCCAGTTCGCCGCTTCGCGTGTCGGGTTTGGGCAGTTCGGCGAGGTGTTGCTCCAGTCGCTCCAATTGGAAGAGCAGTGAACGCGGATTGCTTTTGTCGAGCATGACCAGTTCCAGCCCCAGTTCGATTCCCCGGCGCTGTCGGCCGCGACGTCGATAGGTGATCAGTACTTCCATAGAGACAAGCAGGGCTGTAAGGACTGTAGATTGATCACCTTCATCGGTGATCGGCATCGCCAGACAGCGCACTGTATCGATGATTTGCAGCGAGCGCTCAATGCGTTTACCCAGTTCCATAAAGCGCCAACCGACGCCGCGAATCATGCTTTCATGCATCAAGCCGGACAGCGCGGCAAGTGCGGTGACTAAGGGGTCCAGAGCTTCCTCCGGCGCCGATGTCAGTCCGCTGTCCAGAGATACGTCCAGTTCTTCCATGGCGTCGCGCAAGTCGTTGATCACGCGCATGGTATCGGTCGAAAGTAACTCTTTTGATTCGTCAGCGCTGGCCAACATGGCGTTCAATGTCGATTTGACGCTGCCTGGGCGATTGCCGTCGCGGATGATACGCAGTAGCTCGTCGTCCGGAGAAGCCAGTATCGCTGCTGAAGCAGTTTTGAAACTGGGCTGGGTCGCGGTGATATTACTCACCGTCTCCAGTAGAATTTTCCGCGCGTTGACAGTAATGGGGTCCTCGCCGTGCAATAGCACAAAAACTGTTCGCAACAGGCGCAGAGAGGCTTCCGCACGTTCGGCGTAGCGTCCCATCCAGTACAGGTTTTCGACCACCCGACTGGGCAGGCTCAGCAGCGGTGAATCCGTGGCGCTGCGGGTGGTATCCACAGAGCTGTCGATGTGCGCAGTGCGCTCCGGTTCGCTGGCCGTGACCCAGGTATCCTTGCTAGGGCAGCCAGACTGCATGCTGATCACCCGGTTCCCCATAGTCATGCCGATACGTGTCAGGCCGCCGGGCAGGATTTTATAGGAGCTGTCGGTCGCAACAGAGAAGGTGCGTAACAGGCAGGGTCTGGGTTCCAGTATGCCGTTGGCGAAAGCTGGAATGTGCGGTTTCTCCAGACGGCCCTGAGCAACGTACTGATAGCGTTTGCTATGCAGGGTAGCCAGCAGTTCCGTAACCTGTTGGTCGTTTAGGTCACCGCCCCAGACGCTCGCCACACCGCTGCCGCGATATGCGGGTTTGATGATCAGTTGGCGAATATTGTCTGTGATGAATTTGAGGTCAGCGTCGTCGCCACACCAGTAGGTTTTAACGGAGTGAAGTCGCGGTTCACGGCCCAGCAGGCTTTTGCTTATTTCTGGCAGATACCGCAGGAGAATAGGATTCTCTAGAACGCCGCTACCCAGCGGATTGGCCACAACGACTCGGCCTGAGCGCACAACTTCGAGTAGCCCGGGCACGCCGAGCCGCGAATCGCTGCGTAATTCCACCGGATCGCAGTGGATATCTTCTACTTTGCGCAGCAGCACATCCACCCGTTTCAGTCCGTCCATGGACTTCATCCACAGGAAGCCGTTGCGCACTGCCAGGTCACCGGCCTGCACCAGTGGAAAACCCAGGTAGCTGGCGAGATGAGTGTGCTCAAAATACGTTTCATTTTGCCCGCCCGGGGTCAGCAGAGCGATCAGAGGCGCCTCATCAGAGGGTGACAGAGAGATCAGTTTGTGCCGCAGTCGCTGGTAAAAGCTGGCGATGCGATGCACGTGGCTATCGCGATAGACACTGGGGAACACGCGTGACATCACGGTGCGATTCTCCAGCACGTAGCCTGCGCCGCTGGGAGCCTGCGTGCGGTCGGACAGGGCGCACATAGTGCCGTCAGGCAGCCGAACCATGTCCACGGCATGCTGAATCAGTTCGTGCTCTCCCGGCATCTGAATGCCCTGGCAGGCGCGCAGGAATCCACCGTGGCTAAAGAGAGCTTCCGGAGGCAGCAGTCCGTGGCGCAGCAGCGTGCGCGGGCCATACAAGTCGCGCAATATAAGATTGAATAACTCTGATCGCTCGAGCAGGCCGCCTTCGATACGCGCCCAATCCTCGCTGCCGATGATATAGGGTACGGGGTCGAGCTCCCAGTTGTTGCTGGGGGCGCCATCGCCACTGTAGATGTTGAAGGTGGCACCGTCATCCCGCAGGATGCGACGGGCTTTTTGTTCACGTTGCTGCAGTGCCTCTGAACCCATGTCGCGCAGGCTACCCAGCATATATTGCCACTCTGGTTTGATGCTGCCGTCGGCTGCGCAGGCATCATCAAACAGGTCACTGCGCTTCTTGTATTCCAGCGGCATCAGTGGAATGACCTGCGACTGGCTTTGGGCCTGCGACTGGGCCGGCTCTGGCGATGTTCCCTGATTGGACACAATAGATACCTGTGGCGAAGTTGTGTGCGCAGTGGTGGATCATAATGGTCAGTGGTTTGCCGTCGTTTTGAGCGACAGTATAACCACAATCCGCTCGGTGTGACTAAGTGTGAGCGCCGTTATGAACGGCGCGGGCTGCGCATATCCAGAATGTAGGGATACTCTCCAGGAGACTCCTCGGGCGGCAGATCCATCGGCCTTGGAGGGTGCTGGTCAGGGAAGAATTCGCGCAGCGCATTGACTTCCGGTTGCGGTATGAAAGGTCCCTGTGTATGACTCAGTATGCCAAAGCGATTGATGCGCCGTGATTCGGCTTCAAAGGCATTGACCGGGAATGTCTCATAGGTGCGTCCTCCGGGGTGGGAGACGTGATAAGTGCAACCGCCTAGCGAGCGGCCATTCCAGGTGTCGATCAAGTCAAACGTCAGCGGGACGTGCACACCAATCATCGGGTGCAGTGCCGACGGCGGCGCCCATGCGCGGTAGCGCACACCGCCAACATTTTCGCCGTGCCGACCGGTACTGCGCATGGGTACGCGTCGACCATTGCAGGCTAGTACATAGCGCCCCTCCGTCAGCCCCGTGGCGCGTATCTGCAGGCGTTCAACGGAGGAGTCGACATACCGGGAGGTGCCAAAACTGGTGGTCTCCTCACCCAGCACATGCCAGGGCTCGACGGCCCAGCGCAGCTCCAGTTCGATGTCATCGAGTTGCACGCGGCCGTAATGCGGAAAGCGAAACTCCTCAAAGGGCGCCAGCCATTCAAGAACAAACGCATAGCCATGCTCACGTAGATCCTCCACCACGTGTTTCATATCCTGCCAGATATAATGCGGCAGCATAAAGCGGTCATGTAACTCTGTGCCCCAGCGGACCAACGGCTTGTGATAGGGCTTGTGCCAGAAACGTGCAACCAGGCAGCGCAGCAGTAGCGCCTGCACCAGCGCCATGCGGCTGTGGGGAGGCATTTCAAAGCCGCGGAACTCAAGAATACCCAGGCGGCCGGTGGCACTGTTGGGTGAGTAGAGTTTGTCGATACAAAATTCCGCGCGGTGGGTGTTGCCGGTTACATCGATCAGCAGATTGCGAAATAGCCTGTCAACCACCCAGGGCTGCGTCACCTCACCGTCAGGCATCTGGGCAAAGGCTACCTCCAGCTCATAGAGCATTTCGTCGCGACCTTCATCGACGCGGGGCGCCTGGCTGGTTGGGCCGATAAACATACCTGAAAACAGATAGGAAAGGCTGGGGTGATGCTGCCAGAACGTAATAAGACTGCGCAGCAAGTCTGGCCTTCTGAGTATCGGGCTGTCGGCCGGAGTCGCACCGCCCAGGGTGATGTGATTGCCGCCACCGGTGCCGGTGTGGCGACCGTCCAGCATGAACTTTTCGGTAGACAGGCGAGAGAGTCTTGCCGCCTCGTACAGGATGGTGGTGTTGGCCACCAGTTCATCCCAGTTGCTGGCAGGATGCACATTGACCTCAATGACGCCGGGGTCTGGCGTCACCAGTAGTTTTTGCATACGCGGATCGCGCGGAGGCTCATAACCCTCGATAATGACTTTGAGCTTCAGCGCTGCAGTGGTTTGCTCGATGGCAGCGATCAGCTCAACGTAATCCTCCAGGTATTCCAGCGGCGGCATAAAAACATGCAGGCGCCCGCTGCGGACCTCCACGCACATAGCCGTGCGTACCACTTTTTCATAATCGGTCGGCTCGGCAAGCTCTCCGTCCAGCGGGAGTTCCGGTTCATTGAATTGCATGTCAGCGCGCTTGGCCAGAGGCTCGCGGAGTTCGAACGGATCGCGTTGAGGCGGCACGCGGTCTGCTTTCTTGGCGATTTCCGGCAGTTCATTAAGAGGCAGGCGCAGCCCCATCGGCGAGTCACCCGGTATCAGGGTGATGCGTTCACGTCGCAGCGGCCACAGGCTGCTGTGCCAGGATTTTCCCACCAGCGGCCAGCCCGTGCTGCGTTGCAACGGGATAACAACACCGGAGGGTACGGCAAACCCGCGCTCGATCAGGCGCGCCAGGCGGCGGCGATCAAGGTCGCCTTTGAGTCTCTGGGCCAGAATATCGAGATTCTTCGGCAGTGTTTGCTCCTGCATCAGGTAATGCAGGCCATCCTCAAATGCCAGCTGACAGCAAGCGCGGGGCAGTGTGAGCAAATCGCAGAGGTACTGGCCAAAACGGTTGGCGACATTGACGTCATAGCCGTAGTCTTGATCGATGCGGGCCAGCAGTTCCGGGTTGTCCCACAGCGGTTCACCGTCCTTGCGCCAGAATACGCCCAGCGCCCAGCGCGGCACTTCCTCGCCCGGATACCACTTGCCCTGCCCGTAATGCAGCAGGCCCTTGGGTGCAAAATGATCGCGGATGCGCAGCAGTAGCGTCTTGGCCAGGCTCAGTTTGTCATCGCCCAGCGCGTCAGTATTCCACTGCGCGGACTCCATGTCGTCGATCGAGACAAACGTCGGTTCGCCGCCCATAGTTAACCGCACGTCCTGTTCCTCGAACTCCTTGTCCACGGCCTGGCCCAGCGCCAGAATGTGCTGCCACTGTGCTTCCGAGTAGGGTTTGGTGACGCGCGGATCTTCCAGCACACGCTCCACGGTATTGCTGAAGTCGAACGCCACTTCGCACTCGTCGGTGGCACCGGCAATCGGTGCAGCGGATACCGGGTGGGGCGTGCATGCCAGCGGGATGTGTCCTTCACTGGCGAACAGTCCTGATGTGGGGTCCAGTCCTACCCAGCCGGCGCCGGGCAGAAAGACTTCGCACCAGGCGTGCAGGTCGGTGAAATCTTCCTCCGCACCTGAGGGACCATCCAACGATTTCTCATCCGGCTTTAACTGCACCAGATAGCCGGAGGCGAAGCGCGCTGCCAGGCCCAGATGGCGTAACAACTGCACTAACAACCAGGCCGAATCGCGGCAGGAGCCTTTCGCTTTTGCTAGTGTTTCTTCTGGGGACTGGACGCCGGGCTCCATGCGCACGAGATACTCGATGTCTTTCTGAACCATCTGGTTCAGGTCAACCAGGAAGTCGTTCATGGCGCGCTTTTGAGTGTTCACCTCGCCCAGGAGTTTCGCAAAGAGTGGGCCGCCTTTGAGCGTCTCCAGATAGGGTAGCAATTCCTTCTTTACCTGAGCCGCGTAGTCGAAGGGGAAGTTTTCCGCGTATTCCTCAACGAAAAAGTCAAATGGGTTGATCACCGTCATATCGGCGATCACTTCCACATCGACCTCGAACTCGGTGCATTTCTCCGGGAATACCAGACGCGCCAGATAGTTGCCGAAAGCGTCCTGCTGCCAGTTGATAAAATGCGCTTGAGGCTTGATGTTCAAGCTGTAGCTGTGGATGGGCGTGCGCGAGTGCGGGGCCGGACGCAGGCGCACTGTTTGCGGCGACATCGAGACCGGTCGGTCGAACTTGTACGTTGTGCGATGGTTGATCGCAACGCGGATTGTCATGGGCTTCTTTCCGTATTGTGTAGGCTTTTACCGAGTTGCCGATGCCTTCAGAGTAGCACTCGCTTGCCGTTCATCTGTCATAAACCAGGTGTGATCAATGCTGGTGTAGAGCTGCGTCAGTATGAGCTGGAACCGGTCGATAAATACATGTAACTCCTCCCGCGAGCTGACCTGTGGGTCAAACAGGGAGAGCTTGCGCCGCGCCTTGATGACTAACTTCAGTGCGTCCCGGTTGTTCTTGAGTGGGGTCAATTCCTTGCGTATACCGTCGAGACAGAATTTCACCGAGCGCGGCAGCGCACCTTCGCGCAGCACGAAGTCAACCATTGCGCTCGCCTCGACCTGAGGGCCAAACTCGCGACGATACGCCCCCATAGCGGACAAAGAATTGCACAGGCTGGTCCAGATCAGGGGGTCTACAGTACTGTGGAGGCGTTCATTGCCGAGCAGTGCGGCGGCCCCGACATCGATCACGCGCGTCGTCATATCGGCACGCTCCAGCAATTGTCCGAGCTTTATAAAGCGGTAGGCGTGGCCTCGCTGCAGCGTGGACGCCACCATACCATTGATCATCTGGCAGCGCGCTATCACCGTTTCCAGGAAATGGTAGCGATTGCGCCGGCCGACGCTTTTCTCGGCGTACTCCTGGGCATACAGGTAGAGCTCGTTCACATGCTCCCAGACCTCTCCGGGCAGCACATCCCGCGTGGTGCGCACATTCTCGCGCGCCGCGCGTATTGCACTTAAAATGCCACTGATATTGTCCTCATCAGCGAGCAGGAACTTCATGACGTTTTGTTCGTTGTATACTCGGTAGTGCGCCTGATAGTGGGGTTCGGCGTTGAGAATTTTCACCAGAATATCCCAGCCGGGCTCGGACCCCTTGGGAATATCCATCACCATGTGGGTGTAGGCATGTACCAGCCTGGCGGTATCTTCGGCCCGCTCCAGGTACCGCGCCATCCAGAACAGCCGCTCAGCAACCCGCGATAACATAGTCATCGCTTGCCCTCCACAATCCAGGTGTCTTTGCTGCCGCCGCCCTGAGAGGAGTTGACGACCAGCGAGCCCTTCGCTAGCGCGACGCGCGTCAGGCCGCCCGGCGTCACCCATGTCTCCTTCCCGTGCAGGATAAACGGCCGCAGGTCGAGATGTCGTGGTTCCACGCTATCATCGATATAGGTGGGCGCGGTCGATAGCGCCAGGATGGGTTGTGCGATGTAATTGCGCGGATTCTGTTCGATCAGCCGGGCGAATTCGCCACGCTTTGCCGCGCTGGCATGGGAGCCAATCATCAGCCCATAGCCCCCCGACTCATTGGCCGGCTTCACCACCAGTTTGTCGAGATTGGCCAGCACGAAGTCGCGGTCCTTCTTTTTCATGCACAGGTAGGTTTTGACACTGGCCAACAGGGGTTTTTCCTGCAGGTAGTAGCGAATCATATCAGGTACGAAGGCATACACGACCTTGTCGTCGGCCACGCCGGCTCCCGGTGCATTGGCGATCGCGACATGGCCTGCCTTCCAGGCGCGCATGATACCGGGAACGCCAAGCGCGGAATCTTCGCGGAACGCTTCGGGATCGAGAAAATCGTCGTCGATACGCCGATACACCACATCGACCCGTATGGGGCCGTCCACCGTGCGCATGTAGACACAGTCGTCATCGTCGACAAACAAGTCGCTGCCCTCCACTAACTCCGCGCCCATGCGTTGGGCCAGAAAGGCATGCTCGAAGTAGGCGGCGTTATAGATGCCGGGGGTGAGTACTGCGATGCAAGGGCGTCGCACGGGCCGGGGCGACAGGGAGGCCAGCATGCTGTGCAATCTCGATGGGTAGTCGTCCACTGGCTGGATGCTGTAGTTCTCCAGCAGCTCGGGCAGCACACGTTTGGTGATTTCGCGGTTCTCCAGCATGTAGGACACGCCGGAGGGCACGCGCAAATTATCTTCCAATACATAGAACTTGCCACGCTGATCCCGCACCAGATCAGTGCCGCATATATGGGCCCACGCACCGAAGCGGGGCGACATGCCCACGCACTGCGGCTTGAAGTTTCGCGAGTCGAGCACAACGTCAGCGGGTACGATGCCGGCGGCCAGAATCTTCTGTGTGTTGTAAATATCGTCGATGAAGCAATTCAGCGCTCGGCTGCGCTGTGCCAGTCCGAGGCTAACACGGGCCCAGTCGCGGGCGGGAATGACTCTCGGAATAATGTCAAAAGGCCACGCGCGGTCTATGTTTTTGCCTTCGCTGTAGATCGTGAAGGACACACCCATTTCACGGATTGCCAGTTCTGCCGCGGCGCGGCGGCTGACCATCTCGTCCTCGGACAGAGTCTGTAGCAGATTTACAACCCGTTTTGCGGCAACGCGTGGTCGTCCGGAGCTGGCAATCAGCTCATCGTAGAACTTATCCGCCCGGTACTTACTCCAACTCTTGTTCATCGTGTCTCGCGCTGACTCTTAGGGATATCAGAGTCGTCCACGCAAGCGCCGTGCCAAGATGGGCCGTTGACAGCTGGCCAACGCGAACTGGCCTTTTGAGGGTTGCCTACATCATGCGACTGTGTAGGTTGAACAGGATCCAGATCGTCCCTCCCACCATCAGGAACAGGATCAGGCTGGTGAAGAGGACGAGTTGCAGGTCGTCGCGGTGGGAGTGCCAGCTGATGTGCAGAAAATAGCGAAAGTGAACCACGATCTGGACCACTGCCAACAGTGCGATCGCTACCAGTCGCTCAAAGACCGGGAGTATCTCAAAGGCCACCAGCGCAAATGCGATGGCGGTTAGGACAAGCGCCAGTGCGCCGCCAATGCAGTACGAACGAAAATCCTTTTCATACGTTTCAACAGCGCCGCCCGTTGTTGGTTCGCCGTTCATAACGTCACCCCGTAGAGGTATACGAAGCTGAAAATGCACACCCAGACGATGTCCAGCATGTGCCAGAACAGCGCCAGACGCATGATGCGCAGCTTAACTGTTGTAGTGCGGCCCATCACGCGCAGTTGTATTAATAATACAATCATCCATATCAGCCCTGCAGTTACATGGATGCCATGGGTTGCCACCAGCAGGTAGAACGAAGATAAGAAGCCACTGAGTTGGGGCACCGCGCCCTGCGCTATCATCGTCATAAAGTCGCGCAGTTCCATGCCAATAAAGCCCGCACCCAAGATAAACGTAAGCACTAACCACAGGACCAGATGGGGGCCATCGGCGCGGTATTTCAGTGCCAGCGAGGCCATGCCAAAGGTGATGCTGCTGGCCAGCAGCAGCATTGTTCCGATAAAAGCGCTGGACAGGTCAAAAATGTCGGCGGGTGAAGGGCCGTCCGCCTGGCCCTGCACGCTCATCGTGGCGTAGGTCGCAAACAGCAGCGCAAACAGCACGAGGTCGGCCATCAGGAAAATCCAGAAGCCAAAAATGACCGGCTCAGCTTCTTCGTGGCTGTATTCGTCGACACTGCCCAGGTTGAGCCCCGGATGGCTTAGCGGCGAGGTGTTCATGCAAGCACCTCGGCACGGCCGACATTGTCGCTGGTATCTTCACGCTCGCGCGGTGTGACAGGAGCCTCACGCACCCGCGCCAGCCAGGCTTCGTGGTCTGCACGCACCTCGCTGGCAGGGATCACGCGTTCGGTCTCGGTGACAAAACTGCGGGCAATAACGGTGCCCCATATGCCGGTGAAAGACACGATAGCCAGCCACCAGATGTGCCACACCAGCGCGAAGCCAAACACAATCGCGGCGACCCCAATCACTGGGGCGACCATGCTGTTTTTCGGCACCATGATGTCTTCGTAATTATCCGGCGATAAATAGGCTTTTTTGTGCTCTTTCATCCAGCTAAAAGCGTCCCGCGCCTCAACCTGGGGAATCACCGCAAAGTTGTATTCCGGCGGCGGTGCACTATTGGACCACTCCAGCGAGCGCCCGTCCCATGGGTCACCTGCCGGGACGCGGCGCTGCTCGCGCTGGCGCACGCTCACAATCAGTTGTACTGCCAGCAACAGGAAGCCAGACAACAGCAGCATGGCACCGGCAAACGAGACCTGCAGCCAGCCCAGGTACTCCGGTCGAAACCATTCTACGGTGCGGCGCATGGCGCCCATCAGGCCCAGTGCATAGAGCGGCATAAACGTAAGATAGAAGCCGATCGACCAGCACCAGAAGGAGGCCTTGCCCCAGCGCTCGGACAGACGAAAGCCAAAGGCCTTGGGAAACCAGAACTGATAGCCTGCGATCATCCCAAAGAGCACACCCGGAATGACCATATTATGAAAATGCGCGACCAGGAACAGCGAGTTGTGTACGGCAAAGTCGACCGGCGGATTGGCCAGGATCACACCAGTCAGTCCGCCGAGTACAAACGTCACCAGAAACATTATGGAGAACAACATGGCGGTCGATAATCGTATCCGCCCGCGCACCATTGTCAGCAGCCAGTCATAGACTTTCACGCCGGTGGGTACGCCGATCAGCATGGTCGCAATGCCGAACACGGCATTGACGTTGGCCCCCTGCCCCATAGTGAAGAAGTGATGCAGCCAGACCGTAAACGATAACACTGCGATAGACATGGTGGCGAACACGAGGGATTTGTAGCCGTAAATCACTTTGCCAGAAAACGTGGAGATCACCTCAGAAAAAACACCGAAGGCCGGAAGGATCAGGATATAGACCTCGGGATGGCCGAACAGCCAGAAGAGGTTGGCGTAGTTCATCATATTGCCGCCGGAATCATTGGTGAAGAAATGAAATCCGGCGTAGCGATCCAGGGCCAGCATCAGCGTTGCTATCGTTAGAGGTGCCATCGCAAAGATCATCAGAATACTGGTGCACAAAGTGGTCCAGCAAAACAGCGGCATGCGAAACAGCGTCATGCCCGGCGCACGGTTTTTGTAAATCGTCGTGGCAAAATTTAGCCCCGTCAGCGTGCTGCCGATCGAAGTCAAGCTGATAGACCATATCCAGTAATCCACGCCTTCACCCGGACTGAACTCGATGCTGGTATAGGGCGGGTAGGCCGTCCAGCCACCGGTGGAGAACTGGCCTACTACTAACGAGATCATCACCAGCGCGGCACCTGCCGCCGTTAGCCACAGGCTGATGGCATTCAGCAGTGGGAAGCTTACGTCCCGCGCACCGATCTGTTGCGGCATGATGTAGTTCATCATGCCGGACACGAAGGGCATCGCCACAAAGAAAATCATGATGCTGCCGTGGGTGCTGAACAGTTGCCCGAAGTGGTCGGGTGATAATATACCGGGATCGTTTACCGCGATGGACTGGTGGTAACGCATCAAAACCGCTTCGATAATCGCCCTTGCCAGCATCACGAACGCCACCACGATATACATGATGCCGACTTTTTTATGGTCCACACTGGTCAGCCAGTCAAACCACAGCGAGCGCCACCCGCGATAATAGGAGAGCAGAGCGATCACAATGACTGCGCCCACCACCATAAACCCACCAGCGGAAGCGGCAATAAACTCGCTCATTACCGGGTTTTCGTAGGCATGCACAAAGGAGATGTCCTGTGCCCCCAGGTTGCCCAGCAGTGAAAAACTTGATTCTGCACTCACAACTCAGATCCGTCCTTTATTAGGTGGTGGTGGCCACCACCGGTGAAACCCGCCACAACCCCGGCGAAGAAATGGTCTGCTACGCTGCCAAAAAACTGTGGGGCCGGCAGTACGGATGGCTTGGTCAGTTGCGCCCAGGCAGTTTGATCCAGAGGAGGTTTCGATTGACGCAGGCTCGCTGCCCATGCATCGAACTCGTCCTGGCTCACGGCGCGCGCCAGAAACTTTTGGTTGGCAAAGCCCATGCCGTTATATTGTGTATTGAGTCCCCGAAATTCGCCCGGTTCAGAGGCCATCAAATTAAGCTGTGTGACCATGCCGGCCATGGTGTAGATCTGGCCACCCAGACGGGGAATCATAAAAGATTGCATAACAGTGCCGCTGGTGAGGCGAAAGCGCACCGGCCGCCCTGTCACAATCATCAGCTCATTAACGGAAGCGATCCCCTGCTCTGGATAAATAAATACCCATTTCCAGTCCAGCGATATCGCCTGCACCTCCAGCAGTGGTTCGGTCGCGGCCAGTGGCTTGTAGGGGTCAAGTTCAAAGGTCTGCTCCCACAGCTTCCAGCCGAGGACGCCGACGATGATCACTGGCAAGCCCCAAATTAACAGCTCCAGCGGCCAGGAAAACTCCCAGTTGGGTTGGTAGTCTGCCTTTTTGTTACCGATGCGGTAATGCCAAAGTGTCCAGGGCAATGCGATAAACAGCGGCACGATAACAATCATCATGACCAGTACGATAAAGATCAGGTGATCGCGCAGCGCTGCTGCAACAGGTCCTGCCGGGTTGATAAAACCATCGCTGGCGCCGGCATAAGCACTCATTAG
>JBDNIE010000119.1:0-7275 GCA_041688425.1 Halioglobus sp. | reverse complement strand
TCAGCCTGTTTTAGGTCGGCCCGTTGCTAGCCGGCGCGTATCGAACCGGAGGGTGTACGGCAGGTTTTGAGCGGAGAATGGCGTTAAAGTTCATTTTAACTTGCCTTCAATTCGCTTCGACACGTTATCACTAAGGCGCAGGCTTTGTAACAGTGGATCGAGATTTTGCTCCACATTGATACTGAAATTAACGGCCTGTCCATCGTGCTGAGCGGGATTGCTACCACCCAATGATAATCCCAGCAGCAGATTTCCAGCCTTGTCCAACTGCACATCAGTACTTAATACCTGGTACTGGAAATCGCTCAGAAGATCGATGGCCAGCGCCAGTTCACTATTACTGTTGGCCAGTGCCTGCGTTTTTTCGTTTGCTACATAACGAATACTGCCTCCGGGCGGTATGGCTCGCAGATAGCCACGGTTGATGATGATTCGTCCATCGGAAAAGGTGAGCGGTAGTTCGCCCTGCAGCGTGCCCTGTGCCCGTATGTCGGTGTTGGGTTGTAATGCTACCAACGCACCGAGCTGCCAGTCGTCCGCATGCAGTGTGAGGTGGTTACTCGTTGCGGCGAAATCCCAGAACAGTGGTTCCGATAGAGCAATGTCACCGCTGAACATCTCGGCGGAGAAGGCATCGATACGCAGTTTGGGTCGTTCGATCGGCGTGGCTTCTGGCAAGCTCATGCGCAAGTTGATGTCGCTCACGGTAACTCCCTGAACCAGTTTAGCCAGCGAAATCTGCACTGGTTTAGATGTTTTCCAATGTGTTATGCCAGACCAGTCTGCCGTCACGGACAAACCCTCAAAACGGTACCCCTGAAGGCTGCCCGATACATTCGCGATGCTCGCCTGCGACTGCTGTTTCCATTTCAGCAGGTCGAAGTCCTTGCTCTCTATGGTGCTTGTTAGCTGCACAGTACCCGAGCGAATTTCCATGTCGGTGTCCAGAAGATCGAAGGCGCGCAGCAGCGGCAAGGTACTCGCCGAGAAATAGGCCAGATCCTTGATCGTCGTACTCAGACTGAAGTTTCCCGCGCCGCTCAGCAGATGCAGGTTTCCGTCTAGATCAGTATCGAAACTTTCCGCCGCATCGGTGACGCGCAGGGTAAAAACACTTTCTTCAATGCTGCCGCGCTGTGTCAATGCCAGCTCCAGCTGCGGGAGTAGTTGATTTCTGAGGCGCGTATTCAGGCTCGCTGTCATTTGTAATGTGAGCGGTGATGTGACGTGAGATGTGAGCTGTGTTGTGACCTGTTGCGGTTCGTCGACGTTTACCGATGCATCAAGGTTGAGCTTTTGCAATTGAATGCGTGTGTCGTTTTCCCCTAATGACAAAAGGCCACTCCGTAATTGCATAGACCATACGCCTTCTTTGCTATAGGCGACGGTAATTGGATCAGCGATTTCAAGTGATACTGGTATTGTTTCTGCCCAGCCAAGCCCGCGCTTTGTATCATCCGATAGTGGTAGTCGCGCCGTCCACAGTTCCCCCAGAATGCTAAAAGCGGGCACGCTGGCCGTAAGCTGTCCCGCGTCGTAGGTAGCGTCAATGTCCAGTATCCCGGCCGATGTCCCTTCCCGTGTTCTGGCGAGCGAGGGAATATCCAGCCGCTGGATACTGTTGCGCAGGTGGATCCTTGCGCGCATTTGTCGCAGCACATGCTCTATGGGATGCTTTGCACTGCCGAGTGTGAGCTCGTTCCCATGTCCAACCTGCACATCGAATACGCTGCTGCCCTGCAGTCCCGCCGCGTCCGCCCAGGCGATGCCGGCACCCGGTTCCTGTTGTCTATTCAATTGTTGTAGCCAGTGCAGTACCGGGGCGTAGTGGACGCTTCCCTGAAGATGCCACTTCCAGCGCGCACCCTCTTCAGGTCGCAATGCCAGCGTCGCGTCTGCGAGCGCAGTGTCGGTATTGCGTAGCGAAATGATTGCGTCCAGTCCGACATTGGCGGCACTAGCGTGTATTGCCGCTGCAACTTCACGACCCGCCAGTATTGTGTTCAGGTTCAGGTCCAGTTGGCCATCAATTTTTAGGCTGCCGTTAGCAGAGAGCACAGTAGTACTGGTGGGCTGATAATCAAGCTGCCAGTGATTGATAACCAGCGATGTGGTTGGCAGGTGTGCCATCAGCGTCTGCGGCACTAATTGGTCGACTCTGATCGGGGCAATGGTGTCGCTTGCACCGGCGCCGCTCGAATGAATAGACAGGTCGACACCGGACAGCGCGAGCGACTCGAATCGGCTGTTGAGCGCTGTGCGCCAGTCATAGTGCAATGTGCCGGAGGTCAGTTTGACTGTATAGACAAGGTTCTCATAGGTCCCGCTCAAAGTTAGCGTCTCAAAAGCGAGCTCGCGGGCGGTGAACGTCAATCCCGTGTAATCGAGATCCTCCATGCCATACGTCTGCAGCGCGCGTAAGGCCTGCTGGCGCAGCAGTCCTGGTAAATTGTGATAGAGATAGACTCCTGTGCTCGCAATAATCAGCAGGACGGTGGCAATGCCAAAGAGCAGGAAGCGTGAGCGCATCATGGCGCAGAGTTTAATTCACCGGCTTGCAGGAGCAACTGTTCTTTTTACGAGTCGGGGCCTGTAGTCTGTCAGAGCTTAATCAAGAATAGATGCTTAAGGAGACTGCATGAACAGGAATCGCCTCGGTAAGAGCTCCATCGTGGTGTCAGATATCTGCATGGGTACCATGACCTTTGGTAATCAGGCCGATGAAAAGACCTCATTTCGAATTATGGACATGGCGTATGATGCCGGTGTCGATTTTTATGACACTGCTGAAATGTATCCGGTGCCCCCTGATATCAAGTATGTCGGTGCGACTGAAGAGATTGTCGGGCGCTGGATGAAGACTAAGGATCGGGATTCCCTGATCATCGCTTCCAAGGTCGCCGGCCCCAGCCACGTGTGGATCACGGCGCCGCTGCGCGGCGGCAAAACCGGGCTTGACCGCCATCACATTGTGCGCGCAGTGGAGGGTAGCTTGCGTCGTCTGGATACCGATTATATAGATCTGTACCAGACGCATTGGCCCGATGCGGACTTCCCGCTGGAAGAGACCATGATGGCGCTGGATGAACTGGTGCTAGCGGGCAAGGTGCGTATTCTGGGGTGCAGTAACGAAACGACCTGGGGGCTGACCAAAAGTCTGTGGGCGTCGGATGTGCAAGGGCTGGCGCGACACCACACGATCCAGAACAACTTCAGCTTGAACAATCGGCGTTTTGAGGATGAACTGGCGCAGGCCTGCCGTCAGGAGGGCGTCAGCCTGCTGCCCTATTCGCCGCTGGGCGGCGGTGTCCTCAGTGGCAAGTACAACGGCGGAGCCTTTCCGGAGGGCGCGCGTTTTTCCCAGTATAAAGATGCACCCAAACGCCAGCAGGCGATGATGAATCGCTTTGTCAATGAGAAGACTCTGGAGTCCACGGCGCGCTATCAGGTTATCGCAGCAGAGCTGGGAATGTCCGTGGTAACAATGGCCATCGCCTGGAGCAAGCAACATGACTTTGTGGCATCGACCATTGTTGGTGCTACCACTGCCGAGCAGGTGCCAGAATTACTGGCGGCCGCGGATGTGACACTGTCACTCGAGACGCTGGAAAAAATCGATGCGGTATCGCGTGAATTGCTGTATCCAATGGGCTAGGCGCGCAGTCTAAAGCGCGCTGGAATACTGCCGGGTATCCTGAACAGCGAGGGTGCCCACTCGATTTTTGCTTCGTCAATCTCAATTGCAGTGAAACGTTTAGCCATTTGGTTGAAGGCGATTTCGGCATTCATCCTTGCCAGATGCGAGCCAACGCAAAAGTGAATGCCGCCGCCGAAGGAGCAGTGCCGTGCTTCGTTGCGTGTGATATCGAACAGATCTGGCTCGGTAAAATAGTGTGGGTCACGATTGGCTGCAATCAACATGGCATAGACGTTGGCGTTGGCCGGAATGGTGACGCCGCTGAACTCGGTGTCCTCCCACAGGGTCCTGCGCGTAATAGGGACAGAGGGTTCAAAGCGCAGGCATTCCTCCACTGCCGAATTTGCCAGCTGCGGGTTCTCCGCCAGTTTTTCGAACTGCTCGGGGTGGCGGGCGAAGCAGACCATGCCATTGGCGATCAGGCCGATGGTGGTTTCAAGGCCGGCCACCAGCAGGCCGATACTCTGTTGCAAAAGTTCATCATTACTCAGGCGGTCACCGGCTTCCTCGACGGTCACTAGCTGCCCCAGTATGTCATCCGTAGGGCGTGCGCGGCGCTCCTCAATGAGGTGCATCATGTAGACCGCCAACTCCATGATCGCAGCCTCAGATTGCCCCTGGAGGTGCGGATAGGCTTTTCTGGCAAGCCGGTAGGTGACCAGAGACACCAGCTTGGTCAGTTTGTGGCGATCTTCAAACGGTACGCCGAGCATTGCGCACATCGAGGCAGCTGGTACCGTCAGTGCGAGATCAGCGACCAAATCCATCTCTCCTATTGAGGCGACGCGATCAAGTTCATTTGCCACCAGCGGCTCGATCGCCGGTCGCATGGTATTGAGCGAGCGCGGCGTAAATGCCTTACTCACCAGGTTGCGCAAGCGGTCGTGATCGGGCGGGTCCATGCGCAGCATAAACTTTGACGCATCGGACTCTTCGCGCGTCTCATCCGGAATCAGGCCATCCGTATCGCGCATACCGCTGTGACTGTGCTTTAGCAATTTTTGAATATCAGCGTAGCTCGACAGTCGCCAGTCGCCCAGTGGCGTGAGATTTACCGGCTGTACCTCGCGCAAGTGTTTGTAGTGAGGATGGGGGTTGGGTTTCAGATCAGTGCTGATAGGGTCGGCGCCGTACCATCCGGGAACCACGTTGCCTGCGAGAGATTTTTCTAGATTACTCATTGGGGAGCTGCCTCGGTAGTCATACTGTCGCTTGGACCCTAGTGTAGACTTGCCGACGAGTCAGGTAAATTGCGTCTTTGAATGCGCTTCATGTGAGGTACGCATGACTGAACTATTGCTGGTACCCATTGTTTTTCTAACCTCTTGCCTGGCTGCGGTCATGGGCATGGGCGGCGGCATACTGTTGATCGCGCTTATGCCGGGACTGGTCCCCGCTGCCGCAATCCTGCCGTTGCATGCAGCGACGCAGCTTGCAAGCAATGTGTCCCGCGCCGGCTTTGGTTGGCGCGATATCGACTTCGCGATTATTCCCGCCATTGCGATTGGCGCAATTGCGGGCGCCTGGCTAGGTTCCGAGGTATACCGTCAGCTCGATATGTACTGGTTGCCCGCGCTGATTGGGCTGCTTATCCTGCTTTTTACATGGGCCCCGCCTCCCGCAGTCAGGGGCAGTGGGCAGCTGGCGTTACTGTTGTTGGGTTTCTACCAGACAGGAATGGGTATGATAGCGGGCGCGACAGGGCCGGTCGGTGCCGCCGTGTTGCTTAGGCGTAATACCGCTCGAGACTGGCTGGTAGTGAATACCGCAGTTTATATGTCGCTCAATCACGCCACGCGAGTTGTTGTATTCGTTGCCATAGGCTTTAGTTTTGCAGAGTGGTGGATGCTGCTTGGCGCAATGATTGCGGCGGGAGTACTCGGGTCCTGGGTGGGAACGCGTCTGCGGAATTTGGTCCCGCAATTAAATTTCCAGCGTCTGTTTCGCTGGATGGTGACACTACTGGCGCTGCGCATGATCGCGATGCCGTTGCTGACGCTGCAGTAAAGATTACTCGACAGGGACGGCGTTCTGCGCGAAGCGGAATCTCTGTATATTGTGGGAATGCGGCCTGACCCAACCAGCTGCTCGGTAAGGCGGCGGCTGCAGCGTCTCTCTCAACAGTTGATCTACGGAAATCTACAATATGCCATACCGTTATTACCTGATCTTTATGCTACTACTAACCGCGTGTAGTAGCGGCCAGGGGCAGCGAGAACAATCTGCCGGCATCGCAGATTTCCAACCCGATGAGCGGCCGATGGCGACAACGCTGGTTTACGATTGCAATGGCTTTGACTTTATTGCTCGCGTTGGGCCGAGTGAAATAGCTCTGTGGTTACCCGGCCAGTATCTCATACTGTCTCGAGTGCGCAGTGCATCCGGCACCCTCTATGAGGAAGGCGATATCTCGTTCTGGAGCAAGGGCGAGGATTTGATGCTGACAGTAGGCGCGGATGTTCACCAAAATTGCCAGCTGCAGCCGCATCGTGTGCCCTGGGAAGACGCCCGTCGGCGCGGTGTGGATTTTCGTGCCACCGGCAATGAGCCAAGTTGGTATCTTGAAATACGCAGCGGACGCCAGTTGCTATTTGTGTCTGATTTTGGTCTGCAGCGACTTCTGGTTCCTGACCCGGGACCACAGGTTGTAGGTAACACGCGAGCGTACGAGAGCATCAGTGGCAGCCAGACGCTGCGCGTGGAAATCATTGAAGAGACCTGCGTCGACACCATGAGCGGGGAGCGCTTCCCCGAGCAGGTCACCATCACACAGGGCCAATCAGCACAGGGCTCTCCAGTCCAGAGCAATATCAATTATCAAGGCTGTGGACAAAGCCTCGACTACCCATGGGAGGCGGCGTCGCCCTAGTGGTACATCTGCGAGTGATGTGCGTGCGCGCCCGGCGCGATATTCCCGCTGTGAGCAGCGGTACTGTAAAGGGGCCAGCAGCCTGAGGCGATCAGCAATAGGGTGATCGCAATTTTTAATCCTCGCAAATGCAGGAACAACTGCAAGCGCGCTGCACTCTCTGTCCAAGAGGCTATGCGATCCGCCAGTTGCGCCAATCGGGGTTTTGCTGTTCGCGCAACACCATGACAGCACCGGTCAGGCTGCTCTCACTCCCTGAGCAGGCGCAGACCGGGAGAGCAATAATGATCAGGTACTCACATGCAGGGAGAGCCCGCTTGCGGCCTCGGCCTCAATTTCATCCGGATAGTATTCCCATATCGAGCGATCCCCTTTGCGGCAGTACGCGATACTCTCGGCGCCTTGTATACGCGGTACACCCATTCCCATTGATGGATCGGTGTAATACATTCCTACTTGTACGCCGGTACCGATCCCAATCAACCCTGGAGGAGCGCTTGCGAAGTACTTGCTCCAATACTTCTCCGAATAGAACACTGAGCAGTATGAAACATCACGGTACTCATCAAGGAATATAAAGCCGCGATCAACGATGGATGGCCATAGGTTGATGAGGCAATCGTGCAAACTAGCGCAAAAGTCGACGTCCCAAAACGCCATCACGACAGCGCCCTCGTGGTGAGGTAACGTATCTTTGAACCACCCTCTG
>JBDNIE010000007.1:0-14846 GCA_041688425.1 Halioglobus sp. | reverse complement strand
TATGGCTCCGCCTGGAGGGCTCGAACCTCCGACCCAATGATTAACAGTCATTTGCTCTACCAACTGAGCTAAGGCGGAATGGCGTTTACTGAAGGTCGCGTATATTAATGATGGACCGTGTTCGGGTCAACCGCTAATTCCGCTTTGCGTTCGGGATGTGGTCGCTACGGTTTACTCCATGCTATGTAAAGGATAATCAAAGGTTTTTGCTCTGACGGTGAGTTTTTGAAATCCGGCAGAGCCCGCCCGCCGTCTAACAACCCACCTCCGCTTTGGGGAGCTGAATCTCGGGGTCAAAGGTGATCTGCATGGCCTTGATGCTATTGACGAAGTAATCCCGCACATACTCTACCGGTTGCGCAAACTGCGGATTCCTCAGTCTTGGGATCAGCTCTTCGAACATCACCTGCATTTCCAGCCTGGACATGTGTGCGCCGATACAAAAATGCTCGCCATTGCCAAAAGCCCGATGCTGGTTTGCCAGTTCCGGATTGTTTCGAAAGCGCTCGACGTCGAAGGTCGCCGGCTCTTCAAAAATCTCCGGGTCGTGGTTGATCGCTTGCCAATTGATGACCATTTTGTCACCGGCTTTGAGGTGCTGGCCCTCAATGTCTGTGTCTTCCATGACGGTGCGACGCATCTGCACAAACGCCGGGTTGTAGCGCAGAATTTCTTCCACCGCGAAAGGAATAAGCGAGGGATCGTCGATCAGTTTCTGTAATTGCTCCTCGTGCTCCATCAATAGGCGCATGCCATGTGCGATAACCGAGCGGGTGCTCTCATTGCCAGCGGCGATTAGCATCAGGAAAAATAACTGGAATTCTTCGGGGGACAATTTCTCATCATTAACCCTGCCATCGAGCAGGGCGCCGACTATGTCGGTAAGCGGCTGCGTTTTGTGCTGTTCGGCTAGAGTTGCCGCGTAGGCGTAGACTTCAATGGCGGCAGCCTGGGAGGCAACCGCACCTTCGGCACCACTCATATCTTCATCCTCGGTGAAGATCATGGTGTTGGTCCAGTGAAAGAATTGCTGCTTGTCTTTCATCGGGATACCGCATAACGACAGGATTGCGATGAGCGGCAGCTCAGCTGCAACATCGGTCACGAATTCACAGGCTCCTTTGGCGGCAATCGCATCAATAGTCTCGCGAGCAACCTCTCGAAAACGTGCTTCATAAGATTGCACGGCTTTGGGTGTAAAGGCATTGCGCACGATGCGTCGATATTTGACATGTTCAGGAGGGTCCATGTTGACCAGCATCAACCGCGAGAGCGCAATCTCTTCCTCAGGCATTTCCTTGGGGAGAATGGTCTTCGCAGCGCTGGAAAAAAGTAGCGGATTCTTGCAGACATAATCGGCAATGCTGCGCTTCATAACGGCCCAGTAAGGCACCCCTGTGATGGGATCATCAATGTAGGCCAGGCCGCCAGACTTGTCCCGCACATTTGCGAATACGGCATGATGCGTTCCGTCCGTATAGATATCGGGATCGAGAATATTTTGATAGGGGCATTGCGACACGTTTACTTCCTCGGCAAGTGGTTGTTGGGAGCCAGTGACTCAGAGTAATTCAGTTCAAACTTGCATAATATTTGGGGATTACCAGTGCCTACAAGTTAACGGCCCCGCAACGACTAATCCAGCTAAATCGTGGTCTGTCCCCTGATTACCACAGCTAAATCGTGGTCTGTCCCCTGATTACCCTGATTACTTGCAGTCAGCGAAAAAGAGTGTGGCCAGGTCATTGAGAACATCCGCTCTCTCCCACTGCAAAAAATGCCCGCAGTCGGGTATCGTCAGCGGCCCCACCCTGTTCGGAAAAGCGACTTCACAGCGTTTGGTAAAGTCTTTGGGCACCACCTCGTCATCCGGCCCGTACAAAATCATGGTCGGAATATTTACCGTTTGCAATACGAGTGGAATTTCCGTCATGGGGCGGCCAAACGTCAGCTGATAGGGCGCCCAGCTGGCCGCTAATCGGGCTGCATCGGTAAACGGCTCGGTCATGAACGCGAAATCACTTTCACTGAAGCTGTACGGCGAGGCCCAGAGTCGGTGCTCATAAAAATCGCGCACATACCGCTGGCGTTTGACCGGTGTGTCCAGCTCTTCTATTAAATCGCGCCAGTCGCGCCCCTGCCGGATACGGTACTCGTGCGTTGGGTGCTCTTCGAGTGGGTCAAAAGGGATGCCGCGCTCTTCGTACCAACCAGCTTGATCGACAACCATTGGCGGAATGGAATTGAAAAAGATTAGCTTATCGACAGAGCCCGGGAAGCGGTTGATCAGTTCACAACTGACTGCGCCACCGACATCCCCGGCAATGATCCCAAAAGAAGAATGTCCCAAAACCTCTGTGACAAGAGTGTGGCAATCGCGCGCATAGTAGACCAGATCATACTCATCCTTGTCCGATAGATCGGAGTCTCCGTAACCGCGCAGGTCGGGCACGATCACCTCAAAGCCCGCCTGCACCAGCGGTTGAATATTGCGCCACCAGATACGTTTGGATTCGGGATAGCCATGTAATAAAAGTAGTGGATAGCCGCCGCTACCTTCATGAACAAAAGCAAGGTTTAGACCGGGTTCTACCTCGGCTCGATAAATAGTGAAGGCATCCGCGTCCGGCGTTTCAGGTTGCGGCGCACGATGCTTCAGTGAATAGGGTTTAGTCATATGCCATCCTGGTTGGACGTGTGGTGTGCAATCTGTTGCGATTAGATTGTGTGCAGCTTGAGAACTTCGGCGCTGTCGGCGCGAATGCGTGCGGACAACGCAGCATCCTTTTCAAGATCATGACCGTAGGAGGGAATCATCTCCTGCAACTTGGGCACCCAATGGCCTACCAGCTGCTCGTGGAAACAGTTTTCAAGCATGTGCACCATGATCGAGACGGCCGTTGAAGCGCCGGGCGATGCGCCTAGCAGAGCGACGATGGAGGAGTCGGCGGAATGGACAATTTCGGTGCCGAACTCGAGTTTGCCGGTATGCACTTTATCGCGGCGAATAATCTGCACCCGCTGACCGGCTATCGACACTTCCCAGTCGGCGGCATCCACCTGCGGATAGAATTCGCGCAACGCATCGAAACGGTGAGAGGATCGCTGTAATACCTGTCCGATCAGGTATTCCTCTAGCGGGAAATTGTCGCGTGCCACCGCCAGCAGCGGCAGGATGTTGTCTGGTCGCACCGACTTCGGTAAATCGAACAGTGAGCTGTGCTTCAAAAAGCGTGTGGTAAATCCAGCGTACGGCCCGAACAGCAACCAGCGCTTGTTGTCGATGATGCGGGTATCAAGATGCGGTACTGACATCGGTGGTGAGCCCGTGGCCGCCATGCCATAGACTTTGGCAGTGTGACGCTCGGCCAGCTCGGGCTTGCCGCAGCGCAGCCACACGCCGCTGACCGGGAAGCCGGCATAACCCTTGGCCTCGGGAATCCCGGACTTCTGCAACAGCGGCAGTGTGCCGCCGCCCGCGCCGAGGAAGATGTACTTGGCGTTCACGCTGCGCTGCGCGCCGCTCGTGCGGTCTATGACATTGAGCCGCCAGCCACCGCCCGGTCGGCGCTTTAAATCGACCACAGACTGTGAAAAACGAACGACAAAATCGTCCTGTTTCTTCAGGTAGCCCAGCAAGCTAGAGGTGAGTGCGCCGTAGTTTACGTCTGCACCCGTCACGATTCGAGTTGCCGCCACGGCTTGTGCGGGGTCACGCCCCTCCATAATCAATGGCGTCCATGCGGCGATCTGTCTGTGATCCTCAGAGTACTCCATGCCGTGATAGCAATGGTGGCTGCTCATTGCAGCATGACGTTTCCTGAGAAAATCCTGTCGCTCCGCGCCGATCACGAAGCTCATATGCGGCACCGGATGAATGAATTCTTCCGGGGATGCAATCGCGCCCTTCTTGATCAGGTACGACCAGAACTGCCGCGACATATCGAATTCGGTGTTGACTTGCAGTGCTTTGGCGATGTCGATGCTGCCATCTGCACCCATTGGCGTGTAGTTCAACTCACAGTTGGCGGCGTGGCCTGTGCCGGCGTTATTCCAAGCTCCCGAGCTCTCCTGCGCCTCGCCGGGCAATTGCTCGAGGACTTCGAGTTTGAGGTGGGGCTGTAGTTCCTTCAGGAACACACCGAGCGTGGCGCTCATAATACCTGCGCCAACGAGCGCGACATCAACTTCTTCATCACTTCTGATATCGTTCATCTAACTCTCCAGCTAACCATCTGCCATGACTGCATGCTTGGGGGCTTCATTTCAAAGGTTTAAACGGTACGGTCGCATTGGGCGCCAGTACGATATACACGCGGCGCCAGGGCTGCTCGTCGACAAGCCTCCAGGTATGCCCGCTGCCGACGGTATCTTCGGCCAGCAGAATATCACCCGGCGCGATTTGAAAATGCTGGCCCGCGCGTGTCTCGAAATCCAGTGTGCCGCTCAAGGTGACTACCAACTGCCGCACCGGCGCCGTGTGCCACGACAGCGCCCCACCCGGCTGTGTTTCCTGAAAGGAGGTGGCGGCGACCTGCAGTTTATCGGTCAGAAGATCACCGTCGAATCCAGGATTGAGGTCAATCAAGCCCTCCTCGAAATGAGAATTCTGATCGTCTCCTGTCCACAGTCGCACACATCGAATCATCCTATCGTCCTCGTTACAGTTCATTCAACACCTGAGTATAGCAAAGCGATACTAATGGAAATCAACTGGTAGGCGCTAGCAGCGATTGGCTGGCTAATCCCCCAAAATACGGGATAATAGTGCGCTATTTTTACGCAAGTCAGGAGGAAAAAGTGGCCAGGCGCTTCAAGGTCGAATCGAGTTTCCAGCCAGCAGGGGATCAGCCCGAAGCGATACGGCAACTGGTGGAGGGCGCGCGCGCTGGTCTGGCAGCGCAGACCTTGCTGGGCGTTACCGGCTCGGGAAAAACGTTCACTATTGCGCACGTGGTGGAGCAGTTGCAGCGCCCGACCATTGTCATGGCACACAACAAGACGCTGGCCGCGCAGCTTTATGGCGAGTTCAAGGAGTTCTTCCCCAATAACGCCATTGAGTACTTTGTCTCCTATTACGATTATTACCAGCCGGAGGCCTACGTACCGTCTTCCGACACATTTATCGAGAAGGATGCCTCGATTAATGAACATATCGAGCAGATGCGGTTGTCGGCTACAAAGGCGCTTATGGAGCGCAGTGACTGTTTGGTGGTAGCCACGGTTTCGGCGATCTATGGACTGGGCGACCCCAAGTCGTACTTCAAAATGCTGATTCACCTGTCGCGCGGTGAGATCGTTAATCAACGCGATATTCTGCGCCAGCTCGCCGATCTGCAGTACAAGCGCAATGATGTCGATTTTAGGCGCGGCACGTACCGCGTGCGCGGTGATGTGATTGATGTTTTCCCCGCAGATTCTGAACGGGACGCCGTACGGATTGAGTTATACGACGAGGAAGTCGAGAATATTTGTTGGTTCGATCCACTGACAGGCGCTGTCGAGAACAAGGTTGCGCGGGTGACTATTTACCCCAAGAGCCACTATGTCACGCCACGAGAAGTCTTGCTTGATGCCGTTGTGCATATTGAAGAAGAGCTGGCCGGCCGGCTAAAGCAATTGCGGGAGAACGACAAACTGGTTGAGGCACAGCGCCTGGAGCAGCGCACGCGCTACGACATGGAAATGATCCGCGAACTGGGTTATTGCAATGGCATCGAAAACTATTCGCGGTATCTTTCCGGCCGCGCGCCCGGCGAGCCGCCGCCCACGTTATTCGAGTACCTGCCGCCTGATGCGCTGGTGATCGTGGATGAATCCCACGCCAGTATTCCGCAGATCGGGGCGATGTTTAAGGGCGATCGGTCGCGCAAAGAAACACTGGTCGAGTACGGTTTTCGCCTGCCGTCTGCACTGGATAATCGTCCTTTGCGATTTGAAGAGTGGGAACAACTCGTCGCGCAGCGGGTGTTTGTATCCGCCACGCCGGGCCCCTATGAAGCCGAGAAGTCTGGCCGTATCGTAGAGCAGGTCGTGCGCCCCACGGGCCTTCTGGACCCGCCGGTAGAGATACGCCCGGCAACCACGCAAATAGACGATTTGTTGCGTGAGATTGGCATCGTAGTGGAGCGAGGCGAGCGAATACTTGTGACAACTCTCACCAAACGCATGTCTGAAGATCTGACAGAATACCTGACGGAGCACGGCGTGCGAGTGCGCTATCTGCACTCGGATATCGAGACGGTCGAACGCGTTGAAATTATCCGCGACCTGCGCCTTGGCGTGTTTGATGTACTGGTGGGCATTAACCTGTTGCGCGAAGGTCTGGATATGCCTGAGGTATCGCTGGTGTGTATTCTTGATGCAGATAAGGAAGGGTTTTTACGGTCCGAGCGCTCGCTGATCCAGACTATGGGGCGGGCCGCACGGCACCTGAATGGCAGGGCGATTCTTTATGCGGACAAGATCACCGGCTCTATGGAGCGTGCCATTGCAGAAACTGATCGCCGCCGGGAGAAGCAGTCTGAACACAATAAGCTCCACAATATTACCCCTGTCGGCGTTGAGAAGTCGGTAAAGGACATTATGGAGGGCGCGCGGCTTATGCCGACTCGCGGCAAGGATAAAGCCAGAAAAGTGGCTGAAGCCAAGGCGGCCTATGCTCAGGATGTCGCCTCGCTGACCCCCGCCGCTATGTCGCGTAAGCTCAAGCAGATTGAAGCCCAAATGCACGAGCATGCGAAGAATCTGGAGTTTGAAGAAGCCGCTGCGCTGCGCGACCAGTTGGCGGAAATTAAACAGCTCGCGTTTGCCAGCTAGGCCTGTGAAGTAATCCCAGTCGTACTGGTAATTTCGTGCCCAATCGGGCACTATCTTGTCCCGCAATCAGGGTGCTATGGGACACGATAAAGGCAGCCACTTGAAACACCGATTGCCGCACGTTTTCTGTTAAAGATAAACCGTTTAGACGCCTCAAGTGGCCTTTGGTAGGGGCCACCACTGACAAAAGGGAACGAACATGCCGGTTATAACCCTGCCTGATGGCAGCGCACGCACATTTGAGCAACCGATATCCGTGCACGATGTCGCGGCGGACATCGGTCCTGGCCTCGCAAAAGCAGCACTCGGCGGCGTGGTGGATGGCCGCGAAGTCGATACCTCTTTTTTGATTGAGCAGGATGTCGCGCTCGCGATCATCACCGATCGTGATGATGCCGGTCTGGAAATCATCCGGCACTCCACAGCGCATTTGCTGGCCATGGCGACTCAGGAGTTGTTTCCCGGCGTGCAAGTCACCATCGGCCCGGTGATTGAGGATGGCTTTTTCTATGACTTTGCTACCGGCCACCATTTCACGCCAGACGACCTGGGCAAAATCGAGCAGCGTATGGAAGAGCTGGCCGCGGCTGACATGACCGTCGAACGATTGGTGATGAGTCGCGAAATGGCGATAGAGCGATTCCGTAATCTGGGCGAAAACTACAAGGTCCAGATTGTTGAGGCGCTGCCGGAGGGTGAAGAAATTTCCTTATATATGCAGGGTGTATGGGGCGATTTGTGTCGTGGCCCGCATGTACCAAGCACCGGAAAATTACAGGCCTTCAAGCTGACCAAAGTGGCCGGTGCCTATTGGCGCGGTGATTCCAGCAATGAAATGCTGCAGCGGATCTACGGCACTGCCTGGGCGAATAAGAAGCAACTCAAACAGTATCTGACACGTATCGAAGAAGCTGAGAAACGTGATCACCGCAAGATCGCCAAGAAGCTGGGACTTTTCCACATGCAGGAGGAGTCGCCGGGCATGGTGTTCTGGCATCCGGCGGGATGGAGCATCTACCAGACGATTGAGCAGTACATGCGTAAAGCGCAGCGTGACAATGGCTATCAGGAAATAAAGACACCGCAACTGGTGGACATGTCGCTGTGGGAAAAGTCGGGCCACGCCGACAAATTTGGCGATGCCATGTTCATGCTGCAGTCAGAGGAGCGGCAGTTTGCAGTGAAACCCATGAACTGCCCCTGTCATGTGCAGGTGTTCAACCAGGGCTTGAAGTCCTACCGCGATCTGCCGCTGCGGCTCGCCGAATTTGGCTCGTGTCACCGCAACGAGCCCTCCGGGTCCCTGCACGGCATTATGCGTGTGCGTGGCTTTGTGCAGGATGATGCACATATCTTCTGCACTGAGGCGCAGATTCAGCCAGAGGTCTCCACGTTCATCGATTTTCTGCATTCGATTTATGCTGATTTTGGTTTCAGTGAGGTCATTTACCGTCTCTCCACCCGCCCGGAACAAAGAGTGGGTAGCGACGGGGATTGGGATCGCGCAGAGAAGGCACTGGCGGATGCGCTGGATACGCAGAACCTGGAGTGGCAGGAGCTGCCCGGGGAGGGTGCCTTCTACGGCCCCAAGATCGAATTCTCGCTTAAGGATTGTATCGGCAGGGTTTGGCAGCTTGGGACTATTCAGGTTGATTTTTCCATGCCCAGCCGTCTGGATGCCCAGTATGTCGCCGAGGATGGCAGCCGTCAGGTGCCGGTCATGCTGCACCGCGCCGTACTGGGTTCCTTCGAGCGATTTATCGGTATTCTGATCGAACACTATGAGGGCGTATTCCCCGCCTGGCTGGCGCCGACACAGGCGGTGGTGCTAAATATTACCGACAAACAGTCCGAATATGCCCTAAAAGTGGAGGATTCGTTGAAAAACAACGGCTTTCGGGTCGTTTCGGACTTGAGAAATGAAAAAATCGGCTTTAAAATCCGCGAGCACACAATTCGGAAGGTTCCATACCTGCTCGTGGTAGGGGATAAAGAAGTCGAAACACAGACTGTGGCCGTGCGTGCTCGTCGTGGTGAGGACTTGGGATCCATGGATCTCGATGCATTTATTGCGCACCTCGCCGACGATGTTGCATGTCGTGGCCGTATTGCAATGGAGAATTAGTATTAAGAAAGATAGCGGCAAAGGAGCTAGCAAGAAGGCGATTATTAACGACCAAATCACATCGGACCCGGTCCGGCTGGTTGGAGCTGAGGGCGAGCAGGTAGGAGTCGTGTCTCTGAAAGAGGCACTGGCGGCCGCCGAGGCGGCAGCCATGGACCTGGTACTTATCGCAGACTCAGACCCCGCAGTTTGCAAATTGATGGACTACGGTAAATTTGTATTTGAGATTAAAAAGCAAAAATCGTTACAGAAAAAGAAGCAAAAGCGTACGCAAGTTAAAGAAATGAAGTTTCGTCCAGGGACGGAGGAAGGAGACTATCAGGTAAAACTACGCAACCTGACACGTTTCCTTGAAAACGGCGATAAGGCCAAAGTCACACTGCGGTATCGCGGGCGTGAAATGGCTCACCAGGAAATTGGCATGGAACTACTCAAGCGAGTAGAAGCTGATCTGGCCGAGTTGGGCGCTGTCGAGCAATTCCCGAAAATGGAAGGCCGACAACTCACGATGGTTATTGCCCCCAAGAGGAAGAGCTAGCGGCTTGTGAATGCCCTGGTATCTTTATACATGAACTATCAAATGCGGAGTATTTGATTATGCCTAAAGCAAAAATTCACAGTGGGGCCGCCAAGCGTTTTAAAAAAACTGCCGGCGGATATAAGCGCAAAAGCGCCAACAAGAGTCATATCCTGACCAAGATGACAACCAAGCGTAAGCGCCAGTTGCGTGGAACTTCAATGATCCACGCAAGCGACAAGGTGCTCATCGACCGCATGATGCGTGCGACTTAATTGGTTACCCATTAGACATTAGGAGAAGACTATGCCTCACGTAAAACGTGGTGTGGTGGCTCATCGTCGCCACAAGAAAATATTGAAGCAGGCCAAAGGGTACTACGGTGCTCGTAGCCGGATCTTCCGTGTTGCCAAGCAAGCTGTTACCAAAGCAGGACAGTATGCCTACCGTGACCGTCGTCAGCGCAAGCGTCAGTTTCGCGCGTTGTGGATCACGCGTATTAACGCCCAGTCGCGTGTTAATGGCCTGAGTTACAGTCGCTTGATCAATGGTCTTAAAAAGGCCGAGATCGGACTTGATCGCAGAGTGTTGGCTGATCTGGCGGTGCATGACAAGCCCGGTTTTGCAGCGGTTGTGGAGCACGCGAAGGCTGCATTGGCCTGAGCCTACCCCACCGTATTGGCTGATTACAGCTCCCGCGGTTCGCAGGCTACAGGTAAGACATCAAGGGAAAGGGCGGCGCTCTTTCCCTTTTTTGTTATTGGCGTAATGGCCGTGCAGTTGAAGAATTCGAGCACGGTTGCAGCGTAAATTCCCCGGTGGTGAAGCCGGGCGATGCCAATGATGATAAAGAATCAGAACGATAGTGAGGATGACGTAAATGGAAAATCCCGAATCACTCGCCCTCGACTCACTCGGCAGTGCGGCGAAAGCGGAGATCGCAGGTGCGCAGGACGGCGCCACGCTGGAACAATTGCGCGTCGACTACTTTGGCAAGAAAGGCCAGCTTACCGGCCTCCTCAAGGGTTTGGGTAACCTTTCTGTTAAGGAGCGTCCCAAAGCCGGGGCGTTGATCAATGTGGTAAAGCAGGAACTGCAGGCGCTGATTGGCGCGCGTAAAGCCGAACTGGAAGCCACTGCCGTGACGGCGAAGCTCGCGCAGGAAACGCTCGACGTGACCCTGCCCGGGCGCGGCCAATCCACCGGCGGTATCCATCCCGTTACGCGCACTATTGAGCGCATGTCCGATTTTTTTGCCGCGATTGGTTTCGAAGTGGTAGAGGGGCCTGAGATCGAAGACGACTACCACAACTTCGAAGCTCTCAATATTCCTGCGCACCATCCGGCGAGAGCCATGCACGACACATTCTACGTGGACGAGCATACGGTACTGCGCACGCACACATCGCCGGTGCAGGTGCGAGTGATGGAGTCTCGGGAACCGCCACTGCGTATCATCTGTCCGGGTCGTGTCTATCGCTGTGATTCAGATCTGACCCACAGCCCGATGTTCCACCAGGTTGAAGGCCTGTTGATCGACGAGCACTCCAGCTTTGCCGAACTCAAAGGTCTGATTGAAGATTTCCTGAGCGTATTTTTTGAACGCGAACTGGCGGTGCGATTCAGGCCCTCGTATTTTCCGTTCACGGAGCCTTCTGCGGAAGTGGATATCCAGTGTGTCAACTGCGGTGGTAAGGGTTGCCGTGTGTGCAGCAATACAGGTTGGATTGAAGTGATGGGCTGCGGCATGGTACACCCCAAAGTTTTCGAGTTCTCGGGTATCGATACCGAAAAATATTCCGGTTTTGCCTTCGGTATGGGTGTGGAACGACTGGCGATGTTGCGCTACGGCGTGAATGACCTGCGCCTGTTTTTCGACAATGACCTGCGTTTCCTTGAGCAGTTCTAAGCGGAGCAATAGAGAGTGAAAATAAGCGAGCAATGGCTGCGTGAGTGGGTCTCTCCTGCTCTGAGCACTGAGGAACTGGCGCACCAGATTACGATGGCGGGCCTGGAGGTGGATGGCATTGAGCCTGTTGCCTCGATGTTCAGTGGTGTGGTTGTGGCTGAAATTCTCAGCACTGAGCCCCATCCGGATGCCGATAAACTGCGCGTGTGCCAGGTGAATACGGGTACGGAAACGGTACAAATAGTCTGTGGTGCGCCTAATGCGCGGGTCGGCCTGAAGGTGCCTCTGGCCTGTGTGGGCGCCGAGTTACCCGGTGACTTCAAGATCAAGAGAGCCACGCTGCGCGGTGTTGAATCTCAAGGGATGCTGTGTGCTGCACAGGAACTGGGTCTTTCTGAAGAGTCTTCCGGTTTGATGGAACTGGCACCCGATGCAACCGTCGGCGCCGACCTGAGGCAGTATCTCAACCTTGATGACAATGTGATCGAGATCAGCATTACGCCCAATCGCGCGGACTGCCTTGGCGTTGCCGGCATCGCGCGTGAAGTAGGGCTGCTAAATAATCTAGCGGTGAATACACCCGATATCCCCCAAGTGGCACAGTCGATTACAGACACGATTGCTATCAACATTGAAGCCAGTGATGGTTGTCCACGCTATGTAGGCCGCATTATCAAAGGCGTTGATGTCTCTCGTGCCAGTCCTCACTGGTTGCAGGAAAAGCTGCGCCGCTGCGGTATTCGTACCATCGATGCGGTGGTGGATGTGACCAATTACCTGTTGTTGGAATTTGGCCAACCGATGCATGCCTTCGACCTGGATAAACTGCACGGCGGCATCGTGGTGCGTATGGCCGAGCAGGGCGAGTCGCTCGAATTGCTCGACGGGCAGACCCTGACGGTGCGCTCGGATACGCTGCTGATCGCAGATCACAACGGTCCACTGGCTATTGCCGGCATCATGGGTGGCAGGGCGTCTGCGGTGAGTGACAGTACGAAAGACATATTCCTGGAAGCGGCGTTCTTTACGCCTGACCTGCTGGCCGGGAAGGCGCGCTCCTACGGTTTGCACACCGACTCCTCCCATCGCTTTGAGCGTGGGGTGGATTTTCAGCTGCAGGCCCAAGCTATCGAGCGCGCTACTCAATTACTGGTCGATATCGTCGGTGGGGAGGTGGGGCCCATTCAGGAAGTCGTTTCGCAGACGCATTTGCCGCAGCGCCCCGATGTTGAACTGCGCGCAGCCCGTATCGAAAAAGTACTCGGGTTCGACCTGCCAGCCGCAGACGTTGAGCGCATCCTGCGTGGCCTCGGTTTGGACGTTACAACCACCAGCGACGGCTGGACGTGCGCGATACCCAGCTGGCGCTTTGACATCGCCATTGAGGTTGATCTGCTGGAAGAGTTGGCCCGGGTCTATGGCTATAACAATCTGCCGGTAAAACATATTCGCGCCGATCTCCAGATGCAGGCCAGGCCCGAGACAGGCTTGTCGATCCGGTATCTGCGTCGCCATCTCAGTGCGAGGGGGTATCGCGAGGCAATTACCTACAGTTTTGTCGACCCAAAAATGCAGCGCATCTTCGATCCCGATCTCAGCCCAGTGGCTTTGAAGAATCCCATTTCCGCAGAGATGGCCGTAATGCGCACCAGCCTTTTACCGGGCCTGGTCAGCGCCGTGCTGTACAACATCAACCGGCAGCAATCACGGGTGCGTTTGTTTGAAAGCGGCTTGCGGTTTGTTCCCACAGAGTCCGGTTTGCGGCAGGTGTCCACACTGGCGATGGTGTGCACCGGCGAGCGACTTGTAGAATCGTGGTCGACACCTGGTGAGGCGGTGGACTTCTTCGACCTGAAAGGCGATCTGGAGAGCCTGCTGGCGTTAACGCGTATGCCAGCGAGCTGTGTGCTTGAGGCAACTTCACGTCCGGCTTTGCATCCGGGACAGACCGCACGCATAACCCGAAAGGGGCAGGAGGTAGGCGTGATCGGTGCGCTTCATCCCTCTGTGGCTGCGGACCTGGGTCTGAATGCTCCATTGTTCGTGTGTGAAATTGACCTGGAAACCCTGCTGGAGGGTGCCAAGCCGGAGTTTAAGGAACTCTCCAAGTTTCCTGAAGTTCGTCGTGATTTGGCTATAGTTGTCGACAAATCGGTGCCAGCCAGCGAATTGATGGACGCAGTACGCTCTGCTTCTGGGACTTACCTCACAGACTTAAGGCTTTTTGATGTCTATACAGGCAAAGGCATTGATCCTAATAGAAAAAGTGTCGCGCTGAGTTTGACATTTCGCGATCAAACGCGCACTCTTGCCGATGAAGTAGTCAATCTGGCGATGGGTCAAGTCATTGATCTATTGCAAAAAAATTATAATGCTGAGCTTAGGAACTAGGTAGAAAGGACGATGGTTGCTCTGACGAAGTCTGAAATGGCAGAAGGCCTATTTGAAGAGTTGGGGCTCAACAAGCGCGAGGCCAAGGAGATCGTTGAATTGTTCTTCGAAGAAATTCGTGGTTGCCTGGAAAACAACGAGCAAGTGAAGTTGTCAGGATTTGGCAACTTTGATTTGCGCGATAAAAGCCAGCGTCCTGGTCGCAACCCGAAAACCGGTGAAGAGATCCCAATCTCTGCCCGCAGGGTAGTAACCTTCAGGCCTGGTCAGAAGCTCAAAGCCCGAGTAGAAGCGTATGTTGGAACCGACCCACAATAACGAACTCCCCGTAATCCCCGGAAAGCGCTACTTCACGATTGGTGAAGTGAGCGAACTTTGCGCGGTGAAGCCTCATGTTTTGCGCTACTGGGAGCAGGAATTCCCGCAGTTAAAACCTGTCAAGCGTCGCGGCAACCGCCGTTATTATCAGCGCGGAGATGTACTCACCATTCGCCAAATCCGTGCTCTGCTTTACGATCAGGGATATACCATCGGCGGCGCCAGACAGCGCATGACTGACGAGAACGGCAAGACGCCCATATCGACAGATCTGATGGCGGTGATCAAGGAAACGATCGAGGAGTTGGAAGACGTTCTCAAGGTGCTCTCTCCCTCCAAATAGCCTTTGTATCAAAGGCGGGATTGCGTATACTCTCGCCCTTGTCAAACTTGCTCAAAGTTCTGGCGATCTCGGGGCGTAGCGCAGTCTGGTAGCGCACCACACTGGGGGTGTGGTGGTCGTAGGTTCAAATCCTGCCGTCCCGACCAAATTCCCCTCTTGTAACATCCAAGAAAGTCCCAAAGCCCTGTAAATCAGGGCTTTTTTGTTTGTACGGTGTCCGTAGCCGTCCCGCTATATCCGGCCACATACCGCCAAAAAGGCGGTACTTATGGCGGTACTTTCGATACCGCCAAAGCAGATGCCGCCAAACAGGACGATAGAGGGGTGGAGCATGGGCAAGCTGACAGCGACCGCAGTGCAGCAAGCAAAGGGGCAGGCCAAGCCGGTGAAGATGCCAGACGGTGGAAATTATTCAGGGTCGGAG